>CASESB010000068.1 GCA_949290475.1 uncultured Bacillota bacterium
CATTTCTTAGGTCTCGGCATTGTCGTCCCCTCTCCGGCGGACGCCTCTCCGCCCGCCTGTCACCATTATATCCCCTGCCTCTTCTCCGGTCAATCACCACAGCCCGGGGCGGCTTTGCATCCGCCCCGTAAATATTGATGCCGTCGCGATGGGTGTCATCGCGATATTTTGCAGTTGTTCCCGCCGAATCAGCCTCGCAACTGCAAAAGTTTCAACGATTGAAGGCCCCGCCCCTGCGACGTGCCCATTAAAGCCCCGAAAATGCGGCTCCTAGCCCTTTACCAAAAAGGTGAAGTATTCACAAATCCACAGGATTTTGCAGTCGCTTGACGACAAGCCGGCGTCCGACTGCAAACACCTGGCAGTGTCGCTTCGTACAACCACACTGACGTCTGCCGACCCGCGCCGACCTTGAAATTTATGTAAAGTTTTCAAAAATCCCTTTACAGAACTTTTCTTAAGTGTTAGAATCGTAGCAAATATTTGTTTCGAGGTTTTGTGATGCTTAACAGAATGTTTGCAGCTGAATACTTTTATTTTTACTTTACTTTCTTTAGAGGTAAGGTGAATTTCGCTGCGAAGATTTAGCTGATCAGTAATCAGAAGCACTAAGAAGTAAGATCTTCCGCAGGTGAAATTCACCTGCGGATTTTTTTATAACAGAAAGGAAGAATAAAATGATCGTTGTATTAAAGGATAACCCGGATCAGAAACAGCTTGACAATCTTGTGGCCTGGCTCAAAAGCATGGGGCTGGACATACATTTCAGCCAGGGGCAGACGGCCACCATACTGGGGCTCATAGGAGACACCTCCGCCGTGGATATGGATCTCATAAACTCGCTGGATATCGTGGAAACGGTGAAGCGGGTGCAGGAGCCGTACAAGAACGTGAACAGAAAATTCCATCCCGAGGACTCCGTCGTTGAGATCACGAAGGACGTCAGGATCGGCGGCGGCAACTTCCAGGTCATCGCCGGCCCGTGCTCGGTAGAATCGGAGGAACAGGTCTGCATGGTGGCCCGCGAGGTCAAAAAAGCCGGCGCCGGGCTGTACCGCGGAGGCGCCTTCAAGCCGCGAACATCGCCTTACGCCTTCCAGGGTATGAGGGATGAGGGCATAAAGCTGCTGCTGGAAGCAAAGCAGCAGTCGGGACTGCCTATCGTCACTGAGGTAATGGACATCTCCCATCTGCCTCTGTTCGAGAACGTCGACGTGATACAGGTGGGCGCCAGGAACATGCAGAATTTCGAGCTCCTGAAGGAGCTCGGACGCATAGATAAGCCGATACTTTTGAAGCGCGGTCTTTCCAGCACGCTGCAGGAGCTGCTGATGAGCGCCGAATACATCATGGCGGGCGGCAACGAGAGGATCATCCTCTGCGAGCGCGGCATCAGGACGTTCGAGACGGCAACCAGAAACACTCTCGATCTGGCGGCAGTCCCGCTTTTGAAGACGATGACACATCTGCCGGTCATCGTAGATCCGAGCCATGCCACCGGCATATCCGGTCTCGTCAAGCCGATGGCTATGGCTGCTACGGCAGCAGGTGCAGACGGACTGATGATCGAGGTGCACAACAATCCGGCAGCAGCTCTCTGCGACGGAGCTCAGTCGCTGACGCCGGAGGCCTTTGCCGATGTGATGGAGGCCGTGAACAGCATCAGGCCGTTTGCATACAGAGGATAAAGAGGATAGGGTGATCTTATGGAAATAGGGATAATCGGACTCGGCCTCATCGGCGGCTCTCTCGCCAAGGCCATAAGCCAGAACACGGACAACACCGTATACGGATATGATATCTCGGATCAGGTTGTGAAAAAGGCTGTGCTCGTCAATGCCATCGAGCAGCCTCTGACTGACGATCTGCTTACGCAGTGCGATATCGTCATCGTAGCTCTGTACCCGCAGGCTACGATCGACTACGTAACGAAGCACGCCGAGCTTTTTAAGCCGGGAGCCGTCGTCGTCGATTGCTGCGGGGTCAAAAAACCGGTCTGCGACAGGCTGATACCTCTGGCGGAGGAAAAGGGCTTCCTCTTCGTGGGCGGTCATCCGATGGCCGGTCTGGAACATTCCGGCTTCACATACGCCAAAAAATCGCTGTTCAACAACGCTTCTATGATCTTCACCGCCACCAGGGGCCCGATCGAGAGCATGAGCAAACTTAAGGACCTGTTCACCTCGATAGGCTTCACCAATATAGAGATCACGACTCCCGAAGAGCATGACAGGAGGATCGCCTTCACGTCTCAGCTGGCACACGTGGTATCCAACGCCTATATCAAGAGCCCGACAGCACAGCAGCACGAAGGCTTTTCGGCAGGCAGCTACAAGGATCTTACCAGAGTCGCCAAGCTCAACGAGGATATGTGGACCGAGCTCTTCCTGAAAAACCCGGATAACCTGGTGACGGAGATCGACACGCTCATGGAAAATCTGAAGCAGTACAGGGACGCCATCAGCTCCGGTGACGATGACACGCTGCGAAGACTGCTGCGCGAGGGCAGGGAAAAGAAAGCGCTGATCGACAACGAGATCTTCTGATCTGTTGCGCAAGCAGCATGCAAACGAAAGGAACACAGGGAATATGATAAGGATAGCTGTTTCTGCTTCAAAAAAATATGATGTGATAATGGACGAGGGCGCTCTCGGGCGCATGGCGGAGCTCATGGCACAGGCCGGTCTCACAGCCGGCGGTGCTAAAACGACCGCCCGTGCAGGCGGCGCAGGTTTTGCGGACAGCGCAAGCCGTGCGGGTGACACAAGTCATACGAACAGCGCAAGCCGTGCAAGCGGCGCAGAGCATACGAACAGCGCAAGCCGTGCGGGTGACACAAGTCATACCGACGGCAGGAAGCTGTGTATCGTCAGCGACAAAACCATCGCCGGGCTATACGGCGGCAAAAGCGGAGCGCTTTATAAGAGCCTGGCCGCCGCCGGATTTGACATCTGCGAATACGTTTTTGAAGGCGGTGAAAAACACAAGACCATGGACACCGTCACCGACATCCTCAACTATCTGGCGGACAACCGCTTCACCAGGAGCGATCTGCTGCTGGCACTCGGCGGCGGCATCACCGGAGATGTGACCGGCTTCGCGGCTTCCGCTTACATGAGGGGTATCGAATTCGTGCAGGTTCCGACAACGCTGCTGGCGACCGTCGATTCGTCGGTCGGCGGCAAAACGGGAGTGAACCTGCGAGCCGGAAAAAATCTGGCCGGAGCGTTCTGGCAGCCTTCACTGGTGGTCTTCGACCCGGCCGTTCTCGATACGCTGTCGGATCACCTGCTGCTCGACGGTCTGGCTGAAGCTCTGAAGGCCGGATTCATCGGCGATCCCTCAATGATAGAGGCCGTGGCGAGCTGCTCCGATATTCGCGACCACGGCTTCCTGACAGATCTGTCTGCAAAGGCGATCCGCGTCAAGAAAAGCATCGTCGAGGAAGACGAGCGCGAAAAAGGCAACCGCCAGCTGCTCAACTTCGGACATACGCTGGCGCACGCCATCGAAAAGTGCAGCGATTACGCCGTCAGCCACGGCCACGCGGTGGCAACGGGCATGGCCATCGTCGCCGCGGCTGCGGATGCTCTCGGCTGGTCTGAAATAAAATGTTCAGCGGGGATAGTCAGTATTCTCAGCGGGCTCGGCTTTTCTCTCGACTGTCCATACGGCGCCGACGAGCTGACGGCGGCCGCTCTGAGCGACAAGAAGGTCCGCGGCGGCGATATAACGCTGGTTATCCCGCAAAGTCCGGGCGTATGCGTGCTCAGGACCATACCCACGGAAAGGCTCAACGCCTTTATCTCCTGCGGCATCGAACAACTGAAAGGAATACATGTATAATGAAGATACAGATCATCCCCGGAAAACTGAGGGGCAGCCTGCAGGCTCCCCCGTCAAAATCACACGCCCACCGCGTCCTCATAGCGCGCAAGCTGGCGCAGCTGCAGTCCGCATCGGCTTCGTCCGACGACATCCCGTCCTTTTCACAGGATATCGAAGCCACGAAGAACTGCCTCGTGCAGCTCGACAAGCCGAAGCCATTCCTGGACTGCAAGGAAAGCGGCTCTACCCTGAGATTCATGCTGCCCGTAGCCATGGTTCTGAAGGAAGAAGCCGTTTTCATCGGCACGGGCAAGCTGCCGTCGCGCCCTATCTCTCCGCTCAAGGAGGAGATGGAGCTTCACGGCTGCCGCTTCACCATGGGCCGCGAGGCGGGAAGTCCGGGAGTCAGCAGATACAAGGAGATCTGCACCGTGCGGGGAACGCTGCAGCCCGGCCATTACAGACTGCCGGGAAACATCAGCTCACAGTTCATAACCGGCCTGTTGATGGCGCTGCCGCTGGCGGACGGTGACAGCACGCTGGAGCTGACGACGAAGCTGGAGTCAGCCGGATACGTGGATCTGACGCTTGACGTCCTGCGCGACTTCGGCATCGATATCGACATCTCTGCTTCTCCCGCCGGATACACCGTATACGGCATCAAAGGCCGTCAGCGCTATACGGAGCCCGACAGCACACTGATCCAGTGCGACTGGTCAAACGCAGCCTTCTGGCTGGCGTGCGGTGCTCTGGGCGGAGACGTCACGCTGACAGGTCTTGAGCTTGCCTCATCGCAGCGTGACAAGGAGATCGCCGACATCCTGGCAGCCATGGGCGCCGAACTGAGCTTCGGCACAGACTCCTCCATACGCTGCCGCGGCGAGCATCTGACGGCCGCGGAGATCGACGTCTCACAGATACCGGATCTTGTGCCCGTACTGGCCGCCGTTATGTCTCTGGCAGACGGCACTTCAATGATCAAAAACGCCCAGCGGCTCAGGATCAAAGAATCCGACAGGCTTTTCACCGTATTTGACTTCCTGTCGAAGCTGGGCGCCGATATCACCGACGGCGGTACGGGGCTTTCGCTTACCGGCAGACCGGCTCTCGACGGCGGAACCGTATACGGTCATAACGATCACCGCATCGTCATGGCGGCGGCAGTCGCCTCCTGCGGATGCCTTGCTCCGGTTACTATAGAGGGCGCCGAGGCTGTCAACAAATCTTATCCGGAATTTTTCAAGGACTTCGCCGCATTGGGCGGCGAGGCGTATGAGGTGTGATATGGACTCTACTATAGGTAAAAATATCAGAGTTACCGTGTGGGGAGGCTCTCATGAGCCTGCCATCGGCGCAGACATCAGCGGCATTCCTCCCGGCACGGAAATAGATATGGATCAGCTGACGGCTTTTCTCAGGCGGCGCGCTCCCGGCAGGAGCATCTTCGCCACGAAGAGAAAAGAGCCGGACATCCCCGTACCGACAGGCGGGCTTACGCCGGCAGACAGATCCGGCGATGCAGGCCGCGCCATGATCGTGACCGGCGACACCGTATCGTTTGAAATTAAAAACAGCGATACACGCTCCGCAGACTACAGAGCTCTGCGAACGGTGCCAAGGCCGGGACATGCCGACCTGACGGCAAGGCTGCGGTACGGCGACAGCCTCAACATGGCGGGCGGCGGACCTTTTTCCGCCAGGATGACGGCGCCACTGTGCATCGCCGGCGGCATAGCCCTGCAGCTTCTGGCCCGCCGGGGCATAGAGATCGGCGGTCATATATATTCGATCGCCAAGGCGCACGACATTCCCTTTGATCCGGTGAACGTCGACGCCGGGCTTCTGAGATCTCTAAAGGAAAAGGACATGCCTGTCATCTCCGAAGCGGCAAAGACGGAAATGCAGAAGGAGATCTGGCTGGCCATGGAGGAACGCGATTCTGTCGGCGGCATCGTAGAGGTCTGCGGGCTCAATATACCCGCCGGCATCGGCGGCGCCATGTACGACGGTCTGGAAAGCGCGCTGGCACCGATCTTCTTCGGCATACCGGCCGTAAAGGGAGTCGAGTTCGGCGCCGGATTCGACGCGACGCTCCTGCGGGGATCGCAGAACAACGACGCTTTTTATTTCGACGGAGATCAGGTGAAGACCAGAACGAACAACCACGGCGGCATCCTGGGCGGGATCACGACCGGCATGCCTCTCATAGCGCGACTGGCCTTCAAGCCGACGCCATCCATAGCCAGGGAGCAGGATTCCGTCGATCTCGATAAAAAGGAAAACACTACGCTCAGCATAAAGGGCAGGCACGATCCGTGCGTAGTCGTGAGAGCCGTTCCCATCGCGGAAGCGGCCCTGGCCCTGGGAATATTAGATTGTATGATGGAGGTA
>CASESB010000069.1 GCA_949290475.1 uncultured Bacillota bacterium
CAGATGTTTGAGGACTATCTCCCTGCCGAGGATGATCTCCAGGATCAGTTCCATCGTCTCCGGATCCTCTATGGCTTCGGCAAAGAGAAAGCGGTCGAGAAGATCAAGGTCTTTAAGCTCTTTTCTCTCTGTTTTCAATACTTTTCTCCTTTCATTATAGACTGCGCATGGCTCACTTTCAAATGGTATTTATTACCAAATAATACACTGAGCATACATGAAAAATTGTCAGATGTCAATATTTTACAAAACAAAAAAGAGTTATTAATTTGCGGCTCAGGGGGCGAGAGGGTTGTAAGGTTAAGTAAGGACATAAAACATCAAGTGAACGAATCTGTACACAAGCGCACGTTTATATGGTAAAATGGAACGCGTGAAAGCGACGAAAGGATGATTGCGATGACGAATTTTTATGCCCAGATATGCGAGAACGGACATGTAAGGACTGATTTCAGAAGGGTCAGACCGGAGCAGGCATGCGAAAAATGCGGCGCTCCGATGATGGACTCATGTCCTGAGTGCGGCCGTCTGATAAAGATCTGGCATTATTACGGATCGGTGCCGCGCGGACCGAAGGCTGACGAATACGAGCGCCCTGACAGGTGTCCGGGATGCGGTCGTGTGTTTCCGTGGGCCGAAGTAGACGAGGGAAGAGAGATAACGGATGATAAGACGGGCGAATAGGGACGACATAGACGCCGTGATGAAGATATATGACGCAGTGCTCCGAAAGGAAGAGGGCATGGAAAGGAAGCTGGTCGGCTGGGTCAGAGGAATATACCCGACGCGGCAGACTGCGGAGGACGGTCTGGAAAAGGGGACGCTGTACGTATATGAAAAGGACGGAAGGATAATCGGCGCCGCGAAGATGGATAACGTGCAGGCGCCGGAGTACGCGGAGTGCGACTGGGGACACGATGTTCCTTACGACAAGGTGCTCGTGCTTCATACGCTGGCTATAGATCCGGAATTCTCAGGAAGAGGATACGGAAGCGAAATGGTGACGTTTTATGAGGAACTGGGCAGGAAAAAGGGCTGCGACTACCTCAGGATAGACACCAATGTGAACAATACGCCTGCGCGCGGCATATACGAAAAGCACGGCTACAGACGCGCAGGAACTGTCAGATGTTCATTTAAAGGTATAAACGACGTATATCTGGCATGCTTTGAAAAGAAGCTGTAGCAGACTTTTGGTATCGGTATTTTAACGGGCAAGGTAATCCTTGTCCTTATCTTTTTTTCTGGGTACGAGCTTCACTACGACGGAGCTGTCGTCTCTGTTTCTCATGAACAGAAATCCGAGCGTGGAGAAGCTCAGAGCGCCTATGAAGTTCACGAACAGATCCTGCATGGTATCGTACAGGCCTATGTCGAGATATCCTCCGAGACCAAGCTCACGGCCATTTACGCTCACATCGCTTATGCCGTCGATGATGACCGGCACGTTTTCGCCTTCGGGATTGAGAGCTACTGATGAAATGGTGTGCAGTACCGTATCCTTCTGCATATCGAGCAGGAATATCCTGTCCATCGAGAACTCGAAGAATTCCCAGATGACGCCGATGGTCATGGAGAAGCAGAAGGCCACGATGGCCGCAAACAGAGGCGAAAGGTACATCAGGATCTTCTCGCTCTTGTTGAGCAGCAGTACGAGTGAAAAGCCCACAGCGGCGGCCAGAAAGCCGTTGAGCGTGTGCAGCACCGTATCCCAGAACGGGAATATGGTGTAAAAATTGAAGATCTCGCCCAGTATCTCGGCGGCAAATATGAATATCAGTATGGTTATCTCCAGTATGGTAGGCAGCTCTATCCTCAGCGCCACCTGCAGCAGGCTGGGTACTACCAGCAGCGCCAGAGTGAGCAGGCAGAGAAACGCGCTCTCATAGTTGCCGTTGGCCACGGTTATCACTAGTGTGGCGATGACCAGCGCTCTCAGTATCATATAGGTGATGAACGAAGAGCGATGCTCCCTGAGCTCGCGCCTCAGCGCTATATAAAGTCGTTTGATGAATCTTCTTCTCTTTCCCATTGGTCAATTACATCCTTTGCATCAATTTCTTAACTACATTCGCTTTTCTATGGCCCTGCTGATAAATATGAGTATCACCGGCTGGACGGCGACGATGATCCCGGTGACTATGGCGGGGAACACGTAATCGAAGGCGATGAATATGACGGTGGCCAGTCCCAGCAGCGAGATGTTCACCATGTTGCCGATGTTACCGGATTTTTCGCGTATCGATATGTTGCGCTCGTCCATAACGTCGACTCTGAAATCATCGTCCCGGCGCATCATCCTGTTGTACAGTATATTGGTGTGTGAAATGGAGAAAACGACGACCAGAAGCACGGTGAGCGCCAGATCTATTTTTTCGGGGAAATCCGTAAGCACGATCAGAAGTATCAGACCCAGGGTTACGGCATAGCCGAAATACCACAGGATGTTGCGCTTTAGGATATTGCCTTTTATCGTCTTATTTTTCATCGCTTTTATCCTCCTCATAGATAAATATATCTTCTATGGACATGCCGAAATAGCCGGCGATCCTGAAGGCCAGCAGTATGGACGGGTTGTAGCGCCCGTTTTCCAGAGAGCCTATGGTCTGGCGCGATACCTCGAGAGCTGAAGCCAGCTCCTCCTGGCTGATGCCGTTTTTCTTTCGCAGCTCTTCCAGACGGTTCTTCACGTTCTGCTCCTTTCATGTTTCCTGCAGCGGATATTGCCAGGCGCAGTGGGCCTGACGTGTATGGAAAGTATGCTTTCCATATTCTCATTTTAGCACAGCAGCGAACTATGTCAAGCTCACTTTCCATAAAAGATTTACTTTGTAAAGACGCATGGCTTTAAACGGTCTGCGATGTGATATAATACAGGTAAACAGATCGACAGGAGGTATTATGTCATGGAAAACAAAATGTCGAGAGAGGAAGCCTGGAAGCTGCTGACGGAGTATACACAGACGCCGGCTCTCCTGAGCCACGCGCAGATGGTAGAGGCGGTGATGGAGCATTTCGGCCGTCTGAACGGTGAGGACCCGGAGGTCTGGGGAGTTGCCGGGCTCCTGCACGATATAGACTATGAGAAGTATCCGGAGGAGCATTGCCTTAAAGCGGAGGAGATAATGAGGGAAAAGGGTGTGGATGAGGTGTATATCCGCGCCATGAAATGCCACGGCTACGGGATCTGCACGGATACTGAGCCGGAAAGCCAGATGGAAAAGACGCTCTATACCATAGACGAGCTGACGGGGCTTATCAACGCCGCGTGTCTCATGCGTCCATCGAAGAGCGTTCTCGATCTGGAGGTGAAGTCCGTTAAGAAAAAGTTCAAGGACAAGCATTTTGCGGCCGGAGTGGATCGCGATATCATAAGAAACGGCTGCGAGATGCTGGGCATGGAGCTTGACGATGTGATACGTGAGACTATAGCTGGCATGAGGGAGAAGGCTGAAGAGATAGGACTGAAGGGAAATCTGTAACATGTGAGGAGCAGAGATACGAAACGGAGACTGCACACTCTGTGCGCAAGCTCCTGCAGAGAGGATAAAGCGGGGAGGAATAGATATGCCGATAGCCGGAGCGATAATGGTACCGCATCCGCCGCTGATAGTGCCGGAGGTGGGGCGCGGACAGGAAGAGAAGATCCATGAGACCATAGACGCATATCACGAGGCTGTGAAGAAGCTGGTATCGTGGAAGCCGGAGACAGTGATCGTAGCATCGCCGCATTCGGTGATGTACGCCGATTATTTTCACATTTCGCCGGGAAGAAATGCCGAGGGCGACTTCGGACAGTTCGGGGCGCCGCAGGTGATGGTGGACGCTGTGTACGACGCTGAGCTGAGAGACGTTATCTGCGACGAAGCGGAAAACGCCGGCATCCCGGCAGGAACACTGGGAGAACGTGACGGGCGATTAGATCACGGGACGATGATACCGCTGTGGTTCCTCGATCAGCATTACAGCGGCTATAAGGTGCTGAGGATCGGATTGTCAGGGCTGCCGCTGACAGAGCATTACAGGCTCGGACAGTGTATACAGCGCGCTGCAGAAAGGTGCGGGCGCAGGGTCGCTGTCATAGGCAGCGGAGATCTGTCGCATAAGCTGAGAGCAGACGGCCCTTACGGGTTTAAGGAAGAGGGGCCGGAATACGATGACAGGATCATGGAGGTCATGGGCAGCGGAGATTTCGGACAGCTGTTTGATTTTAGCGAGAGTTTCTGCGAGGCTGCAGCCGAGTGCGGACATCGTTCCTTTGTGATAATGGCCGGAGCGCTTGACGGCATGAAGGTGAAGCCTGCAAAGCTGTCGCACGAGGGTACGTTCGGAGTGGGATACGGCATCTGCACTTATGAGGCGGCCGGGCGCGAAGCGGGCAGGGATTTCCTCCGCCTGTACGAAGACAAGATGATAAGGAAGGCGAAGGAGCTGCGGGAGAACGAGGATGATTATGTCGCTCTGGCGCGCAGAACTGTGGAGAGCTACGTTACAGCAGGGAGGAAGCCAGACGTTCCGGAAAATCTTCCGGCAGAGATGTATGAAAAACGCGCCGGCGTTTTCGTATCACTGAAGGAGGACGGTATGCTGCGCGGCTGCATCGGTACTATTGAACCGGTACGCAGTAGCATAGCTGAGGAGATCATAGCCAATGCCGTGAGCGCTGCGACGCGCGATCCGCGTTTCAGACCGGTCAGGCAGGAGGAGCTCGACAGAATAGTTTACAGCGTTGACGTTCTGGGAGAAACGGAAGAGATATCTTCGCCGGCAGAGCTGGACGTGAAGCGGTACGGCGTCATAGTGAGCAGGGGCGGTAAAAGAGGGCTGCTGCTGCCGAACCTTGAAGGCGTTGATACCGTAGATGCGCAGATCGCGATAGCCAGGCAGAAGGCGGGGATTCCAGCCGGGGCGAAGGATGTGAAGCTGGAACGTTTCGAGGTGGTGAGACATTATTGAGCGGTAAGGAAACGAACGGCAAAAATGCCGGAGCGCGGGCCGTGTGTACGGTGTGTGCCCATCACTGCTCGCCTGCGGACGGCGGTTACGGCCTGTGCGGAGCGAGAAAAAACGAAAGCGGCCGGATAATCTGCGCCAATTACGGGCAGATCACATCGCTGGCTTTGGATCCCATCGAAAAGAAGCCTCTGGCGCGTTTTCGCCCCGGCAGTATGATCCTTTCGGCAGGCAGCTTCGGCTGCAGCATGTCGTGTCCGTTCTGTCAGAATCACGAGATAGCGCAGGATGTATCGCCGGAAAACGGCGGCCTGGCGATGAGCCGCGCGATATCGCCCGCAGAGCTTGCAGACATGGCGGCGGATCTGACTGCAAGAGGAAATATCGGCCTTGCCTTCACATATAACGAGCCGCTTGTCGGCTGGGAATTCGTGAGAGATACCGCGAAGCTGGCGCAGCGCAGGGGGCTGGTGAACGTGATGGTAACGAACGGCTTTGCCGGGCTTCACATCCTGGAGGAGCTGCTGCCGTATACAGACGCTATGAATATAGATCTGAAGGGCTTTACAGACAGCTTTTACAGGCGTCTGGGCGGCGATCTGGAAATGGTGAAGAGCTTCATAAAGCGGGCGGCAGCGGACTGCCATGTTGAGCTGACTACGCTGATAATCCCGGG
>CASESB010000070.1 GCA_949290475.1 uncultured Bacillota bacterium
TCCGTGTCGGCGATAGGAATGTAGCGCAGGGTATTGTCCGTGGATCGTATTTCAGGCAGTATGGAAAAGCCGTAGCCTGAGCGCGTGAGAGTGAGCGCCGCCTGCAGATTGTCGCACATGTAGACCATGTCCGGCGTCAGGTTTTCGGCAATGCGGTTCTGATATTCCATGACGGGAGTGGGCATGGCGTATGAGTTGCACAGCACGAGAGGCTCCGTCAGGAGATCGTCTGCGCTGACGCTTTCTTTTTCGGCGAGATCATGAGCGGGCGATACGACGCAGCATATGGGCAGACGCGAAAATTCCAGGAAGGCGACGTCCTTGCGGGGCGGCAGATCGCCTTTGAAGCCGACGAGCACGTCTATATCGCCCTGATAAAACAGATTCAGCAGCGACCTGTGGGCGATGATCCTCAGGAACGGGTGGAACGCAGGGATCTCCCTGTGACAGGCGTCCAGTATGTCCTGCAGGAAGTTGAGGTGAGCCTCGTTGCTGCAGCCGATGGCCAGAACCTGTATATTGGAATCCGAGTGATGCTTCAGCTTGCCGGCGGCGAAGCGAAGCCGGCCGGTGATAGCCTTGGCGTCGACAAGGAAGCTGACGCCGGCCGGTGTGAGCGTTACCGTTCTTGTCGTCCTGTGGAGCAGCTTGGCTCCCAGCTCCTCCTCGAGGGCGTGTATCTGTCTGGAGACTGCGGATTGCGTGATGTTCAGAGCCTCGGCAGCCCTGGCAAAATTGAGATTTTCCGCTACCTGTATGAATGTTTCCAGCTGTTGGGTGTTCATTTTGCACGCCTCCTATTATTGCGTTTATATCATTAATAATGACATTTTTTCGCTTCTTTTTCAAGGGGAAATATGATTTAATATCATGGGAGGGTTTGGGGCCGCTTGCGGCTTCAGTCCCACAGACTATAAAGAAAAAGACAGACAGGAGGTTATCATATTGAAAGAAGTTTTGCGACAGCTTAAGCAGTACAGGAAGGATACGTACAGATGTATCACCTTTACTACTCTTGAGGTCGTTATGGAGATACTGATACCGTTCGTCACGGCGATGATAATAGACAAGGGCATAGAGGCGGCGAATCTGTCAGCCGTATATAAGTATGGCGCGCTGATCGTAGCCATGGCTTTCCTCAGTCTCATCTTCGGAGCTCTGGCGGGAAAGAACGCCGCGGGAGCGGCGTCGGGACTGTCGGCGAACCTCAGGGAATCCATATACGCCAACATCCAGACATTTTCATTTTCTAACATAGACAAGTTCAGCGTACCGGGACTGGTGACGCGTATGACGACTGACATCACGAACGTGCAGTTTGCCTTCATGATGGTCATACGTATCGCTGTAAGATCGCCGCTGACGCTGGTCTTCAGCTACATAATGTGCATGATCATAAGTCCGCGGCTGAGCCTGACGTTCCTCATAGCGGTAGCGTTCCTGGTGATCGTCATCGGGATCATCATGGTAGTTTCGCTGAAGATATTCAAGCAGGTGTTCAGAAAGTACGACGAGCTGAACGCCAGCGTTCAGGAAAACATAACGGCGATCAGGGTCGTCAAGGCCTTCGTCCGCGAGGATCACGAAAACGTGAAGTTTTCCGGGGCGTCGAAGAACCTTTACGATCTTTCCGTCAAGGCGGAAAAGCTGCTTTCGTTCAACGCACCGGCTATGATGGTCGCGGTATACTTCTGCATCACCATGGTCTCGTGGCTGGGAGCGCATTTCATAATCGACGGAGATATGACGACGGGTGATCTGACCAGCCTTTTCAGCTATATCATGGCTCTGCTCATGAGCCTGATGATGCTTTCGATGATCGTAGTCATGATCAGTATGTCGCTGGCCAGCATCCGCCGTATCAGCGAGGTGCTGCAGGAAAAGCCTGACCTGACGGATCCGGCCAATCCTGTAATGGATGTGAAGGACGGCAGCATAGACTTCGATCACGTGGATTTTTCGTATAAGCACGGCAGCGGCAAAAACGCCCTGTCGGATATCGACATACATATCAGAAGCGGAGAGACCGTGGGGGTCATAGGAGGCACGGGCTCCGGCAAGAGCAGTCTGGTAAACCTCATATGCCGCCTCTACGACGTAGACAGAGGCGCGGTAAAGGTGGGCGGCGTGGACGTGCGCAGGTACGATACCGAGGTGCTGAGAAATCAGGTGTCGGTAGTGCTGCAGAAAAACACGCTTTTCTCCGGCACGATTCTGGAAAATCTTCGCTGGGGAAATCCGCAGGCCACGCGGGAAGAGTGCGTGGAGGCCTGCAGGGCGGCATGCGCCGATGAATTCATCGACAGAATGCCTGACGGCTACAATACCAAGATAGAGCGCGGCGGAGCCAACGTATCCGGAGGGCAGAAGCAGAGGCTCTGTATAGCCAGAGCGCTGCTCAAGAAGCCGAAGGTGCTGATACTGGACGATTCCACGAGCGCCGTCGATACTTCCACCGATGCGAAGATACGCGAGGCCTTTGCGGAGAAGATACCGGGCACGACGAAGATCATCATCGCCCAGCGCATTTCCAGCGTACAGCATGCCGACAGGATACTGGTGCTGGAAAACGGCAGGGTCGATGCCTTCGATACACATGACAGGTTGCTGGAGACGAACGCCATCTATCAGGAGATCTACAGCTCCCAGATGGAGGGCGGCGGCGATTTCGACCAGCCGGCATAGGAAAGGAGGAATGGCATCATGAACGACAACAGGAGCGAAAACAAAAAACGCGGCCGTGTCAACACCGCAACAGGCGTTATCGGCCGTGTCATCAGATATATGCTTCATTATTATAAGATCCCTTTCATCGTGGTGATCTTGTGCATAATCGCTACGGCCATCGCCACGGTAGTGGGTGCGACGTTCCCGCAGAAGCTGGTCGACGATTACATCGCGCCGATGCTGACCAGCGGCTCTGAAGATTTCAGCGGGCTGGCCAGGGATCTCATACAGCTGGTGTGCATACTGGGGGCCGGCGTTATAACGGCGTTTGCCTATACGAGGATCATGGTCTTCGTCAGCCAGGGTACGATGCTGAAGCTAAGGGACGATCTCTTTCACAGGATGGAGGCGCTGCCGATAAAATACTTCGATACTCACGCACACGGCGATATCATGTCCGTATATACTAACGACGTGGATACGCTGAGACAGATGCTGAGCCAGAGCATCCCGCAGATAATAAACTCGCTCATCACGCTGACAGCGACGCTGATCACGATGATAGTGCTGAATCCGGCGCTGACGGTGATCTCGATACTGACGGCATTCGCCATGCTGACGGTGACAGCGCACCTTTCCAAAAAATCCGGCCGATACTACATCAAGCAGCAGATGGATCTCGGCGCGGTGGACGGCTTCATCGAGGAGATGCTGGACGGGCAGAAGGTCGTGAAGGTGTTCTGCCACGAGCAGGAGGCCATAGATGATTTTCATAAGGTGAACGAGGAACTGAGAAACAGCACTAACAAGGCTAACAGCTACGCCAATCTGCTGATGCCGGTAAACGCCAACATCGGCTGGATAAGCTACGCGCTGGTGGCGATAGTGGGCGCTATACTGGGAATAAACGGCCTTGCCGGAGTGACGATCGGCACCGTAGTCACCTTCGTGGGCCTGAACAAGAGCTTTACCAATCCGATAACGCAGGTCAGTCAGCAGCTTAATTTCGTAGTCAACGCCGCAGCCGGCGCACATCGTGTCTTCGGGCTCATGGATCAGGAGCCGGAGGCGGACGAGGGCAGCGTAGAGCTCGTATACGCCAGAGAGGATGAAAACGGTAATATCACGGAGTCCGAGACGCGCACGAACATGTGGGCATGGAGAGACCACGACGAAAACGGCAAAGCCGTTTACAGGAAGCAGGAGGGCGGCGTAGTGTTCAAGGACGTCGACTTCGGCTACACCGAGGATAAGATCGTGCTCCACGACATCAGCCTGTGGGCCAAACCGGGACAGAAGATAGCCTTCGTAGGCGCTACGGGAGCGGGCAAGACGACGATAACGAACCTGATAAACAGGTTTTACGATATAGCTGACGGAGAGATACAGTACGACGGTATAGATATCAGCAGGATACGAAAGCCGGATCTGAGACGCTCGCTGGGAATGGTACTCCAGGACACGCATCTGTTCACGGGAACGGTGATGGACAATATCAGATACGGCAAGCTGGATGCCACGGATGAGGAATGTATCAGAGCCGCAGAGCTGGCCAACGCCGACGGCTTTATCCGCAGACTGCCTGACGGGTACGATACGATGCTGACGGGCGACGGCACTAACCTGAGTCAGGGGCAAAGACAGCTGCTGGCCATAGCCAGAGCAGCCGTGGCCGATCCGCCGGCGCTGATCCTGGACGAGGCCACCTCCTCGATAGATACACGTACGGAGAAGCTGGTGCAGGCCGGCATGGACGCACTGATGAAAGGACGGACGACGTTCGTTATCGCACACAGGCTCTCAACGGTCAAAAATTCGGACTGCATCATGGTAATGGAGCAGGGCCGCATCATCGAAAGGGGCAGCCACGACGAGCTGATAGAGGCCAAGGGCAGATACTATCAGCTGTATACGGGCAATTTTGCCGAATAGACACGAAGGCTTCCATGCAGCGCATATGGCGTACGGGGAGCGGAGCGAAAATGAACATAAAATACGCGCCGACAG
>CASESB010000071.1 GCA_949290475.1 uncultured Bacillota bacterium
CTACGGACCGGCAGAGCTGGCCGCTCAGGTAGACAGCTCCGTAGTTGAGAGAGCCAGAAAGGTAGCCGAAGAGACCGGCGCTAAGATCGAGATCAGCTCCGACGCTTCCTGCCTCAAGGGTGCAGACGTTCTCTACACCGATATCTGGGCTTCCATGGGCGAAGAAGACCAGATTCCTGAGAGAGTAAGAATGCTGACTCCGTTCAGAGTTACCAAGGAAATGCTGGCCGCCACCGAGAACGACGATGTGATCTTCATGCACTGTCTGCCTTCCTTCCATGACTTTGAGACCACTATGGCGCAGAGCCAGAAGGAGCTGGGCTACGACATCCGCGAGGTTACCGATGACGTCTTCAAGTCCAGACATTCCAAGGTGTTTGACGAGGCTGAGAACAGGATGCACACCATCAAAGCCGTGATCGTAGCCACCATCGCCTAATGACGATCCCGCCTGGGAATCGCGCGGGCGCCTGTGCTGCGTTAAAGCCGGGGAGGGAGCCTTCTTCCCTCCCCTTTTACGAAAGGGGGAAGATACGTTAATGTATCCGGGAATCCATAATTATTCGGAAATAGGCAAGCTGAACAAGGTCTTGCTGCACAGACCGGGGCTGGAGCTGGAGGCGCTGACCCCGACAACGATGGAAAGGCTGCTGTTTGACGACATTCCTTTCCTGAAGATCGCGCAGGAGGAGCACGATATCTTCGTGAAAATACTTGAGGATAATGGGGCTCAGGTGCTCTTCTACGTGGACGAAACCGCCAAAGCGCTTGCCGATACCAAGGTACGGCTGCAGTTTATAAACGAATTCCTTGATCTCAGCGATGTCAAAGCACAGGGACTGAGAGAATCGATCATCGAATTTCTGATGAGCATGGAAGCAAAGGCGATGGTCTCAAAGCTGATTGCCGGCGTCAAGAAAACCGATCTCAAGGCGCATGAGCATGTGACCTCGCTTTACGATCTGATCCGCAGCGACTATCCGTTCGCCCTGGATCCGATGCCAAATCTTTACTTTACGAGAGACCCCGGAGCCTGCGTGGGAAACGGCCTCAACCTGCATCACATGAGCACCCCGGCCCGCCGGCGTGAGGCCCTGTTCCTCAAATACATGTTCCACTACGACAGGGACTTTGCCGCCGAGGAGGACAGGCTCTGGTATGACATATATGAAGATTATTCCATCGAAGGCGGCGATGTACTGGTGCTGTCCAAGGATGTGGTGGCCATCGGTTATTCGCAGAGAACGACGGTCGACGGCATTGAGCGCTTCGCCAAGAACATCCTGCCGCAGTCGGACTATAAGAAGGTGCTGGTCTTCGATATTCCCAAATCGAGAGCCTTTATGCACCTCGATACGGTGTTCACGATGATCGACTATGACAAGTTCACGATCCATCCTGAGATCGAAGGCCCGCTCAGCGTTTACGAAATCACGCTTGACAAGGATGGCGAGCTCCAGTTCAAGTCCGTGCAGGACGATCTGGCGAGCATCCTGGCCCGTGAGCTGAAGCTCGGCGGCGTCGATCTCATCAGGTGCGGCGGCGGCGACATGATGGCCTCGCAGCGCGAGCAGTGGAACGACGGTTCTAATACGCTCTGCATCGCGCCGGGAACGGTAGTCACCTACGAGCGCAACTACGTTTCCAACGAGCTGATGGCCAAGAAGGGCATCAAGGTGCTGACGATGCCTTCGTCCGAGCTTTCCAGAGGCCGCGGCGGCCCACGCTGTATGTCCTGTCCTGTCAACAGGGATGATATATAGGATAAAAGTTATCGCAAAAGCAAATTATTCAATAGTGGAGGAGAAGTACAAGCTATGCAGAAAATCGTTGTTGCTCTGGGCGGAAACGCCCTTCAGTCCGGAAACGGCCCTGCTACGGCGGAGGCTCAGCTCGAGGTTGTAAAAAAGACATGCGAGCACGTCGCAGAAATGTGCAAAAGAGGTTATGAGCTGGCCGTAGTACACGGCAACGGCCCGCAGGTGGGCAGAATCCTGCTCGCTTCCGAAACGGCCAAGGATGTGACCCCGGCCATGCCATTCGACGTCTGCGGCGCCATGTCGCAGGGATACATCGGCTACCACCTGCAGCAGGCTCTGAGATTTGCGCTTAAAAAGAGAGGCAAGGACGTGCCGGTAGTAACGCTGGCCACTCAGGTCGTAGTGGATAAGAACGATCCGGGCTTCAAGAATCCGACCAAGCCGATCGGCCCGTTCTATTCGCAGGAAGAAGCAAAGGCCCTGGTAGAAGAAAAGGGCTACACCGTCAAGGAAGACGCCGGC
>CASESB010000072.1 GCA_949290475.1 uncultured Bacillota bacterium
TCGTATTTCATAGTCAAAACGGTCGCGGTAAAGGTGGGCTCGAACAGGAAGGCGTATCTGGATCTGCTGCTGGCGGACAAGACGGGAGAGATCTCGGCCAAGAAGTGGGATATAGCTGACGAGGAGCTGCCGGGACTGGAGAAGATAAAAGAAGGAAACGTCATCAAGGTCAAGGCGCTGGTGACGGAGTGGAACGGCATGAAGCAGCTGCGCGTGAGCCGTATCAGGCAGACGTCTGCGGAAGACAATATCGTGATGACCGATTATATCAAGGCTGCGCCGGAGGATGCCGGAGATATGTACGGGTACATATTCAGCAGAGCCGAAGCCTTTGAGGATGCCGACCTGCGAAACATCTGCGTGAAGCTGCTTACCGATAACAGAGAAAAGCTGATGTATTATCCGGCCGCACAGAAGAATCACCACGCCGAAATGGCGGGGCTTCTGTATCATGTTAAGCGTATGCTGATGATGGCGGAGAGAGCTTGCGAGGTATATACGAATCTCAACAGAGAGCTGGTGATGGCCGGCGTGATACTTCACGATATGGAGAAGATAAACGAGATCGAATCGAACGAGCTCGGCATATCCACGGGCTATTCTTTTGAAGGAAAGATGCTGGGTCATCTGATACAGGGCGTGAAGACCATAGACAGACTCGCCGATGAGTTCGGAGTTTCCAGGGAAAAGGCTGTCATGCTGGAGCATATGATACTGTCGCATCACTACGAGCCGGAGTTTGGCAGTCCGAAGAAGCCGCTGTTTCCGGAGGCGGAGATGCTGCATTATCTGGACATGATCGATGCCAAGATGTTCGATATGCAGGAGGCCGTTGAGAAGACGGAGCCGGGACAGTTCAGCGACAGGGTGTGGACGCTTGACAACAGGACCATTTACAGGGTATCTGAATAAGGACGGTCAGGAGAGAATATGCTTGAGGAAAAGCAGGGGACTATAGGGGAGATCATATTCCATAACAGCGAAAACGGCTATACTGTAGCCGTTTTTGAAACTGAGACGGAAGCCTTCACGGCAGTCGGAAATCTTCCGGGCGCGGCTGCGGGCAGAAGCTATATTCTGCGGGGAGAATTCGTGACGCATCATACGTACGGAGAGCAGTTTGCGATCAGAGAGTTCGAGGAGACCATGCCCTCGACGAAGGACGGCATCAGAGAATTTCTGGCTTCAGGAGCTATGAAGGGCATAGGCCGTAAGACGGCTGCCGCTATCGTGGCTGCGTTCGGCGCCGATACGCTGAGAGTAATAGAGGAAGAACCGCAAAGGCTCACGGAAGTGCCGGGCATAGGAGAAAAGACGGCGCAGAGGATAGAGGAGTCGTTCTCAAAGCAAAGGGAGTTTGCCGGCATAGTCCTTTATCTTCAGCAGTTCGGGATCAGCGCTGATTACGCCATGAAGCTGTATCAGGTATACGGTGCGGATACGATCAGAGCCGTAGAAGAAAACCCTTACAGGCTGGTAGAGGATGTGTTCGGCATCGGCTTCAAAAAGGCCGATAAGATCGCAGAAAGGATGGGCGTGGAGCCGGACGATGAGTTCAGGATAAAAAGCGGTATTAAATTCACGCTTTCGTATTTTGCCGGAGAGGGCAGCACGTTTCTGCCGAGAAGGATGCTTTGCGAAAAGACGGGCCAGCTTTTGGAGCTGCCTGTAGAGCTGATAGACGACGAGCTGGCGCCGATGGCCTTTGCGGGTGATATACACATAGAGGAAATGGAAGGAAGAAACGTTGTGTTCCTGGCGGCATATTACATGGCGGAGCAGAACGTCTGCAGATGCCTGGCCGCAATAAACGAGGCGCAGCCAAAACCGGTATCGGGCGGCCTGGACAGCATGATATCGAGGACGGAGAGCGCTACGGGCATATATCTTTCCGAGAATCAGAAGCATGCGGTGATAACCTCGCTGAACATGGGCGTGTCCGTCATAACCGGCGGCCCGGGCACAGGAAAGACGACGATAATCAATACTATAATAAATATCCTGGAGGACAGCGGCCTGAAGACGGCGATCGCAGCGCCTACGGGAAGAGCGGCCAAGAGGATAACGGAGACCTCGGGACATCCGGCATCTACGATACACAGACTGCTGGAGTATTATTTTTCTGAGAGCGAGAACATGATGCGCTTTGGCAAGACGAAGGAGGATCCGCTCGATTACGACGCCGTTATCGTGGATGAGGCATCGATGATAGACCTCATGCTGATGAACGGCCTGGTCAGCGCGATCAGGCCGGGAACCAGACTGATAATAGTAGGCGACGCAGATCAGCTGCCGTCCGTGGGAGCGGGGAATGTGCTGCGCGATATCATAGACAGCGAGCTGATCTACTGCACCAAGCTCACGGAGATATTCAGACAGGCCAAGGAGAGCATGATCGTCGTCAACGCGCACAGGATAAATCACGGAGAATATCCTGACTGCAATGCCAGAGGCAAGGACTTTTTCCTGCTGCGAAGGAGCACGGAGAAAGAGATGCTGCAGACGATAAAGGAGCTTTGCCTCAAGAGACTGCCGGACTATTACGAGGGCATGTCGCCGATGTCGGATATACAGGTGCTGACGCCGGTGAGAAAGGGCCTTCTGGGCAGTCTGAATCTCAACAGGGAGCTGCAGGAGATCATGAATCCGCCAAACGCCGGGCTGGAGGAAAAGCAGTTCGGCGAACGTGTATTCCGCGAGGGCGACAAGGTCATGCAGATAAAGAACAATTACCAGATGAAATGGAAGAACCTCGAGGATTTCACGGAGGGCGAAGGCGTTTTTAACGGCGACGTAGGCTTCATCAGGAAGATAGACAGGGAATTCAACGAGATCACGGTCGTATACGACGAGACGAGGTATGCGACGTACAATTTCAACCAGCTCGATGAGCTGGAGCTGGCGTACGCCATGACAGTGCATAAGAGCCAGGGCAGCGAGTTCCCGATAGTGGTGATGCCTGTCAGCTGGTTCCCGCCGATGCTGGCGACGAGGAACCTGCTCTATACGGGCGTGACCAGGGGCAAGAGATCGGTAGTGCTGGTAGGTTCGGAAAACAAGCTGAAAGCGATGGTCGATAACGACAGGATAAAAGAGAGGTTTTCCGGGCTGGGTATAAGGCTGAGGCGCATGATGGAGGCCGAGGCGATTCTGGGAGACATGCAGGATGAAAGAAAGCTCTAAGCAAAGCGCGTGGGAAAGGGTGCGGCATGCCGTATCCGAGGCGGTGTTCCCGTCAAACATATACTGCATATGCTGCGGCAGTCTCATAGACGGCACGAGAAATTATTCGCTTTGCGACGAGTGCATGAGCAGGCTGCACTGGATAAACGGCAGAACGTGCGAAAAGTGCGGCAAGGCGCTGCCGGATACGTACAGAGGGGAGCGCTGTTATGACTGTATGCTTTACGATCATGTATTCAGCAGGGGATACAGCTGCATGACATACGGACTGCATGAGCGCGGCATGATACTCGACTTCAAGTACAACGGCAGGAGCTATCTGGCTGATAAATTCGCCGACATCCTGCATGACAGGATATCGTGCGAGGACGTGAAGCCGGATGTGATAATAGCCGTGCCTGTCAGCAGGCGCAGGCTCAGGGAAAGAGGATACGATCAGTCGGAGCTGATGGCGGAAAGGCTTGCCGAAAGGATGGGCGTACCTATACGTAAAGGTCTGCTCGTGCGGGCGGTGGATACGCCGCTCCTGAGGAGCCATACGCCAGCCGAGCGCGAGAGCATCCTCAGAGGGGCGTTCAGAGTGTCGGATAAAGGCTCAGCTGTGCTGCGCGGAAAGCATGTATTGCTCATAGACGATATATTTACGACGGGCGCTACGGCAGATGCCTGCAGCAGAGTATTGCTGGATGCGGGGGCTGCGGAGGTGACGCTGCTGACGCTGGCCTCCGGAGGCAACAGGAAGCCGGAGAGCGAACGGATATAAAGAGTGTCAAGACGGCACATGTATATGGCTCAGGTCTGTGATTGAAAGGCCATGCCAGCTACGGGCGAAGGGCTCCACGTAAGCTGATCCGCAAGGCGGCAGTGATCATGGCGTAGCTTAGAAGTAAGTCCTCCGGAAAATCCGGGTCAAGGCAAGTGTGGGGGCAAAGATCAGGTCAGCTGAGCCATATACATGTGCCGTTATTCAAGCGATCGTTTTCAGATTTTTCTGTGAATATAGCAAAAAAGCGATGCGGACCACCCCAATATATGGTATAATTATAAAAAGCATCAATGGAAAACCTGCTAAAGGAGGTTGTTATTATGAAGACGATTATCAACGGCAAGAATTACAGTCCGAGCGATAAGCTCAAGGCTACGGTGGAAAAAAAGTTTGAGAAGCTGGACAAGTATTTTTCAAACGAGATAACCGGCAACGTGATGGTAATCAGAGAAAAAGGCGGCTACAAGGTAGAAGCTACGATAAATGCCAAGGGCACGATATTCAGAGCAGAAGTGAAGGCGGACGACCCATATGACGCTGTCGACGGCGTTATAGACAAGCTTTCCAGCCAGATGTCAAAATTCAAGAGCAAGCTGCAGAAGAAATACAAGGGAAGCAAGGAGTTCATGTTCGCTGACCTTCCTGAGGCCGATGAGCCTGAAGAGCTCCACGTAGTGAAGAGGAAGAAATTCGAGCTGGTGCCGATGACGGTAGACGAAGCCATCGTACAGATGGAGCTGCTGGCTCACAACTTCTTCGTATTCCTCAACATGGAAACCGATTCGGTAAACGTAGTATACAGGAGAAACGACAACGACTACGGACTTCTTGAGACAACGTATTGATGATATGCGATACTGCGGCCCGGCCTCCGAAAGAGGCCGGGCTTTTAGTTGCCGTAAACAGGAGCCTGTATTTTGAAGCTGAAAACTGAGTGAAGCGGCGTGTTTTATGGCCCTTACTATTGAAATCCACCCTGGAATTTTGATACAATAGAGTGAAGTATTCCAATTGCATTTCGGGGAGAAAATGAATGCAGAATTTCTTTGAAAATGTTTTTTCCGGCGTCGGCATCACCGACGTTATAGATATAATCATCGTGGCCTTCGCCATCTACAAGCTGCTGGGGCTCATCAAGCAGACGAGAGCCGAGCAGCTGATGAAGGGCGTGCTTTTTCTTGTTGTGGCCACATTCCTTTCAGGTCTTTTCAATCTCCATACGCTCAACTGGCTGCTGCGCGGAGCCATGACGCTCGGAGCGGTGGCGATACTGATCGTGTTCCAGCCCGAGCTGCGGCGTGCGCTCGAGTACATGGGCAGGAGCAAGATCGTCAAGACGTCGCGCCGCCAGATGGATAAAGAAAAGGGCAAGCAGATCACGGCGCATATAACGAAGGCCGTGGAGAGCTTTTCCAATGATCACGTGGGAGCGCTGATCGTGTTTGAACGCGAGACATCGCTTTACGATATCGCGGAAACGGGGACGGTGCTGGATGCAGAGATCTCGGAGCAGCTGCTGGGCAATATATTCTATGAGGGCTCGCCGCTGCATGACGGAGCCGTTATTATCAGAGCCGACAGGATATACGCGGCGGGATGCGTGCTGCCGCTGACGAGGAACAACAATATCGGCAAGGAGCTGGGAACGCGTCACAGAGCCGGCATAGGCATAACGGAAAATTCCGATGCGCTGGTGATAATAGTGTCCGAGGAGACCGGCATAATCTCGATGGCCAGGGAGGGCCAGCTTTCCAGGTTCCTCGATATAAAGACCGTAGAGAAGACGCTGCTCAACATGTATATCAATACGGGAGAGATGACGGGCACCATGTCCTTTATCACCAGGGCGCTCAACAGGATAAGGGGGAAAAAGAATGCTGAATAACAAGACATTTCTCAAGGTATTTTCCCTCGTGGCAGCTGTATTGCTGTGGATGTATGTGATGATCGAGGTGGATCCGCAGACCTCCGAAAAGATAAACGACGTGTCGGTGAGCTTCGCCCACGAGGAAGAGCTGGCGGAACGCGGGCTGGCGGCGATAATGAAGGAGGAGCCGGATCTGTCGGTGAGGATATACGGGGATCGCTCCGATGTGAACGAGATCAGGAAGGCGGGGCTTACAGCCTACGTTGATGTCTCTACCTGCGGAGAGGGAGAAAACAGCCGCAGCATAGTCGTGAACGTGCCGGACGGGATAACGGTGGAGAGCGTTTCGGAGGAGTATCTCACGTTTGAGGTGGAGGAGATAGTCGAGGAGGAAAAGCCTCTGACGGTGAAATTTGAAAAAGGAGTTTCCGCAGATGATGACAAGGCGCCGTGGATAATATCTACGGAGTATGAGCAGGTCACAGTTTCGGGAGCGAAAAGCCTGGTGAACAAGGTCTCCGAAGTCACAGGCGAGGTATCTGCCGACGGGATATCGGCAAATCGCAGTATCTGGGTAAATGCGGATGTAAGAGCTGTTGACAGCGAGGGCAGAGAGGTCGAAGGCATCACTGTGCAGAACGACGAGAGCATAAGCGTCGAGATCAGACTCCTGGATGTGAAGACTGTGCCGCTGACGGTAAGCGCGGTCGGCGTGCCGGAGGGCCTTGAGGTAGAGGGACTTGACAGAGAGATCAAAGTCGGCATAGCAGGAACAGCTGCTGCTTTGAAAAACATCGAAGAGCTGAGCGGTACGGTAGACCTGTCGGATATAGACGACACGGAGCCGCACAAGATCGACGTGGATGTAGAGCTGCCGTACGGCATATATCTTTATGATGAGGATGCACCTGC
>CASESB010000073.1 GCA_949290475.1 uncultured Bacillota bacterium
CGTCACCAGACCTCTCAGTTTGGAAAGATCGAACGGCGTCTTCTCCTGAACGTGCGCCAGCAAGCTCAGCGTAGCCGGGGATCCCGTGAGATACGTTATGCCGTACTTCTCTACATACTGCAGCGTCGTCCTCGGCGAGAATGTCCTCATGAGCACCAGCGTGGCTCCCACGAAAAACGTCGGGCAGGTACCGCCCGAATGGCTGCCGCCCCTGTGGAACAGCGGCGTCATGTTCATGCAGACATCGTGACAGTTGAGCGGATAGTGCATGATGGCGTCGTGAGCCGACAGCACCTCGTTGATATCGTTGAGCGGCACGCTCTTTGGCAGCGACGATGTCCCGCTGGTACACATCCTGACTACCTCGTCGTATATATGTGGCTCAAAATCCTTCTCCGGATCCGTCTCCGGCTGACCGGCCACGTAATCGTCATAAGCTATATGGCCCTCCGGCAGCGCGTCGTTTTCGAGGTTGTCGCCCATGACCACGCTCACCGGCTTGTACTTCGCCATCTCCACGGCCTCGGCCACCATGTCGCGCACCTCGGCCGCATAGATGATGACCTTAGGCTCGTTGTGGTCTATCAGCAGCGCCAGCTCGCCGGACGAGAGCTTGAAGTTGGCCAGATTTATTATGGCCCCCACCTTCCTCGGTCCTATATACGAAAAGCAGAACTCGGGACAGTTTACCAGCACCGACATAACGACGTCGTTCTTACCCACGCCGTCGGCTCTGAGCGCATGCGCCAGCCTGTTGGCCTCCGCGTTCAGCTCCCTATAGCTCCAGCTCCTCTCGGTCAGCGGATCTATGAGCGCCGTCCTCCTGCCGTATCTGGCCACGTTTCTCATGAAACCGTTGAGCCATGTGTATTCTCTCTCGAATGTCTCTATGAACATCTTATCGTTGTACGTCCTCATGTTTTCTCTCCTTTTTATCTCTTCATGCACTATGCCATTCTATTCCCATCATATTATTCATATTTTGCATTATATAATAGCATTTTAGGATTGTCAATAGCGCGACAATAAAAAAACGGCGGCACGCGCAGTTTGTCGCACATGTCGCCGCGGTCCTCAGACCATGTCGTCGCCTATACCAGCTCGACTACCATCTTTTTCTTCTTGCCCTTTTCGACGAGCAGCCTGCCGTCCTTGAAGAGCTCCGGCGTCACCATCATCTTCTTGTCCGTCACCTTCTCGCCGTCCAGCTTCAGACCGCCCTGCTCGATGGTCATGAAGCCCTCGCGGTTGCTCGGCACCAGACCGAGCTCCTTGATGAACGTCACTACTCCCATGCCCTCGCCCGCGAGCTTATCGGCCGCAAACTCCGTCACCGGCATGCTGGAAAGATCAGCCCCGCCGCCGAACGCCGCTCTGGCGGCCTCCTGCGCCTTAGCAGCCTCCGCTTCACCGTGAACGAGCTTCGTCACCTCGAAGGCCAGCACTTCCTTGGCCTTGTTTATCTCCTTATCCTGCAGCGACGAAAGCCTTTTCACCTCGTCCATCGGCAGGAACGTCAGCATCCTCAGGCACTTCTCCACATCGGCATCGGCCACGTTTCGCCAGTACTGATAAAACTCGTACGGCGAGGTCTTCTCGGCATCCAGCCACAACGCGCCCTTCTGGGTCTTGCCCATCTTCTTGCCCTCGGAGTTCGTCAAAAGCGAGAAGGTCATGCCGTATACCTCCTTGCCCGTCTTCTTTCTCGTCAGATCTACGCCGCCGATGATGTTTGACCACTGGTCGTTGCCGCCGAACTGGATCTTGACGTCAAAATCCCTGGCCATGACCATGAAGTCGTAGCTCTGCATCAGCATATAGTTGAGCTCGAACATCGTCAGGCCGCCCTCTCTGTCCATCCTCTGCTTGAAGCACTCAGCTCTGAGCATGGTGTTGACGTTGAAGGCCGAACCGATCTCTCTGATGAATTCTATGTAATTGAGCGGCAGCAGCCAGCTGGCGTTGTTCACTGTCACGGCCTTGCCCGGCTCCGGCGTCTTGTTTTCATGGCCCGGCGAAAATACGCCGTTGTTGCCCTCATACTTCCATTCCTCGTCAAAATCCAGGAACTTGTCGAACAGCTTCTTGAAGGCTCTGCAGTTGCCCTCGATCGTTTCCGGCGTCATCATCTGGCGCATGTCCGTCCTGCCGGACGGGTCGCCGACGAAGCCCGTGCCGCCGCCGATGAGCACCACCGGCGTATGCCCGAACTTCTGCATGTACATCATGATGATGACCTGCATGAAGTGCCCTACGTGCAGGCAGTCCGCAGTCGGGTCAAACCCTATATAAAACTTCACCTTTTCATTCTGCAAAAGCTCCCTGACCTTTTCCTCGTCAGTCGACTGCTCGATAAAGCCTCTCTCCTTGAGCACGTCGTATACGTTATCGTGCGTGCTGACGCTGTCAGGTATAAAATCGTATTTCATGTCTGTGTTTCCTCCAAATTTCTCGCGTTATACATCTGCCCTGCCTGTGCGCCCTACACGTCGCGAGGTCTGTTGATGAAAATGGCAGGATCTCTTCTGCGGCGCAGCATCACTTCGTGCCGTACAGCCTGTCGCCGGCGTCTCCCAGACCAGGAAGTATATAGGCGTGGTCGTTGAGGCACTCGTCCTTGGCCGCGATGAATATGTCTACGTCAGGGTGCGCCTTCTGCAACACCTCTATGCCCTCCGGCGCCGCTATCAGGCACATGAAGATTATCTTCTTGCCGCCGCGCGCCTTGATAAAGTCGATGGCCGCCGCCGCGCTGCCGCCTGTGGCCAGCATCGGATCGACGACGAAGATCTCTCTCTTTTCTATGTCGTTAGGCAGCTTGCAGTAGTATTCGATCGGCTCATGAGTCTCCGGATCTCTGTAAAGTCCGACATGGCCTACCTTGGCATTCGGCACCAGAGCCAGCATACCGTCCACCATCCCCAGTCCTGCTCTGAGGATAGGCACGATGGCGATGTCCTCGCCCTTGAGCATCCTGACCGTCGTCTTCTGCATCGGCGTAGTGATCTCCACCTCTTCCAGCGGCAGCTTCCTGGTGGCCTCGTATGCCATGAGCATCGAGATCTCCTTCACCAGTTCTCTGAAATCCTTGACGCTGGTTTCCTGCTTTCTGAGAAGCGCCGTCTTGTGCTGAATTAACGGATGATCGAACACGTATACGTTGCCCATTGTCTTTACCTACCTTTCATTCGTTACGTTTATACAAAGCCCGGCCTGTCGCGCTGTCCGCGCCGCGCCGGCATGATCTACATGCTGTCGAGCATATCCACTCTTCGCTGGTGCCTTCCGCCCTCAAACTCTGTGTCGAGCCAGGCGGCCGTTATCTCGAGCGCCTTTTCCTCCGGCGTCGTCCTGCCTCCCATGGCCAGGATGTTGGCGTCGTTATGCTTTCTCGACATCTCGGCCATATGCACATCAGTGCAAAGCGCGCATCTTATGCCCCTGACCTTATTGGCGGCGATCGATATCCCTATGCCTGTGCCGCAGCAGACTATACCCCTGTCGGCCTTGCCTGAGGCTACGGCCTCGCCGCACGCTTTACCGAAGGCCGGGTAGTCTACCGACTCCTCGGAATACGTGCCGAGATCGAGCACCTCTATGTCTCTGCTTTCCAGGTATTTTCTTACGGCTTCCTTCAGCTGATATCCGCCGTGATCACTGGCTATGGCTATTTTCATCTTTCTCTCCCCTTACGTATGCCGCGCCGCGTGCTGCGTCCCGGCTGTCATGCTACACTCTGGCTATATTGTATCCGGCGGATTTGAGCATCCTGTTCATGACGGCGAAGCCTACGCCGTCTCTGTCGCTCATGGCTCCCGCCAGTATCAGATCTACGCCCTCTTCGTCCAGATCCCTCAGCTTGGAAAAGAAGTCGTGGGCGGCCTCTATGAAAGCCTTTTCCTCGAAGAGTATGACGCCTACCTTCAGGCCAAGGCGCTCGTTGAGAGCCTTGAGCCTTTCTATCTCGCTCTTCACCTTGTCACGCCTGCCTTCGATGACGGTCATCTGAGCCTTCGGCGCGTAATGCTTGTACTTCATGCCCGGCGACTTCGGTCTGAACGCCTCGGGGCCGTCCTTCGCGCTTGCCTCTCCCGCGTCGCTGCCTGCCGCAGCGCCGGGATCTATACTCGTGAGCTCAGCGCCTCTCAGGAGCGCTTCGTCGTATTTCACCTCTTTGTTTATCGCTGCTTCGATGTTTTCGGCGGTTATGATGCCCGGCCTCAGGATGGTCGGCACTTCGCCCGTCATGTCCAGGACCGTGGACTCTATGCCTACGCGGCAGTCGTCGCCCGCGATGATTGCGTCTATCCTGCCGTCCATATCGGCGATCACGTCCTTCGCCCTCGTAGGGCTGGGGCTTCCCGATATGTTAGCGCTCGGCGCCGCTATCGGACAGTCCGCCAGAGTTATGAGCCTCAGCGCCGCTTCACTGTCCGGCATCCTCACGGCCACCGTATCGAGTCCGCCGGTGGTCCTGTCGGGAACGCCCGGCTTCTTCTTCAATACCAGCGTCAGCGGGCCCGGCCAGAAATTGTCTATCAGCGATACTATATCCTCGCTGAGCATCGGCGTCAGCTGGCCTATATCGCTGGCTCTGGCGATATGGACTATCATGGGATTGTCGCTCGGCCTGCCCTTGGCCTCGTACACCGCTCCGACCGCCTTCGCGTCAAGCGCGTTGGCTCCCAGTCCGTAAACCGTTTCCGTCGGAAAGGCCACAAGTCCGCCGGCGGCGATTATCCCGGCCGCCTCGCGTATATCCTTTTCACTTGTAGTCAGAATTTTTGTCTTCATATTGTCACCATTGCTTATCGCCGATCAGAAGTTTTTCATCTTTTCGGCCTGGTCGCTGGTGATGAGACCGTCGATGATCTCATCGAGATCCCCGTCCAGGAAGCTGTCCAGCTTGTATATCGTGACTCCGATCCTGTGATCGGATACTCTTCCCTGCGGGAAGTTGTACGTCCTGATCCTCTCGCTCCTGTCTCCCGAGCCGACCATGCTCTTTCTCTGGTCTGCGATCTCCTTGTTCTGCTCCTGCATCTTCAGGTCGTAAAGTCTGGCCTTGAGGACCTTGAAGGCCTTTTCCTTGTTTTTGATCTGCGATTTTTCATCCTGGCAGGTAACGACAAGGCCCGTCGGCTCGTGCGTGAGCCTTACGGCAGAGTCCGTCGTGTTTACGCACTGGCCGCCGTTGCCCGATGCTCTGTAAACATCGACTCTGACATCGTTCGGGTTGAGATCCACCTCTACGTCGTCCACCTCAGGCAGCACGGCCACCGTGGCCGCCGATGTATGGATCCTGCCGCTCGACTCCGTCTCCGGCACTCTCTGCACCCTGTGCGCGCCGCTCTCGTATTTGAGTCTGGAATATGCGCCCCTGCCCTTTATGAGCAGCACCGCCTCCTTGATCCCGCCCAGACCTGTATCGTTGATCTCGATCAGCTCCGTCTTCCAGCCGTTTCGCTCGGCATATCTCGTATACATCCTCAGAAGATCGGCTCCGAAAAGCGCGGCTTCTTCGCCGCCGGTGCCGGCTCTGATCTCCAGGATGACGTTCTTTTCATCGTTAGGATCCTTAGGCAGCAGCAATATCTTCAGCTCTTCCTCCTGCTGCTCTATCAGCTCCTCCAGCCCGGAGATCTCCTCCTTGGCCAGCTCGCGCATTTCCTCGTCGCCGTCCTCGAGCATCTCCCTGGCCTCCGCCAGATCGGCCTTGGCCTTCTTGTACTCCTTGTATTTTTTCACGATGGGTTCCATCTCGCCCATCTCCTTGACGTGCTTCTGCCATACGGGCTGGTTGTTTATGACCTCGGGATCGGAAACCTTGCGGGCCAGCTCGTCGTACTTTTCGGTTATAAAATCAAGTTTATCGAACATATCTGTCTCCTGTATGCTTAATCTGCGGGAGCCTTCGCAAATCTGCCGCCGAGGGCGCAATTTGCAGCGAAAGCCGCCCTTTCATCAACTTTATATTATATCAGAAGAGAGAGGCAAAGTGAACCGTTATACAGAGCGGAGAGCAAATTTCATGATTTTTACCTACAATCTCGTTTTTTGAGGGCGTATAGGTATTATTTCCAACGTTTGCTTGCCTGCCCGCCTTGGCAATCCTACAAATATCCTTGGCAAATCGGCTTCGATCATGCAAGCCCACTAAATTTTACCTACAATCTTCAAAAAACAGGTTTTGTAGATAATTTTATTACATACATCGTCTGATTCTGTAAAAAAATATCCCCAGCCGCTCTTTTAAAGCGAATGAGGATATTCCGTCCGAAAATTTATATTAAGGCGGCGGCGAGTCGCCGGCGATCCGGCGTCACGCGTTCAATGCCGTTTTAGTTGTATATCGACTCCGAGCTCTGTCCGATGATATCGCCTGTAGCTGCGTCGATATCAAAGTCATACTCCATCTCATTATAGACGATCTCGATCTCGTATACCATTCGTCCGTTTTCATTGTCTACCGAGTACTTGGTAACGTTGTCCGCAGTAGCCCCGGCTACGTTCTGCAGCGCGATCTCTCTGGCCTTCTCCATGCCGATATCATTAGCCTGAGTTGCCGCCTGTGTCGAGCCCTGCGTTGCCGGCTGCGTAGGCTGCTGCACCGCTCCTATCCTCTCGGATTCCTGATTCACGATATTGCCGTTTCTGGCAAGGATCTCAAACTCATACAAAACGTTGTCATATGTCAGCTGCACGTCGTACGTCTTCTTCATATCGTCAAAATCCTCGGTCACTATAGCAGTTCCCTCAGTCTCCGATCCCGGAACCTGTGCGTAGGCGATCTCCTTTGCCTCGGTCTGATCGATGCCCCCTACCGCTCCGGAGTACCATGCCAGCACTGCCGCTATCACAACCACGGCGGCCACTACGATGCCTATGATCTTTCCCTTCTTGCCCTTCTTTACTTCGTTGTTCTGTGTGTTTTGGGTATTCTGTGTGTTTTCCATTTCCGCTCTCCTTTTCTTTTCTTATCTTAAAATTTACGATTTCTTATCTTTGTCCATATAATATATCATACAGGTTAAAGAGGGATTAAGTCAATATTAAAATAGGATTAAAAAGGTAAGGTTTGTCAGAAAAAAATTCCCACCCTCCGCCTGTGCGAAGGATGGGCTTCCGTTTCGTCCTGATTTAGTCGAGATGGTACTTGTTCTTGAACTTCTCGACACGTCCGCCTCTATGAGCGAATTTCTGCTGTCCTGTAAAGAATGGATGGCACGCTGAGCAAATGTCCGTCTTGATCTCTTCTTGAGTGGACCTTGTCATAAATGTGTTACCGCATGCGCAAGTTACTTTACATTCCTTGTACTCAGGATGGATTCCTTTTTTCATGCTAATCACCTCTTTCCTGCTCAGGTTTACCACCTTTGCATAATTACTGCCAGATATCGCAGCCTATATAATATATCA
>CASESB010000074.1 GCA_949290475.1 uncultured Bacillota bacterium
TTATTTGTGTTCATGCAGGCACCTCTTTCTGCTTAAATTCAACATTGTGTGGTATGGTGTAAAAATGGTGCGACAGGGAACATAGTGTCCCTGTTTCGCTATAATATAAATACCATGTTGAATGTACCGAAAATGGTGCGCTACTGTACGAAAAGATATTTATACATCATTCGAGTATTTTTGTGATGCTGTTTCAAGACTCTGCCTGATTCTGTCGCGCAGCGATTCCGGGCGGAGGATCTCCACATGATCGATATACTGCATGGCCCAGTGTTTCATGGCATTGGGACTTGCTTTCAGGGTTATGCGCAGTTTCCCCGATTCGGCTTTTTCCATGAATATATCGTGCCCGAACCAGTCTATGATATCATCAGTGATCACTTCATCGGCGATAAATTCGATGTGCGCAGGCTCGTCGGTGTACATATATGGCATGGCGGAAGACAGTTTTTTGTAGTCGATGCCGTTTTCATAACCGGTCAGAGTCCTGAGCTGAACCGCCTTTTTGTCATGGAAACGCATATTCGTGATGCGGTCGAGGCGGTGAAATACCATATTACCCCAGTATTCACTGTATGCCATAAGATAATAGCGTTGATTGTGCAGTATGAGCTGATATGGGCTCACGATCTGAGAAGAGGTCTTGTGAAGATCCTTGTCGATACCGTATTTGTTATAGCTGTAGCTGACCTGTATTCCCTGTTCAATGGCGGTGTCGACAATTTCTATATTATAAAAAAGCGATGGGTTTTCTGTCTTGCTCCAGTCGTTTACGGAGTAGATGTTTTTTACATGGGAACGAAAATATCTGTTGGTAAGATTGCAGAGCTTGTTAATGAGCTCCAGTGAATGCTTGGCAGTTATATGTCTGCTTGAAAGTACGCTGTCTATAAGCAATCGCAGCTCGGAATCTTCAAATTCGCGTGATTCGATATAGCTTCCGGCACGACTTGATTCGATATCTATCCCAGCCTCTCTGAGAAGAGATATATTGCGGCTGACTGCTTTACGTTCAAGCGTTATGCCATATTCGTTCTCAAGCTTTGCCGCGATATCCTCCTGTGTGAGAGGATGATCGCAGTCGCTGTGATCCTTCAATATCTGCCAGATCCTTATAAGCGCCAGTTTTTTAGGTTCGAAACCATCCATGCTAAGACCTCCTTATGTGCTTATTCGATATGATAACATCATTAAATGAGACGTACCTGGTACATTGGGCGTAATATAATATTATCTTAACATCGCATCATTTCTCCGCCATATACTCCTTCATGATCTGTACCGAGGCGCTGCAGCCCAGCCGGTCGGCGCCGGCCTTTATCATCGCCTGAGCATCGGCCAGGGTCCGGATGCCGCCTGAGGCCTTTATCTTTACGGAGTCACCGACAGCCTTTTTCATCACCTGCACGTTTCGCACCGAAGCTCCGCGCGAGCTGAAGCCGGTGGAGGTCTTGACGAAGTCGGCGCCGCTCTTCTTTGCCAGACGGCAGGCCTGCATGATCTCGTTGTCTGTCAGCAGGCACGTTTCCAGTATGACCTTGAGTACGGCTCTGTATTCGTTGCAGAGGCCGGCCAATGTTGATATTTCATCCTCCAGGACGGAGTAGCGCTTATCCTTGAGCGCGCCTACGTTTATTACCATGTCTATCTCGTCGGCTCCGTTTTCAAGAGCATCGTTCGCTTCAAAGGCCTTGACCTCGGGGGAAGAGGCGCCCAGCGGAAAACCGGCTACGGCGGCAACTTTCACATCGCTGCCGTCCAGAAGAGACGCTGCCAGCGGCACATAGCATCCGTTGACGCATACGGAAGCGAAGTCATATTCCTTTGCTTCTTCGCACAGCTTCTTTATATCACCCTCCGTGGCTTCCGGTTTCAGCAGCGTATGATCGAAATATTTATTAAATGCTTTCATGTCTTATCACCTCACAAGGGCAGTATACCATAGTTTCGGAAACATTGCATTGCTTTGTATCAGGATGTATAATATACTGTTAATAAGTGTATTTTTGACTTGAATTTTCATTTTGCTGCAGTTTGTTTGAGGTGCGTATTTTGCCTGTATCCGACTGCGGATGCGGGATGAAGTGCGAGACGATAGGAAGTGAGGACTATGAGGATACCTGAGATGTTCCGGCATAAGAAGCCGGTCTTTTCCATGGAGCTGTTTCCGCCTAAGAAAAAGGCCAATATAGAGTCGATCTACGATACGGTGGAGAAGCTGACGGTCTGCAAGCCGGATTTCATCAGCGTCACATACGGAGCCGGCGGCAGTATGACGGATAATTATACGTGCGAGATAGCGTCAACTATCAAGAAGCGGTTCGGGATAGAGACGCTGGCTCATCTGACGTGCATCAACTCATCGAGAGAGGATGTGGAGGAGATGATCGGGCGTTTCCGTGATGCGGACATCAAGAATGTGCTGACGCTCAGGGGCGATATCGTGCCGGATCAGGAGATAAAGAAGGATTTCCATCATGCCAACGAGCTGGCGATCGAGGTGCAGAGAAAGTGCAACGACGATATCGAGATACTGGGCGCCTGTTATCCTGAAGGACACTATGAGAGCAGATCGCTCGACGAGGATATACAGAACCTGAAATACAAAATAGGCGCAGGCGTAAAGGTGCTGATATCGCAGCTTTTTTTCGATAATCAGCTCTTTTATGAATTCGTGGGCAAGGCCAGGATGATGGGTATCGACGTGCCGATATCGGCCGGCATCATGCCGATAGTAAATTCCAGGCAGATAGAGAGGACGGTGGCCTTGAGCGGCGCCAGCCTGCCGCATGATTTCACGAAGATGATCGGGCTTTACGAAAACAGTCCTGAGGAGCTGTTTGAGGCCGGCATCGAGTATGCTGCCGGGCAGATAAGAGATCTGATAACGAACGGAGTGGACGGCATACATCTGTATATAATGAACAACGCCAAGGTCGGCCTCGGAGTTTATGAGAGGATAAAGGATCTGCTGTAGCTGCAGCTCACGCATATTACGGGAAGAAGGATGAACATAGAGATAAAAGAAGGGATCCCGAGAGACAAGTGGCTCGCGGCCATGGGCGTCTTCGGTGACAACGCCTGCAGCGCCGGAAAAGACGCGGAGCTCCTGAAGCGGATGGATGAAGCGGAGCGCGCGCTGTTTGCGGCTGCGCGTCCCAGAGCCGTATACAGGGTCATGGACAGAAAAGATGTGAAAATATCGGGATATTCGCTGGAAAAGCATCTTGAAGGCTGCGACAGGGTCGTACTGATGGCGCTTACTCTGGGTATAGAGGTGGATAACGCTATAAGACGAACGCAGCTTAGCGATATGGCGCTGGCCGTGATGATGGACAGCGGGGCTTCAGTGTTGACGGACAGCCTCTGCGACGGTTTTGAAGAGTATATCGGCGAAAACGTCGACGGATACATGACGGGGCGCTTCAGTCCGGGATATGGGGATTCTCCGCTGGCGCTTCAGAAATCAGTGGTGGCGCAGCTTGACGGTCAGAGGAAGATCGGACTGAATGTTACCGCAAGCTGTCTGCTGATACCGAGAAAATCGGTCACTGCTTTGATCGGTCTGGCCGACCATCCGGTGAGCGGCAGGCTGGCGACATGTGACGAATGCGTTCTGCGCGATAAATGCACACTCAGGAAAGAAGGAAAATTCTGTGGCGATTGATTTTAAGAACAAGATATACATACTGGACGGCGCTATGGGAACCATGCTCCAGAAGGCAGGCATGGAGCCAGACGAGACTACGAGCCGTTTTGCGCTGGAAAACCCGGATATCCTGCGTTCCATACATGAGGAGTACATAGAAGCAGGATCCGATATAATATACGCCGCTACGTTCAGCATGAACAGGTACAAGGAGCACGAGCTCGACAGACCGTACAGAGAGGCTATAGCACAGGTCGTCGGGGTGGCTGCGGAGGCCAGACAGGCAGCGGGAGCAAAGGGCAGGGATGTCATGATCGCTCTGGACATAGGACCTCTGGGAGAGCTGCTTGAGCCGATGGGCACGCTGACGTTCGAGGAGGCATACGATGCGTTCGCGGAGGTGGTGAAGGCTGGCAAAGAAAGCGGTGCGGACATCGCGGTGATCGAGACTATGACAGATCTTTACGAGGTCAAGGCGGCAGTATTGGCGGTCAAGGAAAATTCGGATCTTCCGGTGCTTGTGTCCATGACGTTTGAAGATAACGGAAGAACGTTCACGGGAGTCAGCCTCGAGGCTATGGCTGTGACTCTTGAGGGACTCGGAGTGGATGCTATGGGAATAAACTGCTCGCTGGGACCGGTGGAGATACTGCCGATGGCCAGAGAGCTGAGAACGCTCACGGATCTTCCGGTGCTGATAAAGCCGAACGCCGGGCTGCCTGATCCGGAAACGGGAAGCTATGATATCACGTGCGATATGTTCGTGGACACCATGAAGGAATACATGGAGGCCGGAATCGAGCTGGTCGGCGGCTGCTGCGGTACGACGCCGGAATACATAGCGGGGATGGCGGCATACAGAGACAGTATGGGCAGGCCGTGCAGAACTGCTGCAGCCGGGAAGAGAGCGACCCGTGTCTGCAGCGGCACGGACGTGGTATGCGTGGATCACGTGACCGTGATAGGAGAGCGGCTCAATCCGACAGGGAAGAAGCGGCTGAAGACGGCTCTTCTCGAAGAGGATTATGATTATATAATGGGTCAGGCGATCGAACAGATAGATGCGGGAGCAGAGATTCTCGATGTTAATGTCGGCGTTCCGTCTCTGGATGACGTGGCGATGCTGCCGCGCGTAGTCAAAAAGCTGCAGTCGATAACCGGGCTGCCTTTGCAGATAGATTCGTCGAATCCGGCGGCTATAGAAGCGGCGCTCAGGGTATATAACGGGAAAGCGATAGTGAACTCGGTGAACGGCGAGCCTGAAGTCATGGACAGCATATTGCCGATCGTCAAAAAGTACGGAGCGGCTGTCATAGGGCTGACGCTTGACGGAAACGGGATCCCGCCGACGGCGGAGGAGAGATTTGATATCGCTCGCCGTATAGCGGAGCGGGCCGAGGCATATGGAATACCGGCCGAAGACATCATAATAGACTGTCTGGCGCTTACGGCTTCGGCGCAGCAGAAGGAAGTGAATGAGACGCTGAAGGCGGTCAGAATGGTAAAGGAAAAACTGGGGCTGAAGACGGCTCTGGGCGTTTCCAATATCAGCTTTGGCCTGCCGATGAGGATAATAATCAACAGGACGTTCCTGGCTATGGCCATGGAATGCGGTCTCGATATGCCGATAATAAATCCCAACGATGAGGATATGATGTCGGCGGTCTTCGCATATAATGTGCTCAAGAATGTGGATGAGAACGCCGTAAGATACATAGAACGGTACGGCGGATGCGAGCAGGAGCCGCAGCGGATAGTCAGGAAGGACGGCGGCGGTGCACAGTCACAGGCTGCCGGAGACAGTACGGATATATTCTACTGTGTCGAGAAGGGTATCAAGGGAGGAACGGTAGCCGCAGTTGAAAGGCTGCTGGAGGAACACGACGAGCTGGAGCTGGTCAATGATTATCTGATACCGGCTCTCGATAACGTCGGCAAGGGATTTGAAAACGGCACTATATTCCTGCCTCAGATGCTGCAGGCTGCCGCTGCTGCACAGGCGGGATTTGACGTCATAAAAACGAGACTGGCCGAGGCCGACAGAGAATCCGTATCGCTGGGAGAGGTTGTTATTGCTACGGTCAAGGGCGATATACACGATATAGGCAAGAATATCGTCAAGGTGATAATGGAAAACTACGGCTACAAGATGATAGATCTGGGACGTGACGTTCCGGTAGAAAAGATCGTCGAAGCCGTAAAGGAGAGAAACGCAAAGCTCTTAGGTCTCAGTGCGCTGATGACGACTACGCTGAAGAGCATGGAGGAGACTATCGAAGCAGTCAGGGAAGCGGCTCCGGACTGCAGGATAATGGTGGGAGGCGCTGTGCTGACCGCCGATTATGCCATGAAGATAGGCGCTGACTATTATTGCAGCGATGCTATGAAATCGGTCGAAGCCGCACAGGAGGTATTTGGATGAACAGATTCAGCATGTGGTTCGCAAATCTCATGAGAGGAAGATACGGGACTGATGATCTCAACAGATTTCTGCTCATCGTGGCAGTGATATTCATCGTGCTCGATATATTCCTGCGAATGAGGATCATCGATCTGCTGATAGTTGCACTGCTGATATACACGTATTGCAGGATGTTTTCCAGAAACATCAACACCAGATACAGGGAAAATCAAAAATTCCTGCAGCTGGTATCGAGATTCAGGAGACGATCCGCAGGCGGAGGTTTTGGCGGCGGCAGCGGCGGCGGTGCCAACGGATGGAACGCCGGAAACGCAGCAGCCGGAAAGGACAGAGCGCATAAGGTGCTCCGCTGCCCCGGATGCGGAGAGAAGCTGCGAGTGCCCAAGGGCGCGGGTAAGATCAACATAACGTGTCCGCACTGCGGTACTAAATTCATCAAGAAGGTCTGAGACAGGAAGGAACTGAAATGCCAAATCCACCGGATCCCGTAGCGATAACGGTTTTCGGCATAGACATAATGTGGTATGCCGTAATGATAATGACGGGAATTATAATAGCCGCGGCAATATGCTGCCGGCGCGCGCCGAAACACGGATTAAACGCCGATCAGGTATTGAATTTCATGATAATTTGCATCCCGGCAGCCATCATAGGCGCCAGGCTGTACTATGTGGTATTCAACTGGGATATGTACGCGGGAGATCTGAGCGCGATACTGAATACACGGGCCGGAGGGCTGGCCATACACGGCGGGCTGATCTTCGGTATAGGAACGGCGCTCGTCCTGTGCTTCATATGGAAAATCCGCCCGCTCAATCTGCTCGACCTTGCAGCGCCGTCCATAGCCATAGCGCAGTCTGTAGGAAGATGGGGCAATTACTTCAATTCAGAAGCTCACGGCGGGCCTACCGATCTGCCATGGGCAGTGATGGTGGACGGGCAGGCAGTGCATCCTACATTTTTGTACGAATCGATATGGTGCTTTCTGCTGTTCCTGTTTCTCATATATATCGACAACAGGAGAAGGTTTGAAGGGCAGACGCTGCTGCTGTACGCCATGCTCTATTCGCTGGAGAGGTTTTTCGTGGAGGGGCTGCGCACAGACAGTCTGATGATAGGGCCGTTTAAACAAGCGCAGGTGCTGAGCGTCATCGTTATCATCGTTTGCGCCGTGGCATATATAATTTTATACAGACAATACAGGAAGAAAAATAAATGCAATTAGATAAGGAGACATGATATGAAGCTAGGAATCGTGGGATTGCCAAATGTTGGGAAAAGCACTCTTTTCAACGCCATAACAAAGGCGGGCGCGGAGGCGGCTAACTATCCTTTCTGTACCATAGAGCCCAATGTGGGCGTGGTAACCGTACCTGACGAGAGGGTGAAGACGCTGCACGAGGTATATGATTCGAAAAAAACAGTATACGCAACCATCGAGTTTTACGACATAGCCGGGCTCGTAAAGGGCGCCTCGAAGGGAGAAGGACTGGGAAACAAGTTCCTCGGGCACATACGCGAGGTTGCCGCCATCGTCCACGTGGTGAGGTGCTTTGATGATCCCAATGTCGTCCACGTCGACGGTAAGATAGATCCGATATCGGATATAGAAACCATAAATACGGAGCTGATACTTTCCGATATGGAGGTCCTCGACAGGAGGATACAGAAGACGACGAAAAACCTCAAGGGAGACAAGAGTCTGCAGAGGGAGCTTGAGCTGCTGCAGCGCGTAGCCGATTTTCTCGGTGAAGGCAAGTCCGCCAGGGCGATGGAGCTTGACGATGACGAGGCGGAATTCGTGAAGAGCCTGGAGCTTCTGTCATATAAGCCGGTAATATATGCTGCCAATGTCTCGGAGGAGGATGCGGCCTCTGAGGACAATGAGTATATCAGGCGCGTCAGGGAGTTTGCCGAAACCGAGGGCTCAGATGTTATCGTTGTCTGCGCTAAGATCGAGTCTGAAATGGCGGAGCTCGATGACGATGAAAAGGCGATGTTCCTGGAGGAGCTGGGCATCGGTGAATCGGGACTGGACAAGCTGGTGAAGGCTTCGTACAGGCTTCTCGATCTGATTTCGTTCCTGACGGCGGGCGAGCCCGAGGTCAGGGCCTGGACGATCAAAAACGGCACCAAAGCGCCGGGAGCTGCCGGCAAGATCCACACGGACTTTGAAAAGGGATTTATCAGGGCTGAGACCATCGCTTACGATAAGCTGATGGAATGCGGCGGTAAGCTGTCGGTGGCCAAGGAAAAAGGCCTGGTGCGTTCAGAGGGAAAGGAATACGTCGTAAAGGACGGCGATGTCATGCACTTCCTGTTTAACGTGTAGAGACTGCAAACGCTTGACAGATATGACATGTGAGAATTAAAGGAGCCTGCCGGCTCAGACATTGTCTGAAACGGCAGGCTCTCTTGTCGTTCATGTTCTCGTATCTATTCGATCATTACGTCGGCGGGATCAGTAGCCAGGACGAGCTCGGCTGAATCACCCATAAAGAATACGGTATAAAGCGTATCAGGATCATCGCTGCTGTTCTCTATGAATGTATCAGCATCGACGACCTGCTCCTCTCCGTCGATGACGCAGGTCATCCTGGAGTAGAGGCCGAGAGACGCCTCCTTGGTGATATTGGTATCGGCGATATAGTAGCCTTCTTCATATCCGGAATTAGCCACCACTTCCTTTTCCGTTACCGTGATGATGTAAGACTCTCCGTCCTGTGTTATATCAACAGATCCCAGCATAGTCACCGCGCCGTCCGTCATGAGCTGATCACTGTATTCTCCATGCAGATAATCGGTCGTAATCTCAGGCTCGTCAATGGTGTTGCCCGATTGGTCCCCGCCGCAGCCAGCAAGTGCAAAGGCTGAAAAAATCAGAATAGCAAGGACGAGTGTTTTCAATCCTTTGTTCGTTTTCATCGCACATCTCCTGTAAGCATATATATGTAGATATAATAGTTTACCGATATTGTACTCTTTATATGCGGCCCTTTCAAGGGGATTGCAACAAATATAATGGATTTATAAGAAATTTTTCACTATTATAGAATTTTTGGTAAAACTCGCTGCTGTATTGCTACGATGCGTGCGAGGAATGGTTGAGGATAAGATTTAACTATTAGACATGGTATAGCGCTGCGAATATAATAGTCACGTAAGGAGGTATATAACTATGAGTATAGAAAAACTTCGCCGGCATCTTGAAAATGACAGGACGGTAATCGGCGGCACGGAAGAAGGAAAGCTGCTTGATATACTGGCTGATGAAGCCATGAGGATCACGGACAAGCTGAACAATTCATATCATAATCAGGAAGAGATACGAAGCATATTCTCCGAGCTGATCGGCAAGCCTGTGGATAGCTCGTTCAGGTTGTTCCCGCCGTTTTATACTGAGTGCGGAAAGAATATACATATCGGGAGAAATGTTTTTATTAATTTCTGCTGCCACTTCCAGGATCAGGGCGGGGTGTATATAGGCGATGATGTCCTGATCGGTTCAAATGTGGTGTTTGCAACTATAAATCACGATCTTGACCCGGAAAAGAGACATTTGCACCATATGGGTGAGATACGCATTGGGAACAGGGTATGGATAGGAGCCAACGCCACTGTTCTCGCAGGCGTCACGGTCGGCGACGGCGCTGTAATAGCTGCCGGAGCGGTGGTGACAGAGGATGTGCCGCCATGTACGGTGGTTGGTGGCGTGCCGGCACACGTCATAAAAACGCTTTGATTCGATGTAATTGTGCAGCTAAAAATACTGAAAACAATATAATGGTGCAGGATTCAAAATAGACACTACATAGAGTAGGCGAAATGTGGCGAGAGCTGAAGAGCTCTCGTCGCTTTTTTATTTTTGGAGCAAAAATAATCATCTGTGGAGTGAATTTGTTGATAAATGGTTTAAAGTGGTTTAAAATGGAGACAATAAAAATGGGAGGAGACTGCATGTTTGTAGGTAAATATAAAAACTCAATAGACAGCAAGTCGAGGATTATAGTGCCTGCAAAGTTCAGGGATGAGCTGGAGGGGCGATGTATAATCGCCAAGTCTCTGGATCGGTGCCTCACTATTTACCCCAAGGCTCAGTGGGAGAAGTTCGTCGAGGAGAAGCTGGAGATACTGCCGACGGGAAATCCGCAGGCCAGAAAGCTCAAAAGGCACTTTTATTCATCGGCGGCCGAATGCGATGTCGATAAACAGGGGAGACTGACGATACCGCAGGAGCTCAGGGATTACGCAGGCATAGAGAAGGATCTGGTGACCGTAGGCAGCAATAAGACCATCGAAGTGTGGAGCAAGGAATACTGGAAGGATGAAACAGATCCTGATACGGGTGAAGTGATGAATGCCAGCGAAGTGGCGGAAAGCATGGAACAGTATGGATTTTAAGCATGTGCCTGTATTGTATGACGAATGCATTGCCAACCTCAGGATCAAGCCTGACGGGATATATGTCGACGGTACGCTCGGAGGCGGCGGACATGCTTCAGGAATAGCGGAGAGGCTGTCGAAAAAAGGAATGCTCATAGGCATCGACCGCGATACTGACGCTCTGCAGGCGGCAGCGGAACGGCTGTCGGGATACGAGTGCGGCATCGAGCTTGTTCACGGAAATTATGCCGATGTGAAGAGCATACTGAGCAGGCTGGGAGTAGAGGGCATAAACGGCGCACTGCTGGACATAGGCGTTTCATCGTTTCAGCTCGATAACGGGGGCAGAGGTTTTTCTTATATGCACGACGCGCCTCTCGATATGCGCATGGACAGGAGCGACGGATTTTCTGCCTATGACGTCGTGAACGGATACGATAAAAAGCGTCTGACGGAAATTATCAGAAAGTACGGCGAAGAAAAGTGGGCTTCGAGGATCAGTGATTTCATCGTCAACAGTCGCCGAAACGGAGCCGTAGAAACAACAGGTCAGCTGGTGGAGATCATCAAGGCCGCTATTCCGGCTTCTGCCAGGAGGGAGGGCCCTCATCCGGCAAAGAGGACGTTCCAGGCGATCAGGATAGAGGTAAACGATGAACTCGGACAGCTGAGCAGGGCTATAGATGAATTTTGCGATGTGTTGCTGCCGGGAGGGAGGCTGTGCATAATCACATTCCATTCTCTCGAGGATCGCATCGTCAAGGAAGCCTTCAACAGAAGGCTCAATCCGTGCACGTGTCCGAAGGAGTTTCCGGTATGCGTGTGCGGCAAGGTGGCGGATGTAAATAAGGTCACAGGTAAACCGATAGTTGCAGGTAAGGCAGAGCTTGAGGGAAATCCCAGAGCGAGGAGCGCGAAGCTGAGAGTCATAGAAAAGAAGGGATGACGACATGATAGCACCTGAAAGATGGTACGAATACCAGGAGAAATATCAGAAATACGGCATTGATATGAAGCCTCAGCGCGAGCCGGAACGCAGATCCCGCAGGAAGAGAAGCGTCAGGAAGATCACGCTGCCGTTCAGCAACGGGCGCAAGGTGGCGGTTTCCATGGTTATGGTGGCGGCGCTGGCCATGATAATGCTGATAATCATCACGGCGTATTCCGCATCGCTGAGATACGATATCAATTCGATGATACGGGAAAACAGCGCTCTCATGGGTGAAATAGAGAATCTCCAGGTCAAGGTTTACAGCGCCAACAATGTGGACTATATAGAGAGCAAGGCCACGGGAGAGCTGAAGATGGTATATCCGGGTGAAAAAAACAGGGTGTACATAAGCAGCAGCGATATCCCCGAGAACGGGTTCGCTGATATAATAAAGGAAAAGGCATATAACTGACAGGCGTCGGCCTGACAGCACGGGAATATATGCCGGCAAAACGCAGAGTGTAGTTTGACACCCGGACAGAATAAAGATTTTATGATGTCCGGGATTGCTTTTTAAGAGGACGCGAGAAGGACGCGAGGGAAGGACAGTATGACGACGTTGAACAGCAGCCGTAAAAATTTAATAATTATACTCATTATCGTATTTGGCTGTCTTCTGCTTCTGTGCCTGAGGCTGGGGTGGATACAGATAGTCAAAGGGAGCGAGTATTCGGAGATAGCTGTGGATCAGCAGACGCGCGATACGCCGATAGAGGCTGAACGCGGCGTGATATACGATACCAACGGCAACGAGCTGGCGGTCAGCGTCACCTGCTATACCGTATGGGTGAGGCCTTCAGATGTCAGGGTCGGAGATACGGAGGAAAAGAAGCAGCAGAATATAGAGCGTGTCTCCAAGTCGCTGGCCGATATCCTCGACAGGGATTACGAGGAGATAAAGGCCGAAGTGGTCAAGGAGCAGAGCATAGTAAAGATCGAAAAGGGACTGGACAAGGATACGGCTGATGAGATAAGGGAGGAAAACCTGCCCGGAGTGGAGATCGCCGAGGATACGAAGCGGAGCTATCCGCTGGGAGCCTTCGCTTCGCATACGATCGGCACAGTCAACGACGACAACGCCGGCCGTTCGGGACTGGAGCTGCAGTACAACACATACCTCAGCGGCGTAGCGGGAAGGTGGATCAACTATACCGATACGGGCGGCAACAGGTTGTCATACGGGGATGAAAGATATTATCAGGCCGAGGACGGCTACAGCATAGTCACGACTATAGATCAGGTGATACAGCATTATACGGAAAAGGCCATAGCCAAGGTGCAGAAGGATACAGATGCCAAAAGGGTGATGGCGATAGTGATGAGCCCTAAGACGGGCGAGGTGCTGGCGATGGCGCAGACGCCGGAGTTCGACCTTAACGATCCGACGACGCCTCTCGACAAGGACGAGCAGAAAAAGCTGGCGAAGATGACGGACAAAGAAAAAGTAACGTACTGGAATAAGATGTGGCGAAATTCGCTGGTATCCGACGTCTACGAGCCGGGCTCCACGTTCAAGCTGCTGACGACGGCTATAGCGCTCGAGGAGGGCGTAGCGGATCTCGATTCCACATACACGTGTACGGGAACGATAAACGTAGCGGGAGAGACGATCCACTGCTGGCGAGACGAGAATCCGCACGGAACGCAGAACCTCAAGCAGGCAGTCGGAAACTCCTGCAATCCAGTGTTCGTGCAGCTGGCAACGAAGATAGGCATAGAAAAATTCTATGATTACATGGCGACATTTGGTATCGCGGGCAAGACCGGTATAGATTTCCCGGGTGAGGGAACGGCTATACTTCAGAGCGAGGAATCGGCAGGGCCTGTGGGACTGGCCACGATAGGCTTCGGACAGGGAGTGGCGGTAACGCCTATCCAGCTGATAACTGCGATAAGCTCGCTGGGCAACGAAGGAAAGCTGATGCAGCCGAGGCTGGTGAAGGAGCTGAGAGACTCGGACGGGAACACGGTGGAAACATTCGATGAAAAGGTAGTGCGTCAGGTCGTCTCCAAGGAAACGGCCGATGAGATGTGCGATATCATGCAGTATGCGGTAGACGAAGGCGGCGTAGGTACGGCAGGCGTAGACGGATACAAGGTGGGAGCCAAGACCGGAACGGCCAACAAGGTAAATGAAGCCGGTACCGGATACACTAACAATACGGATTCATCGTGTATAGCGATGGCGCCTATGGACGATCCGCAGCTGGCGGTGCTGGTGATCGTAGACAGCCCGAAAGGCGTGCAGTACGGAAGCGTTACGGCCGCTCCGGGAGTAAGTCAGATACTGTCAGATGCGCTCAGGTATATGAACATTTCGCCTGATGAAGAGAGTCAGGAGGAGGCAGAGGAAAAGATGACGGTTGTGCCGGATGTGGTCGGTGAGAAGGCCAGCGAGGCCATCGGCATACTGGCCGGAGATTCCCTGTCATACGATATGGACAAAGAGGCGGCTGCCGAAAACGATTTCATAGTTACGAAGCAGTATCCGGCGGCGGGCTCTGAGGTTAAGAAGGGCAGCAAGGTCTACTTATACGAATAGGCTCAAGAGGATGAGAAGGTGCCATGGATAAGATATCTGTAGAGAACATAGTAAAGTCAACGGGCGGAAAGCTGATAAAAGGCAGTAAGGATGCGTTTGTAACCGGCGTGAAGCATGATTCGCGTCTGTGCGGAGCAGGCGACATGTTCGTAGCCGTCAAAGGAGAAAGCCGGGACGGACATATGTACATACGGCAGGTGCTGGATGCCGGATGCAGTACGGTGATGGTGTCGCATACAGACGGATGGTATGAAGAGGTAAAGGATCGTGACTGCAACATCATCATGACGGACGACACGATCCGCGCCATGGGACGGCTGGCGGCATACTATCTGGACACGCTGGATGTGGTGCGGATAGCGGTGACCGGCAGCGTGGGCAAAACGAGCACCAGAGACATGATATATTACGCCCTGAGCGAGCGTTATTCATGCGGACGCAATATGAAGAACTACAACAATGCCATAGGGCTGCCGCTGTCGGTGTTCACGTTTGACAGCAGTATGGACGCAGTCGTGCTGGAAATGGGCATGGAAAAAAAGGGAGAGATAGACCGGCTTGCCGGGATAGTGAAGCCGGACATAGCGGTGATAACCAACATAGGCGTATCGCATATAGAAAACCTCGGCAGCCGCGAGGGTATATTCAGAGCAAAGATGGAGGCCGGCAGACATATCACCTCACGCGGCGCAAGACGCGGAACGCTGATATTCCCATATGACGGTGAATTTCTGACGAGGGAGAACACCGCGGGCGACTATTGCCAGGTGATGATAGGCGAAGACGGCAGAAGCGATTACATCATATCAGATGTTGACGATATGGGCCTTGATGGTATAAAATTTACAGTTGAGTGCGATGGCGTGAGCCATAGGATATCAATACCTGTGCCGGGAACGCACAACGCCGTCAACGCGTCGCTGGCCATAGCGGTCGGCAGAAGCATGGGGCTTTCATACGAGGAAATAGAGCGCGGACTTTCGCGAGTCGTGCTTACGGGCAGCAGATTGAAGTATCTCAGGGATGGCAGGATAAGAGTCATCGACGATACGTACAATGCCAGCCCGGAATCCATGAAGAGCGCGATGAAGGTGCTGGAAAAGAGCGCCTGCGACGGAAAGAGGGTCGCTGTGCTGGGAGACATATTCGAGCTCGGCGACAGGAGCGCGAGGCAGCATTACGAAGTGGGACTCTTTGCCAGAGGCCTGCGTATCGACAGGCTCGCAGCCGTGGGGCGCAATGCCAGGCACATAGCGGAAGGAGCCGAGGGCGGTGATGTCCAGGTGCTGTATTACAGCAGCAAGGATGAGCTGCTGGACGATATAGACAGCGTTGCCGGACATGGCGATCTCGTGCTCGTAAAGGGCTCGCGCGGCATGAAGATGGAAGAGATCGTAGAAAAACTTGTTGCAAAATAGGAGAGAATATGAGTTACGCAAGCATAGCGATAGTTATCGTCGCCGCATTTGTTATATCGACGATACTGACAAAGCTGGAGATCCCGGTGCTGAAGGAAAGAGCCGGGCAGAACATAAGGCAGGAGGGGCCGGAAAGTCATCTGTCTAAGGCAGGTACGCCCAGCATGGGAGGTATCGCCATAATAATAGCGGCAGCGGTGATGTCCGTAGCCTCTATGTTAATATGGGATACCGGCATTGCAGATATGCTCATAATACTGCTCGTGTTTATAGGCTTCGGTCTGATCGGATTTTTTGACGATTATCTGAAGGTTATCAAGAAGAACAACCTGGGGCTGAGAGCGTATCAGAAGTTCGGACTGCAGATAATAATATCGGTGGCGCTGGCGGTGTTCATGGCGTTTTATTCGGGCGGTTCGACATATGTCTATATACCGATCGCCGATATATACGTTGATTTCGGCATCTGGTATCTGCCGTTCATAGTCTTCGCGGTGCTGGCGATGACTAACGCGGTGAACCTGACGGACGGGCTCGATGGGCTCGCTTCAGGAGTGACGGCGCTGGTAACGTTCTTCTTTGCGGTTGCCGGATTATCTTACGGATGCATATCAGGGTCGTATTTCTGCGCCGCCGTATGCGGCGGATGTCTGGGATTCCTGGTATTCAACAAGAACCCGGCGAAGATATTCATGGGTGATACGGGATCGCTGGCGCTCGGCGGAGGGCTGGCGGCCGCAGCCATAGTGATGAAGCTTGAGCTGCTGCTGCTCATAGCGGGACTGCTGTACGTGATAGAGGCGCTGTCCGTAGTGCTGCAGGTGGGCTATTTCAAGCTCAGCCACGGCAAGAGGATCTTCAAGATGGCGCCGATACATCATCATTTTGAAAAATGCGGGTTCAAGGAGGCGCACGTCGTAATTGCCTTCTGGATCTTTACGGCTATATGCTGCCTCATAGGCTTTGCGATCATATAGCGCGGATAAATTCGTTTCGGGGAGGATATTATGTCGATAAACAGCGAGGCTGATATCAGAGGTAAAAGGATACTCGTAGTCGGTATGGGCAAATCCGGAAAGGCTGCGGCTCAGGCCATGGTAAAGCTTGGAGCGGATGTTTCCGTACAGGACAACAAGGCGAAGGACAGCATGGATCCGCAGCTGCTGACGTTTCTCGGCGACAAGTCGGTGAAATGCTATCTGGGCTGTGAGCCGGAGGACATGAGCGCTTTTGATATGCTCATACTCAGTCCGGGCGTTTCGCCTGAGCTGGATTTCATAAAGAAGGCGCAGGCTGCAGGCGCGGAGATCATAGGAGAGCTGGAGATAGCCTACAGGATAGGTCACGGCAGATATGTGGCTATTACGGGCACAAACGGCAAGACGACTACCACTACGCTCGTAGGCGAGATATATAAGGCGGCAGGAAGAAAGACGTATGTAGTGGGAAACATAGGTGTGGCAGTCATCTCCAAGGCTCTGGCGGCGGAGGACGACAGCTGGCTCGTGACCGAGACCAGCAGCTTCCAGCTGGAGACTATCAGTGAGTTCCGCCCTGAAGTGTCGGCGATACTCAATCTTACGCCGGATCATATGGACAGACATAAGACCATGGAGAACTACGGCAGAGCCAAGGCGGCGATATTCCGCAATCAGACGCCGGATCAGTACTGCATTATCAACTACGACGACGCTGAATGCATGAAGCTGGCCGCAGACTGCAGGGCCAGAGTCGTACCTTTCAGCAGGAAGACGACTCTTGACTTCGGCGTGTTCGTCGATGGCGATACGATAATAGTGAAGGACGAGGAGGGGCAGATCACTGAGATCTGCAGGCCTGCGGAGCTTAAGATACCCGGGGCGCACAATCTGGAAAATGCGCTGGCTGCATGCGCCATCGCCTTTTTCGGAGGAATACCGGCCGATGTGATAGCCAGGGTATTGAGATCCTTCGGCGGAGTGGAGCACAGGCTGGAGCTGTGCAACACCATAGATGATATAAGGTTTGTCAACGATTCCAAGGGCACGAATCCTGACGCATCGATCAAGGCCATAGAGGCAATGAAGGAGAATATCATTCTCATAGCGGGAGGATACGATAAGGATGCGTCGTTTGATGAGTTTGTCGCTTCCTTTGAGGGCAGAGTCAAGACACTGCTGCTGTTGGGTAAAACCGCCACGAAGATCAAGAACGCGGCGGAGAACGCGGGCTTTACCGATTCGATAATATTGAAGGATATGGAGGCCTGCGTACGTGAAGCCTATAGGATAGCGCAGCCGGGAGACGTAGTGCTGCTTTCTCCGGCGTGCGCCAGCTGGGATATGTATACGAGCTTCGAACAGAGAGGAGAGCATTTTAAATCCTGTGTTCGCGCTCTGGAAAGGTGACGGATATAATTGGATAAGGCGGAAAGAAGAGCGAAAACGGTAAAAAGGAGCAGGAAGAGCATACGGCTCAAGTCAGGCGATTTCTGGCTGATGCTGTTCACGCTCATGCTGGTGATGTTCGGAGTCATCATGGTTTTCAGCGCCAGCTACTACAATTCGATAAGCCAGGACGGCAATGCATACAGCTACCTGCTCAGACACGGCATATGGGTAGTGCTGGGCTTCGGCGCCATGGTGTTCGGAGCGGCTTTTGATTACAGGAATTACAGGAGATTTGCGCTGCCGGTGTTCGCCTTGAGCATATTGCTGCTGATATTGGTCCTGACGCCTCTGGGACAGACGACAAACGGAGCCACGAGATGGATACGTCTGGGACCCGTGACTATAATGCCGGGCGAGATAGCCAAGCTGGCGGCCATCATGTTCGTCGCCTGGTTCCTCAGCGAGGACAGAGAGAGGATAAAGTCGCTTACGAGGGGGATCCTGCCGCTGATCGGAGTGGCGGCCTTATACGGCGGTCTGATAATAATGCAGCCGAACCTTTCTACGGCGATAACGGTTTGCGGGATAATAATCGCCATGATGCTGGTAGCCGGACTCAAATGGCGTTATGTACTGACAGCCGGAGGCATCGGCGCAGCCGGCATATTGAGCATACTGCTCTTCATGAAGGACAGCTACTGGTATTCAAGGTTAACGAGCTTTACGGATCCGTTCGCAGATCCGCTCAACGAAGGATATCAGGCTGTGCAGTCGCTGCTGGCGCTGGGATCGGGCGGTTTGTTCGGGGTCGGCCTGGGTAAGAGCGTACAGAAAAACCTGTATCTGCCTGAGCCTCAGAACGACTTCATACTGGCCATAATCGGCGAGGAGCTTGGATTTATCGGCATTCTGCTGCTTATAGCCCTGTACTGTCTTTTCATATGGAGAGGCGTGCGGGTGGCGATCAATTCGCCGGATCAGTTCGGCATGCTGCTGGCTTCAGGTATAATACTTATGGTGGCGATACAGGTAATACTCAATATAGCCGTGGTCACATCGTCGATGCCGGCTACAGGAATAAACCTGCCGTTCATAAGCTACGGCGGTAACGCCCTGCTGATGTTCATGTTTTCGGTGGGAGTACTGATAAACATATCAAGACATGCTGTGAGAAAAGCAAAGGAGTGAGGCGAATGAGAGCCATAATGACATGCGGCGGTACAGGAGGTCATATATATCCTGCCGTTGCCATTGCTGATGAGATCAAACGCCGCGAGCCGGATTCAGAGATCCTGTTCGTGGGCTCGGAGATAGGGCTTGAAAGCAAGCTGGTGCCGGAGAGCGGATATGAGATAAAAGTCGTGACTACAGGCTGGTTCGACAGAGAAAACCTGCTTAACAACATAAATATGTACAGAGCGGTTCGCAAGGGAAGAAGAGAGTCGGCCGCTATTTTTCGTGATTTCAGACCTGATGTGGTGATCGGGACGGGCGGTTATGCCAGCGTGCCGGTCATGCAGGAGGCGCAGAAGGAGCGCATACCGACGTACATACATGAACAGAACGCAGTGCCGGGAGTAGCCAATAAGGCGCTGGAAAAGAAAGTGAAAAAGCTGTTTCTCGGATTTGAGGAGGCGTCAAAGAGCTTTCGCTATCCGGCCAGACACGTGGTGTCGGGAAATCCCGTAAGGCGCGAATTCGTGGAAGCGGACGGCGCGAAGGCCAGGGAGGAGCTGGGATTCTCGCCATCAGACTTCGTGGTGCTGGCCTTTGGAGGCAGTCAGGGCGCAGGAAGAGTCAACAAGGCCATGATGAAGGTCATAGAAAAGGCGGCCGCTGCTGATGACGTCAGGATCTGCCTGGCGACGGGAGAGTATTATTACGAAGCGGTGATGCAGGAACTTGCCGACAAGGGTATTGAGACGGGCGGCAGGATAATGATCATGGAGTATATCAGGGACATGGCCAGGTATCTGGCGTCGTCGGATCTGGTCATCGGCAGAAGCGGAGCTCTGACAGTTGCGGAGGTGACGGTTTGCGGGAAGCCGGCCATATTCATACCGTCGCCGATGGTGACCGGAAATCATCAGTATTTCAACGCCAAGGCCGTGGCTGACAAGGGCGGCGCGCTGATCGTTGAGGAGAAGGATCTCGACGGCGATGCGCTTGCCTCCGAGGTGATGGAGCTGAAGGAGGATCCGGCAAGGATCAGAGAGATGGCGGCTGCCAGCTATGCCTGCGCTCCGCTCAAAGCTGTCGATATCATCTGCGACACCGTGATGGGTAAAAAATAGTATCGCAGATGTTGAAATATGGAAAAAACAAGGTATAATAGGGATAACAATATATTGTATGGTATTGGTGCCGGGACGGAATATATCGTGATAACTGAGATGCCGGACGGAGATATGGAAGGATATGAGAAGTGACAACCGTACGGAAAAGTCAATCAAAAGAAAGAAACGGCGTAAAAAGAATTATCTGCTGAGACTGCTGGTATTCATACTCATATGTGTCGGCCTGTATTTCGTCACCCATATTGAATATTTCACTGTGGACGGTATTGCGGTAGTCGGCAATGAGGAGATATCGGATGAGGAGATACTGGAGCTGTCGGAGCTGAAGACGGGAGAGAACATATTTGACGTTCATCCGTGGTTCGTCGAGCGCCGGATAAAGAAAAACCTCTACGTCAAGGATGTCGATGTAGACAGGAAGCTGCCGAACGAGGTCATCATCAGGGTGACCGAGCGCGACGGTAAGGCACAGTTCAGGATGGGCAAGAGGTTCGTGATCACCGACAATGAAGGCATGGTGCTTGAGATTTCAAAAGAGGAACGTCAGATCACTCTCGTGGACGGCATCGAGGTCGAGGCTGCCGAGCTTAAGGATACGATAGAAGTGTCAAACGCGGATGCCTACGGCAAGAGCATGAAGCTGATCAGGGCGATGGAGGACAACGACCTGTACTTCAAGAGAATCAGCGTCGATAAGAGCGATGTAGAGGCTTATGTATACGACGATCTCGTATGCAGGGGAAGGTATGATAACGTCATGAGCGCTATCAGGTCAGACGCGCTCAGAACCGTGGTCTACGACCTGTATCAGGATAACGTGGAAAGCGGTGTTATCAATATAAGCAGTAATAATTATTGTTCCTTTACGCCTTAAATTTTGTATGATATAATGTAAATGTTTAATTATACGTTCAAGTAGGAAATGCTGACGGATTTTACGTTTGTATTGATAGAATTGAAAAAATAGGCGGTACCTCTGATTGTTACAATTTGAGATTAACGACTCGACTCTTCAGACGATAAAGGTAATAGGCGTCGGCGGCGGCGGATGCAACGCGGTCAACAGGATGATAGACAGCGGTATGAAGGGCGTGACCTTTATAGCCGTTAATACTGATAAACAGGCTCTCGCCAAGAGCAAGGCGGAAACGAAGATCCAGATCGGCGAAAAGCTGACGAAGGGTCTCGGCGCAGGCGGAAATCCTGAGGTTGGACAGAAGTCGGCGGAGGAGAATCTTGAAGATCTCGAAAAGTTCATTGCCGGATCCGATATGATATTCGTGACCTGCGGCATGGGCGGAGGTACAGGCACGGGAGCGGCGCCTATAATCGCCAAGATAGCCAAGGACATGGGAATACTTACGGTAGGCGTAGTAACAAAGCCGTTCAGGTTTGAAGGCAAGAAGAGAAGCGAGCATGCGGAGCTGGGTATCAAGTTCCTCAAGAAGTATGTCGACTCACTGGTAGTCGTACCTAATGACAAGCTGCTGGAGACGGTTCAGGAGCAGACTTCTCTGCTTGAAGCTTTCGAGATGGCGGACGAGGTGCTGAAGAAGGGCGTTCAGGGCATCTCCGATATCATCGTTGACGACGCTCTCATCAACCTCGACTTTGCCGATGTGACTACCATCATGAAGGACAGAGGCATAGTCCACATGGGAGTAGGAAACGGAAAGGGAGAAAACAAGCTGGAGGATGCAGTCAGAGGCGCTATCGACAGTCCGCTTCTGGAAACGAAGATCTCCGGAGCAAGAGCCGTTCTCATCAATATCACGGGCGGCAGAGATCTCACCATGTTCGATGTTGATAAGGTTGCCAGCCAGATTGATGATGAGGCGGATAAGAACGCTATCATAATCCTGGGAGCCTCCATCAAGGAGGAGATGCAGGACGAGATCACAGTGACCGTCATCGCGGCAGGCTTCGAAAAGAACAGCAGCGATCTGCTCAACAGCTCCGTCATTCCGGGAAACGCCCCTGTTGAAGACGATGCAGACACGACGGAACCACAGGACGGTAATGCTGCGGCTGCGGAAGATGATGTCTACAAAGGATCGTCACGAATCGACATCCCGACTTTCTTGCAGAGATAGAGAAAGGATAAGAATGTTCCAATAGCCGGTCACAGCCGGCTATTGTTCTGATTTCAGGCATAATGAAGATCATCACATCGAAGGGAAACCAGCTGTATAAAAACGCCCTCAAGCTGAAGCGAAAAAAGTACAGAGATGAGACGGGCATGTATCTTCTGGAGGGAATCAAGCCTCTCGAGGATGCGCTGCGCCTGGGCATCAGTATCGAGACGATATTCGTCAGAGAAGGCGACGGACATGAAAGGCTCTTTGACGGACTGCCGGTCGTCATTACTGCGGGGGAGCTGTTTGACGCGCTGTCGGACACGGAGCACTCGCAGGGTGTTGTTGCCGTAGCGGAAAAGACGATCTACAGCGCCGAAGGATTTCGTTCGGCTGCAGGAAACGGCAATGTGCTGATAATGGACAGGCTGCAGGATCCGGGCAACATAGGCACGATGATCAGGACAGCCGAGGCTGCAGGATACGGCGGTATAGTGATGATAGCCGGGAGCGGTGATGTATACGGTCCCAAGGTTGTCAGAGCCGCTGCCGGATCTCTTTTCAGAGTGCCGGTCATAGGGCTGGGAAGCGCAGCGGAAGCGATAGAGCTCATGAGAGATATGGGCAGGAGAATAGTCGTGACAAGCCTGGATGCACCGTGCGACTGCTTCGAGAGCGACATGACGGGCAGCCTGGCTCTCGTCATAGGCAACGAGGGCAGCGGAGTAAGCAGAGCCTTTACGGAGGCGGCTGATATGAAGATAAGAATACCGATGGAGGGGTCCATAGAGTCACTGAACGCGGCTGTAGCGGCAGGGATACTCATGTACCAGTCACGGAAAAACATAAATGTAAATGAGAGGTAAACGGAAATGCAAGCTCAGTTAAACAGGATTTTGGAAGAAGTTAAGGAACAGCTCAGCAAGGCGACCACGCTGGCGCAGACTGATGAGATAAGGGTGAAGGCTCTCGGCAAGAAAGGGCAGCTCACCGAGATACTGCGCGGTATGGGGAAGCTGTCGCCTGAGGAACGAAAAGAAACGGGTCAGATGGCCAACAAGGTCAGAGCCGAGATCGAAGGACTGCTGGACGAAAAGTTCAAGGCCGTCAAGGCGGCGGCCAAGGAGGCGCAGTTCAGGATAGAGAGGATAGACGTTACGGAGCCGGGAAAGGAGATAAACCTGGGCGTGAAGCATCCGATAACGATAACGATCGAGGAAGTATCGAAGGTTTTCATGAACATGGGATTTTCCATTGCTGAGGGTCCTGAGGTGGAGACGGTATTCAACAATTTCGATGCTCTCAATGCGGGACCTAATCATCCGTCGAGAGACATGACCGATACCTTTTACATAACAAAGGATACGCTGCTGAGAACGCAGACGTCTCCTGTTCAGGTGAGGACTCTGCTGGCGCAGGAGCCGCCGATCAAGGTGATATCTCCGGGAAGATGCTTCAGGTGTGATACGCCTGATGCGACGCATTCGCCTATGTTCCATCAGATCGAGGGACTCGTGGTGGATGAAGGTATAACCATGGCTGACCTCAAGGGAACGCTGGACAGCTTTGCCAAGCAGCTCTTCGGAACGAGCACCAGGACGAAGTTCAGGCCGCATCATTTCCCGTTCACGGAGCCGAGCGCCGAGATGGACGTATCGTGCTTCAAGTGCGGCGGCAAGGGCTGCCGTGTATGTAAGGGAAGCGGCTGGATAGAAATACTCGGATGCGGTATGGTACACCCTCATGTGCTGAAAGTAGGCAATCTGGATACGGAAAAATACACCGGATTCGCCTTTGGTATGGGCGTTGAACGAGTAGCGATGCTCAAATACGGTGTGGATGATATAAGATTGTTTTACGAGAACGACATGCGTTTCATAAATCAGTTCAAATAGGAGGGAGATCAGATGTTAGTTCCAATAGAATGGCTTAAAGATTATATAGATCCGGGCGTGAGCACCGAGGAGTTCTGTGACAGGATGATAATGTCGGGCTCCAACCTTGAGACGTGCGAGCATTTCTGCGAGGAAATGGAAAACGTGGTCGTAGGCAGGATAGAGAAGATAGAGAAGCATCCGGATGCCGATAAGCTGGTGGTCTGCCAGATAGACATAGGAGCAGACGAGCTGCTGCAGATAGTTACCGGGGCGCCTAATGTTTTTGAGGGGGCTCTCGTGCCCGTTGCTCTCCACAACAGCAGGATACCGGGACCGCTTCACGGACAGCCTAAGCAGGAGGGCGGAGTCAAGATAACGAAGGGCAAGCTGAGAGGAGTGGTGTCTAACGGCATGCTCTGCTCCGCTGAAGAGCTGGGCTTTGAGGACAAGGTCGTACCTGTGGCTCACAAGGACGGTATATGGATACTGGAGGGCGATTACGAGCCGGGCAGCGATTTCGCGGAGGCTCTGGGTCTCAAGCAGGCCGTAGTGGATTTTGAGATAACACCGAACAGGCCGGATTGCCTGGCGATGGTGGGAATGGCCAGAGAAGCCTCGGCAACCTTCAAAAAACCGTTTACATATCCCGATACGGACATAAAGAACGAAAACGGCAGCGGTGAATCAAAGGATTACGTTTCCGTCGATATAAGAAATCCTGAGAACTGCAAGCGTTATGTAGCCAGAATAGTGACTGACGTCAAGGTTGAGCAGTCGCCGTGGTGGCTGCAGAAGCGTCTGATGTACGCAGGCATGAGACCTATAAACAACATCGTCGATATAACGAACTTCGTAATGCTGGAATACGGCCAGCCGATCCATGCCTTCGATATCAATCAGGTCAAGGGCGGGACAATAATCGTAGAAAATGCTGCGGACGGTGAGAAATTCACGACGCTGGACAACAACGAGAGAACGCTTACCGACGATATGCTGCTTATAAAGGACGCCGAGAGAGGCATAGCCATAGCAGGCGTGATGGGCGGACTCAACTCTGAGATAGAGGACGATACGACCACTATCATAGTCGAATCAGCCAATTTCAACGGCGACAGTGTCAGAGCGACGTCCAAGAAGCTGGGCCTGAGGACCGAGGCCTCGTCGAGATTCGAAAAGGGCATCGACCCTAATCTCTGTGAGACGGCTGCTGACAGGGTGTGCAGACTCATAGAGCTCATCGGCGCCGGCAAGGTGTGCAGAGGAAGCGTGGACAACTATCCTTCGCCGGAAAAGGCCAGGACTATAGACATCCGTGTAGACAGGATAAATAAGGTGCTGGGTATAGAGCTGTCGCGTCAGGATATGGCGGATATGCTGGAGAGCCTGGAGATAAAGGTCGAAGGAGACGGCAACGTGATGACGGTAACCCCGCCTACGGTGAGACAGGATCTTCTGGAGGAGGAGGATTATATCGAAGAGGTGGCCAGAATATACGGCTACGATAAGCTGCCGACGACGCTGCCTAAGGGTAATTGCGAGGCGGGAGTATCAGAGGAGAGAGCGCTCAGGGATCTGACGAGAGAATCACTCTGCGCTATGGGACTCAACGAGATCCAGACATACTCATTCGTAAGCCCTAAGGGCGTGGATAACGTGAGGATAGATGAGGACTCCTGGGAAAGAGCGTTCGTGAAGATAATCAATCCGCTCGGAGAAGAAAATTCCGTGATGAGGACGATACTTACGCCGAACATGATGGAGGTTCTGGCCAGGAATTATTCCAGAAAGATCGAGACCGTCAAGGCCTTTGAAATAGGCAATACGTTTATAGCCAATATGGTGAACAGCGATGATTTGCCGGAGGAGCAGTATTCGCTCTGCATAGGCATGTACGGCGGTGACGCTGATTTTTACCTGCTGAAGGGCATGGTGGAGGAACTGCTGCGCGTGATGGGCATAAGGAACGAGGTGTTCACAGCCGAGTCGCAGTACGGCGTATATCATCCGGGCAGATGCGCCAGGATCGCAGTGCCGTCTTCAAGAAGCGGCGGCGACGGAAGCATCCTCTACGATGAGCTGGGCATCATGGGCGAGATACACCCTGATGTGGCGGAAAACTACGGGATGGACGGCGTCAGGATATATTGCTGCGAGATAATGTTCGACGCCATAGTGAGACATGCCGATACGGAAAAGACCTATAAGCCGCTTCCTAAATACCCGTCTACATCGAGAGACATAGCTCTCCTGGTTGACGAGGATATGGAAGTCGGAAAGATAGAAGAGATTATCAGACAGTATGGCGGGGATATCCTCGAAAGCGTCAAGCTCTTCGATGTATACAGAGGAAAGCAGGTAGAGGAAGGCAAGAAGAGCGCAGCCTTCGCCCTGACGTACAGAGATAAGAATAAGACCCTGACCGATGAGGAGGTCGCATCAGTGCACAATAAGGTGCTCGATGCTCTTAAGGAAAAACTCAATGCGGTTCTTAGGGAGATATAGGAGAAGTTCGTATGGAAAACAATAAGGTAAAGGTAAAGATCTACGGCCAGGAATACGTTATTGCCGGCGAGAAGACGAAGGAAGAGATAATCCAGGTTGCGGCCCATGTCGACATGAAGATGCAGGAAGTCACTGAAGCGGCAAAGGCTGCCGGCGTCGTGCCTTCAAACATAGCGGTGCTGGCAGCGGTGAACATCGCCAGCGAGTACTTCCAGATCATGGAGGAGATGGAAGAGCTGAAGCGTATGAACATACAGCTTGAGAAGGACGCTCAGCACTACGTGCAGCTTTGGGATGAGTCGAAGAAGAATTACATGGACTACAAGGAAGAGACTCAGGCCATCGTCTTGCAGAAGGATGAGCTGATGAATCAGCTGAAGCAGAAGGACGACGATATCCAGAAGCTGATGGAAGCGGCAGAGACGGCCAAGACTCAGGCGCAGAGCAGCATGGACGAGGTGGTCAAGGAGATCGAAGGAAAATGCAAGGAGCTTGAGAACAGCTTCTTCGATCTTCAGATGGAAAACCTTCAGCTGAAGAAAGAGCTTGACAAATACAGGAACCAATGAAGGAAAAGACATTAAGCATACTGGAATACGACAAGATAAGAGACATGCTTGCTGAAAAGGCTGGCTCCGAGATGACGAGAAAGGTCATTTTGGAGCTTGAGCCTTTTGATGATGTGTCTGAAATACGGGAACGCCAGATCGAAACCACAGAAGCGGTAAGGCTTATAAATCACAAGGGGCCATTACCTGTCGGTGGTTTTTATGATATTGAGGAGAGTGTGGCGTTTGCGGCCAAGGGCGGCAGTCTGACCATGGCGCAGCTGCTGCGGGTGCTTTACAATATGCGGACAGCAGAGCGCGTGATCTCGTTTTTGAAGGGCGATATACCGGAGCTGCCGGTAATATGTGCGGCGGCCGAGCTGCTGGTAGTGCACAGGCAGCTTGCCGATGAGATCGACAGGTGCATCCTGTCCGAGGATGAGATGGCTGACAACGCCAGTCCGGAGCTGCGATCGATCAGAAGAGCCATAGTAAGGCAAAACGAAGCTCTGAGGGCGAAGATCAATCATATACTGAACTCCGCGGACAATAAGACCGTGCTCCAGGATTCCATAGTGACCATGAGAAACGGCCGTTACGTGATCCCGGTAAAGCAGGAGCACAGAAACAGCGTGCCGGGCATAGTGCACGATCAGAGCGGGAGCGGCGCCACGCTTTTTATCGAGCCGCAGGCGATAGTAAATCTCAATAACGAGCTCAGACAGCTTGAGCTCGACGAGAGGGCCGAGATAAACAGGATCCTGACCGAGCTTTCGGAGAGGGTCGCAGAGCACCGTCAGGAGCTCATGAATAACCAGAGGCTTCTGCTCGATCTTGATCTGTTCATGGCTAAGGGCAGGCTGTCGGTGGAAATGGGCGGTGAGGAGCCGGAGATAAACGAGAGCGGCATCATGGATCTGAGAGCGGCGAGACAT
>CASESB010000075.1 GCA_949290475.1 uncultured Bacillota bacterium
AGCTGGAGGATGTGGCCTGGCTGTATAATCTCAGGGGTCGTGATATAGAGAATACGCCGGTGTTTTACGGATATGCGCTGATATCCGACGATAACGATACGCTGTATGTTATGGACGGCGCGTACGGGAGCCGCACAGAAGTCGGCGACGGGCAGCCCGGATGCATAAAGCGTTACGATGATGTGATCGGAGATCTGAAGGCGCTCAGGGACTGCCGCATCATGCTCGACGACGACTCGGCAACGGTTTGCATCAGCAGGGCCTTTGACGGATCGGTGGAGCGCATGTTCGGCAAAAGCGTGATAGAGGAAATGCGGGCCGTCAAGAACAAGACGGAGATCGCCGCTACCACGAAGGCTCACGTGCGGGACGGCGTGGCTATGGTCAATGCTCTGTACTGGCTCAAGCACAACGTCGGCAGGGAGGAAATAAGCGAAATCTCTCTGGCGGAGTATATCTGGGCATGCAGACGGGAGCAGGGGGCGTACGAACCGAGCTTTGATACCATAGCGGGATATGAAGCTCACGGAGCGATAGTACACTATGCGGCGACGGAGGAGAGCGATATACGTATCAGGCCGGAGGGATTCGTGCTCATCGATTCCGGAGGGCAGTACGAGGACGGCACGACGGATATAACGAGGACGGTCGCTCTGGGAGAGGTGGACGATGAGCGCATGAGGAATTATACAGCTGTACTCAGGGGACATATAGCGCTGGCAACGGCGGAATTCACCGAAAAGGAAACGGGCGCCGACCTCGATGCGCTGTCGAGAGAGCCGCTGCGTGAGCTGGGGCTGGACTTCAATCACGGAGCCGGGCACGGAGTGGGTCATATGCTGAGCGTCCATGAGGGCCCGCATACCATAAGCCCGCGAGGTACGTACTGTCATATCGCTGCGGGAACGATAACCAGCGATGAGCCGGGAGTATATATCGAAGACAGATATGGGATACGCATAGAGAACGAGCTGCTGTGTGTGGAGAACAACGGCGTGAGGAGCTTCGAGCCGCTTACGCTCTGCCCGTATGAGAGAGCCGCTATTGATGCGGAGATGCTCACGGAGCAGGAAATATCGTATATCGACGATTATCATAAGCGCGTATACGAGACGCTGGCGCCGATGCTGGAGGAGGATGTGAGAGAATGGCTGGCGGCGCAGTGCAGGGTATTGTAGGAAAGCGGTAAAAGGGAGGATGAGATCATGAGCGATGAAAACGGTGTACAGGCCGTAGAAAGGGCAATCGATATATTGGAGTCGGTGGCAGCTGAGCAGAACGGCAGAAATCTCACCGAGATATCAAGTGATACGGGGCTTCACAAGAGCACGGCTTATCGCATAATAATGACGTTGATGAGACGGGGTTATCTTGTGAAGGGCGATAACGGCAACTACAAGATTGGTCATAAGATGATAGAGACAATGAGCTATTACATAAGCGAGCTGGATCTGCATACGGAGGCGAGGCCGTACATAGCGGAAATAAATTCATACCTCGGACTGGACGGATATCTCGGCATACTAGACGGAGATACGGTAGTGTACATTGAAAAGATAAGCGGTGCGGGAGTGAGGAAGCTGTTTTCTCAGGTAGGTATGCGCATCCCTGCTTACTGCTCGTCACTAGGCAAGTGTCTGCTGTCCGGGCTTTCCGGGGAGGAGCTGGAGAAAGTTATGAAGGACTGCAGCTTCATCAGGTTCACGCCCACCACGATCACCGATATGAAAAGCCTTCACCGTGAACTGTCCGACGTGAGAGCGCGGGGCTGGGCGATAGACGACGAAGAGTATGAACGCGGGCACAGATGTATAGGAGCCCCCATATATGACTACAAGGGGGATATAGTTGCCGCCATAAGCGCCAGCGGCGATAAGCATGTGTTGGGGGACGATCGTATCGATGAGATAGCTGAATATGTGAAAAAAGCAGCCGCTGAGATATCCGAAAAGATGGGATATGTTGAATAGACACAAAAGGGTGCAGGATGGATCCATCCTGCACCCTTTTGGCGATAAACACCAGCTATTCTATTATGTTCTTCAGTATTATGTTCTTTACTCTCGTCATTTCGTTGAATGTGCACATAACTCCTTCCGTGCCTATGCCGCTCTGTTTCCATCCGCCGAACGGCAGCTCGAACGGTCTGAAGAAGCTGGCTCCGTTGATGACTGCGCCGCCAGCTTCCATGGCTCGCGCAATTTTAAAGGCCCTCTTCTGATCTCTTGAGAATACGCAGCTTGAGAGACCGAATTTGGAGCTGTTGGCGATCTCGATGGCCTCTTCATCGGTATCAAATCCGATGATCGGAACGACAGGTCCGAATATCTCCATATCCTTTGCCACGTCGGCATCCTTAGGAACGTCGACGATGACTGTAGGCTCGTAGAAGGCGCCGTTCCTCTTTCCGCCGAGGATGATCTTTCCGCCCTGCTCTACGGTCAGGTTCACTTCCTTTTCGACCTTTATGGCGGCTTTTTCGCTTATGAGACATGCTATCTGAGTGTCCTCGTCTTTAGGATAGCCGCACTTCAGCTGTTTTATCCTGTTGACAGCTTTTTCCGTGAACTCATTCTTGAGGGAGTTATGTATCAGGAATCTCTTGCTTGCGCAGCATACCTGTCCCGTGTTGTACATCCTGCCCCATATCATCTCTTCGACTGCCAGATCAACATCGCCGTCGTCGAGCAGTATGAAGGCGTCGTTGCCGCCCAGCTCGAGGGCTGTGTGAGTGAGATTGGCAGCGGCTGTTTTTGCAGTTTCGATACCGACCTCGGTGCTGCCGGTAAGGGTCACGAGGTGTACCCTAGGATCGGACACGGCTACGCTTTTCACAGATCCCGGAGCCGTTACACACTGTATAACGCCGTCGGGAACGCCTGCGTCGACGAGCATCTCAGTCAGTTTCATAAGGGTGAGAGGATTGTCCGATGAAGGCATTACTATTGCTGCGTTGCCCATCAACAACGCCGGGGCGACTTTCTGATCGAACAGGTCGCATGGGAAGTTGAACGGTATTATGCATGCCACGACGCCGAGAGGCTCGCGTGTCACGAGCTGCATGTGCTTTTCCTGACCGGCTTCGGTGCCCGGAGGGATGATGGTTCCGTAATAATGTTTGGCGTGTTCTATAAATCCGGAAAATCCCGTTCTGATATTGCCGATCTCGGCGCGAGCTTCGGTTATAGGTTTGCCGTTTTCAGCAGAAAGCGTCTGTGCAAGATCCTCTTTGTTCATATCAACTATATCGAGAAACCTATAGAGAATCTGTGCTTTCTGCGATACAGGGACATCTGCCCATGCCTTCTGTCCCTCGACAGCCGCAGCGACTGCGTTTTCTACGTCTTCCGCAGTGGCTTTAGGTACGCTGTCTATGACTTCTCCCGTTGCAGGAGCTATTACATCGAACGTTGCGCCGCTGACGCTTGCTTCTTTCTTGCCGTTTATTATCATTTTCATGGTTGTATCTCCTTTTTAAATCAACATTATCGTCATCGTGAGCTGAAATCACAGCGCTTTGCGCGCTGTATGCATGTTATTTTCCGAAAGCAGTGAAAGACAGCATCAGACCGCCGCACGTGTTGTTTCCGTCGTCTTCGTATCCGTACTCACCGAACGTGAATTCCATTATGAATGGGATATCGCCGACATGTGCTTTGACCTGATCGTAGACTTCGTTTATCCTTGCGTCTATGCCGGCTCGTCTTCCGCCGCAGTGTACGAGGTGAAGTCCGGCTATAGGCCCATTCATTTTGGCTTTAAGATCTTCCAGTGTCTTTCCTACGGCTGCTATCAGTTCGTCGACGGTGGCTTCCATCAGCACAACCGCAGTTCCGACGGCCAGATTGTTGCCTATGTTCATTGAACCGTCCTCATTGCCGTTCATAGGATGTCTGATGGCTGCAAGGTCACCCAGGCGATCCTTTACCGCTAAAGGATGACAGATGGCATATGAAAGGAGATTACCTCCGGCTACATCTTCGGCGCTCGCGCCCGTCCATTCACGGTACTGCTGTATTGCAGGTTTGCCGTTGATTTCCACCAGTGTTCTGTCGCCGTTCAATTTAGTGATGACGCCTGCCTTGTCCGTTTCCCTGTATGCTCCGGTAAACTTGTTGGCAAACGGCCTGTCGGTGTAGAAGAACGCTACGGAAACGCCGTCTGCGGTGACCATTTCATCCGTATAGATGAGCCATTCGCCGGTTATGGTGTTGTCGGCCGCCGTACCGCCGAAGAACGGAATCCTGCCTACCACTTCGGTGATGCCTTTAAGATAGTATTCCTCTTCTCCCGACGGAGCCGACATGTAGAAGTATGCAGG
>CASESB010000076.1 GCA_949290475.1 uncultured Bacillota bacterium
GTCAACCCAAACAACTCTGAAAGTGATTCCTCTTTCAGGCTCAGTCAGTCTCTCGAGAAGAGCGGCTGCTTCGTATTCAGGATGCTTGTCGATAACAGGCTTCAGTGAAGTAAGTACTTCTTCTACAGTCTGGTGAAATTCTACTTCGCCAGGGTTCTTCTGCTTACAAAGCTCAATACATCTTTCAACATAATTTGACATTTTCTTTTCTCCTCTTTTTAATTATAAAATTTGCAAAGTTGGTAATGCCTTGTTACCATAAATATATCACTTCGTTAAATTACAGTCAATGGATTTTCAAAGGATTCATGGAAAATTGAAATATTCAGATAATGAAAAAAGAGGGGCGGCGGGTTTGTTGTATCTGCCGCCTCATGATATAATATATACTGGATAGATGTATATTTCACGATGATGGAGGAAATAAGGTGATCCGAACTTTTTTAAAGGAAACGCAGCAGAGGCTGACGGACAAGAAGATCCTGGCCGGGCTGGGAGAAACGAAAAAGAGCATGAAGCAGCTGATGAGCGATCTGCAGTGGCGGGAAAAGCTCTCGGAGCTTGCCGAAGGCGGCAGGTTTTCTTCGGCAGATCTGCTGGAAGCGCTGCGGCCGTTCATGGAGCGATGGGCCAGCGAGCCCGAAGGAGGATGGGCGGAGTTCATATGCAATGAAATAAAGGCGGGCATGTACCCGGAAAATTTCAGCTCCGCAGCTGCCGAGGGCGAGAAGAAGGCGCAGCTCTTTTTCCTTGAAAATTACAGGGCGCTGTTAAGATACGAGGAGGCGGAGCGCGGCTTTTCGCCTACTGATCACATAGATCTGCTCGAAAGGAGCGACGTCAGGGGATGCGTGACCTTCAAGGAGTACGAGAAGCTGAGAAAATACTGGAAGGACGAGTACATCTTTGAGTTCATGAGGATGAACAGAGAGATCACGCCTTTCAATACCATCGGGCATATCGCGGGGGTCCATTACGTTGCGGTGTTCATCGGCAGACAGCTCGAAGGCACCGACGTGCCGATAGACATGGCGCTGCTGTCGGGCGCGGCGGCGGGGCATGATCTCGGCAAGTTCGGCTGCAGCCCGGATGAGGCGGAGCGTACGCCTTATCTTCATTACTACTATACGGACGAGCTGCTGAAGCGTGAAGGCATGCCGATGATATCTCATATCGCCAGCAATCATTCCACGTGGGATCTGGAGCTGGAGAACCTTTCCGTGGAGTCGCTAATACTGATATATGCGGATTTTCGCGTCAAGAGCAGCAGACGCGACGGGGAGGAGATCGTCAATTTTTATACGCTGACTGAGGCCTTCGACGTCATCCTCGGCAAGCTGGACAACGTAGACGAGGCAAAGCGCCATCGCTACGAGCGCGTGTACGCCAAGCTGAAGGATTTTGAAGATTACCTGATCGACATGGGCGTCGAGACCGACGTGTGGAAGGCTCCGGCTGAGCATGCGGGCGCAGGAGGCAGGGATGCGGCGCTTCTGATGGGCGGCCAGGTGGTGGATCATCTGAAGTATACCGCCATAGAGCACAACATCAAGATAATGAGCATCTTCAACAACGAAAACGCCTTCGGCAGTCTCATAGAGGCGGCGAGGAGCGAGAAGCAGTGGAAGAGCCAGCGGACGTATCTCAACATACTGTCGGAGTACTCCACATATATGACGAAGCCTGAGAAGCTGCTGACGATAAATTTCCTCTACGAGCTGCTCTCTCACAGGGAGGGCGACATACGGCGTCAGGCGGGAAGGCTCATGGGCAACATAATAGCCGGATATGACGAGGTGTACCGCAAGGAGATACCTGAGGGCGCGGTAAAGGATGCTGTGAATAAATATGAGGCGGCGGAGATATGGGACACTTATCTGCATAAGATCGTATTCCCGGATTACCGCGTGACCGAACAGCACAGGAGCTGGATAGGATATACGCTGAAGGTCGTGATGTACGGGCTTCTGGAAAAATCGGACAAGAAGATGAGCAACATGTTCATGGAGCGGTATTTCAGGCTGTTTGCCTTCAGCAAAGTCAAGGATAACGCCGTGTTCGTGCTGCTCGATTCCGTCATCAGTGTGCCGGAGGAGGTCCTTTCCGAAGACGAGATGTTTTCCGTGCTGAATTTCGTGGAGAACGTTTCGGCAAGGGATTCGTTGGAGATAAAGATCGGAGCTATAAGAGCCGCCGAATACATATCCGGGAAAATGAGCGGAGCGCGTGTGCGCGCCGCCGTGTCGAGGATAATCAGAAACGCCGGCGATGCGGCGGAGAACATAGGCGTGGCCTATTTGATCCACAAACTGCTCCTTAACACGGGAGACAAGGAGGCGGCCGCGGGCTACTACGGCAGGATCGACAACGCGGAAAGGCTCGGCACTCTCGATGATGAGATATCGGCGATATTCAGAGAGAACCTCAAGGTGGGGACTCCGTGGGTAGTCAAGATAGTGAACATGGAATTCCTGCTGGAATACACGCTCAACGACAAACTCAGGGATCGCAACTTCTACCTCGCGGCGCATTTTTCCAATCTGATCAAGGTCAGCGAGAGAGTGACGGTGAGGCACAAGGCAGGGCGCGGACTGATAGAGATAGCCAAAGCGCTGCCGATAGAGCAGATCAACGAGCTGGTTATAGAATTAACAAAGGGTCTGGAGATAGGCGAATATCAGTTTTCCAAGTATATCCCCGCCTATCTGGGAGAGCTCGTGCTCTACCTCTATCCGACGGAGCTGGATGAGTTCATAGACAACATAGGCGAGCTCATCGAGAGCAACAACGACAGGGTGGGCTCGGTTGCGCTCGACACGGTGGGCGAGGTGCTGAGGAAGTATTCGTCGTACAAGTACAGGGGCAGCGAGCCGGCGGACAGCTACAGGAGCCGGAAGACGAAGCTGCTGGGCATGCTGCTGAAGGGCCTGGCCAACTATCACGAGGTGGTCAGTCAGGAGGCCATAATGGTCACAGGTCAGTATATATTCGGCGGCGACAGTCTCTCGATGGAGGAAAAGTACGACATATTCAGACAGATATACAAGAAGCTGCTGACGCTGATATCCGGCATCGAGGAATACGACATGACATTCTTCACGGACGCGGCGGCGCTGAACCATATATACAGGTTCATATCCGAGTACAAGTTCAGCCACGGCGAGATGGAGCTGCCGGAGAACAGGCACGTGGCCTTTTTCCCGGGTACGTTCGATCCGTTCTCGCTGAGCCACAAGGGAATCGTGCAGGCGATAAGGGACGAGGGCTTCGAGGTATATCTGGCTATAGACGAGTTTTCCTGGTCAAAAAAGACGCAGCCGAGGATGATAAGACGACAGATAATATCGATGTCGGTAGCCGACGAGCCTGACGTATTCCTGTTTTCCGACGATTTTCCGGTCAATATCGCCAATCCGAAGGATCTGCGCAAGCTGCGCGATCTGTTTCCGGACAAGGAGCTGTACATGGTCGTGGGCAGCGATGTGATCATAAACGCTTCATCGTACAAGGCTGAAGCGGTGCAGGATTCGATACATTCGATGAACCATATCGTATTCAGGCGCGAAACGCTGCAGGGCAAGGGCGAGGACCGGGAAGCCCTGAACAGCATATATGGAAAGATGACGGGAATCGTCAGAGAGCTGAAGCTGCCGATGTATCTGGAGGACATCAGCTCCACCAGGATCAGAGAAAACATAGATTTCGGCAGGGATATCTCTAATCTGATAGATCCGGTGGTGCAGAATTTCATATACGACAACAGCCTCTATCTGCGTGAACCGCAGTACAAGAATGTGCTGGAAACGAAGAACATAACGTTCGAGCCGCTGAGCAAAAGAGACGGCTCCGTGCTTGACGATATGGAGGCTGCGATGAAGGCTGCGGGACACGATCCGGATATGGTGCGGGCGTATATAAACGATCCGGAGGTGCGGACGGCCATAATAAGGAACGAGTTCAGGAAGGTATGCGCCATAGCGGCCGTCAACGAGATAGAAACGGGCGAGCTGTACGATGAGTTCAAGGATCTGGGTATCGCCTCCTATCTGAGAGAAAAGGCGACCGGCAGGATGCTGATAATACGTGGAGTATACTGCGATGCCGGCGCAGACAAGCGAAACCTGTTGCAGATCATCACTACGGAGGTCATAGCCGAGGCGGTGGCCGACGACATAACGTACGCCATCTACCATCCGCTCGACGACGAGGGCGGCGTGTTCGTGCTTGACGTGCTCAAAAGACAGGGCTTCAGGGAGATTTCGATCAAGGGAGAAAAGCAGGGCGTATACGAAGTGAATATGAAGGAGCCGGTAGTTGTCATAGAGAATATGGATACGGTGCTCAAGGCTCCTTTCAACACGAATCCGAAGATACTGTCGGTGCTGGAGGAGACGCATGCCGACATGCAGAAGGCGCTGACGAAGCTCAATCCGGGTAATCTGGTGCTTTCCTTCAATGCCGGCATAATGCATCAGAAAATAGTTGACATGGTGACGCGGACTAACGGAGTGCCTAATCACACTGGCCTGAAGAGGATACTCGGCGAGTGCATGTGCGTGCCTTTCGGCAAGATCCTCAGAGGCATGGTGGTGCCGAACACGGTGACGAAGACGCTCCATACGGAGAAGATGTTCACGCCTACGCTGGACAGCTTCACTATAGAGGAATATCCGATGTACGCCACGATACCGAACCAGATAAAGACGATAAAATCCTTCAATCGCCCTGTGATCCTGGTCGACGATCTGCTGCACAAGGGTTACAGGATAAAGGCTCTCGATCCGATCTTCAAGGAGAACAACGTGGAGATCAGGAAGATGATAACAGGCGTGCTGTCGGGACACGGCGAGGATCTGATGACCATACAGAAGCGGGATGTGGAGAGCGCTTACTTCATACCTAATCTGAAATCATGGTTCGTAGAATCCACGCTCTGTCCGTTCATAGGCGGAGACGGCGTCAAGAGCCAGGGAAAGGTGGAGTCGAGCCTCATCCCGTCCATAAATCTGACGCTGCCGTTCGCGGCCCCGTCATTCCTCAAGGATTCGAGCCGTGAAGCCGTGTACGATCTGTCGATGGTGTGCCTGAAGAATGCCGCCAAGATATTCCAGGTGCTGGAGGAGGAGTATCAGGGAGTGTTCGAGAGAAAGCTGACGATCAAGAGGCTTTCGGACGCCGTGATCTCGCCGAGGATGCCTAACGGCTCCAACAGGGTGAGCGTCGATCCGAACCTTTCGCCGTCGGTATATATAGAGAATTACATCGAAAGACTGATAAGATTGGAAGATGCGCTGATATGAGATTTTTGAGTGAGCTTATAGACGAAAGACGAAAAACAGTGAAGCGTGACGGCAGCGTGCTGCTGCCGGATCCGGGCAGAGCCGTAATGCCGGCTGCCGTGAACCTGATAGCGTTGGGAGATGTAGGCGGCATGGTGCTTACTGGGCTCAGGCTGCTGGGCGGAGATGCGGTGAGCCGCATAGGCATATACGATCTGAACGACGCCATGGCGCGCAGATACGAGATGGAGATAAACCAGATACGATTCCCTGACGGCAGGCAGCTGCCGGAGGTGAGGATACTCGATGATGACGGCATATTCGACTGCGATATGCTGGTGTTCTGCGCATCGGCAGGAGTTCCGCCTGTGGGAGCTGCAGCCGGTACGGACGTGAGGATGGTGCAGCTGGAGGCCAACGGCAGACTGGTGTCGATGTATGCGGAGAAGGCGGCGAGGCAGGAGTTTAGCGGTATATTTGCCGTAGTGTCCGATCCCGTGGATCCGCTGTGCAAAAAAGCCGTGGAGGCGGGACTCGATCCGCCGCAGGTGCAGGGCTACGGGCTGGGAGTGATGAACGGGAGAGCAGCGTATTTCGCCGCACGCGATGAACGGTTCGGAAGATACCTTTCAGAGGGCAGAGCGTTCGGACCGCACGGAGCGGATCTCGTCATCGCCGACAGTATCGAGCTTTACGACGACCGGTTGTCTGCGGAGCTGACGGAGCTGACCGTGAACGCCAATATGCAGGTGAGAGCCGACGGCTTCAAGCCGTACATAGCGCCGGCGCTGTCTTCAGGCGCCATATCGCTGCTGGAGACTGTCAGAGGGGGATGGAACTATTCCTCGGTATATCTCGGCTGCGGCGGCGACGGAGCGTTTATGGGCTGCAGGAACAGGAGGACGGCGGAGGGAATAGAGATCGAGGATCTGCCGCTGGCGGAGGCGCTGTTTGCGAGGATAAGCAAGGCATACGACAATCTGAGGAAGATGCCGTAGGTAAAGGAGATGTGATGCCATGAAGGATATCGTACTGATAAACCCGTATTGCCCGGAGGAGAGCAGGAAGGAAAGGCTGGAGGGTATAGTGAAGCACAGTCTGAGCGGCTATTCCTTCGATATGCTGACGACGGCAGAGGAGGTGGAGAACGCCGACCTGAGAAACAGGAGGCTGCTGTTCACCGTATCGCTCGGTCAGTCAGGCATCAACCTTAGCTGGTACGCGATCATGAAATATCTGCGGCTCAACAGGGAGGCGCTGGAGGGCGCGGTAGGAGGCGTGATCCTCGACGGCAACAGCGAGCTTTTTACGAAATCGACCGGCAGGAGCCTGGTGTTCACGGCCAACAGAGCCGGCTGCACGTTCCCGGGGCGGCCGCTCGTGGAGGGCACGAGAACGCTCAAGAATTACAACATCCAAGCGCAGAACCTGGGGACAGATAACATGGGCGCCTATATGGAAGCGGGACGTCAGCTGGTAGAGAATATAATGAGCTTCAGGCAGCCTCGCAGCAGGAATCCGAAGCTGCTGGTGCTCCACGCCGGCAACAACAGAACGTCAAACAGCATGGCTCTCTGGTCGATGATCAAATCGCACCTGCCGGAGTGCAGCGTGAAGGAAATATCGCTCAGGAACGGTCAGGTCATGGACTGCCGTGGCTGCTCTTACGAAACGTGCCGCCACTTCGGCGAGGAGGGCAGCTGCTTTTACGGCGGTACGATAACGAAGAAGGTGTACCCGGCCATACTGGAATGCGATGCGCTGGTGATGGTATGTCCGAATTACAACGACGCGCTGGGAGGCAATCTGACAGCCTTCGTGAACAGGATGACGGCGCTGTTTACGACCAACAGATTTTACGATAAAAGCCTCTTCGGCATAGTCGTATCGGGGTACAGCGGCGGCGATATCGTAGCGGAGCAGCTGATAAGCGGACTTAACATGAATAAAACCTTTGCTTTGCCGGGCAAATTTGCTATACTGGAAACGGCCAATGACCCGGGGGCGATCATGGCTTCCGAGGGCATAGAGGAGAGAGCGGCGGCTTTCGCCGCGAACATGAGAGAAAAGCTGATAGAGAAGGACGATGACGATCAGAGGTGATCGGGAAAGGAGGGTGTGATGACTGAGATCTCGATGGACAATGAGACTAAGAACCAGCAGTTCGACGAGGATGTGGAAAAGATCATCAGGCTGCTGGACGAAAAGTCGTACTTCAAGGCCAGAGACGCCATACTGAAGTACAACGAGGTGGATATCGCCGAGATCCTGGAGGAAGTACTGGAAGAGCTGGGCATAGAAAAAACGATAATAATATTCAGGATGCTGCCTAAGGACGTATCCGTAGAGGTGTTTTCACATCTGCCCTCGGACGATCAGGTGGCTATCGTCCACGGCATAACCGATCGCGAGATAACATATATCATAGACGAGCTGGATTTTGACGATAAGATCGACGTGCTGGAGGAACTGCCGGCAAATATCGTCGACAAGATACTGGAAAGCACACCTAAGGAGGAACGCAAGCTGATAAATACGTTCCTCAATTATCCCGACACGTGCGCCGGGAGCCTGATGACGCCGGATTACATAAGCCTGCAGGAGACGATGACCGTCGACGAGGCGCTGGCGCACATCAAAAGCGAGGGCATGGACAGTGAAACGGTGTATACGTGTTATGTCAAGCGCGGCGGCAGGAAGCTCGAGGGCATAGTTTCGCTCAGATCGCTCGTCGTAGCGGACGGCGATACCAGGGTGTCAGAGCTGATGAACACGGATTACGTCTATGTCAACGTGTACGACGATCAGGAGGAGGTAGCCGAGAGCTTCAAGAAATACGGATTCCTGGCAATACCAGTCGTAGACAACGAGCACAGGCTGGTGGGTATCATCACGGTAGACGATATACTGCCGGTAATAGAAGAAGAGACGACGGAGGATATGGAGAGGATGGCCGGCGTAATCGACGATTCGGATACGGAGTATCTGGATCAGGGCGTGTTCCGCCATGTGGGGAACAGGCTGCCGTGGCTCGTCTTCATGAACATATCGGCAATGATAACGGGAGCCATACTCGTGAGATTCGAGATGGTGCTGGCGCAGGTGATAGTGCTGGTATCGTATCTGCCTCTGCTGATGAGCACCGGCGGCAACAGCGGCTCGCAGGCCTCGACGCTGATCATAAGAGGTATGGCTACCGATGAGATCGACCTTAAGGATGCATTGAAGGTGACGTGGAAGGAATTTCGCGTCAGCCTGATACTCGGCGTCGTGCTGAGCCTGATAAATATGGCCAAGGTGCTGATAATAGACAGGGAGAGCATGGCCATCGCGCTTACCGTAGCAGTCTCCATGGTGATAATCGTGATATTCGCCAAGCTGCTGGGAAGCCTGCTGCCGATGGGCGCCAAGAAGATAGGCGTCGACCCGGCGCTGATGGCAAATCCGATGATATCGTCGCTTACCGACATGTTCACGACGATAGTATACATGCTGATTGCGGCGATGTTTCTGGGGATAACGCTTTAGCGCGATACGAAGGGAGCTGCAGATCATGGAAACCACAGGACTTATCACATTTGAATACGTGAGCTCGATCATCAGGGAAAGGCCGAAGGATACGCACAAGGGTCAGTGCGGACGCGTTCTGATCATCGCGGGGTCCGTCGGTATGGCTGGTGCCGCAGTGCTGGCGGCCAGGGGAGCGATGAAATCCGGCGCAGGACTCGTGAAGACGGCGGCGCCTGCGGAGCTTTTCACGATATTGCAGACGGCTGTGCCGCAGGCAACATGTATGGATGTGGACGATCTGATCATCGCCGGCAGGGAGGAGCTGAGCGAGCTGCTCGGAATATACGGAGCCGTGGCTGCGGGGCCGGGAATGGGCGTGAGCGACAGCAGCTATATGCTGCTGAGACACGTGCTGGCCGACTACGACGGGCCGCTGATCCTGGATGCAGACGGGCTCAACACGATGTGCGCTTACGATGACGGTCTGGAGACGATAAAGCAGAGAAAGGCGCCGATCGTGATGACGCCGCACCCCGGTGAAGCTGACAGGCTGCTGGAGGCGATCGGCAAAAGCAGCGTTAAGGAGCTCGGACGTCAGCGGGCGGCGGAGACGCTGGCCGCTGAGCTGGGCGCAACGGTGCTGCTGAAGGGCGCGGGAACGCTCGTGTCGTGCGCGGGCAGAGAAACGTGCGTGAACACCACAGGCAATCCCGGCATGGCGACGGGCGGCAGCGGCGATGTGCTGACGGGAGTGATAGCCGCCATAGCGGCATCGGGTGTCGATGTTTTCGATGCCGCCAGGACCGGCGCTTTCATACACGGCATGGCCGGAGATATAGCCGAAAAACGTCAGGGTCAGTGGGGTATGACCTCGGTCGATATCGAGGAAGCTCTGCCGGCGGCGTTCATGAAGATAGTAGGACGATGAGTTAAAGCATTTGAAGTGGAGGAAATTATGGACATAAAAGCTCTTGAAAAAAAGGCGGCAGAGGTCAGGATCGGGATCATAAAAGCCATACACAGCGCCGGTTCGGGACATCCGGGCGGCTCGCTGTCGGCGGCTGATATCGTGACGGCTCTGTACTTCTCTGAAATGAACGTGGATCCTGAGAACCCGGAAATGAATGGGCGGGACAAGTTCATCCTTTCCAAAGGACATGCGGGACCTGCGCAGTATGCGGCGCTGGCGCTGAGAGGATATTTTCCTTTGGATGACGTGATGACGCTGCGAAAGCTGGGCTCGAAGTTCCAGGGGCATCCCGATATGCACAAGGTGCCGGGCATCGAGATGTCCACGGGCTCTCTCGGACAGGGCTTTTCGGCGGCGGCTGGCATGGCCATGGCCGCGAAGCTGGACGGTGATCCGGGGCGCGTGTACACGCTTCTGGGCGACGGCGAGCTGCAGGAGGGAATCGTCTGGGAAGCGGCGATGTCCGCGGCTCATTACCGGCTTGACAATCTCGTGGGTATAGTGGATCACAACGGACTGCAGATAGACGGTAAGAACGACGACGTGATGACGGTGATGCCGATTGCCGAGAAGTTTGAAGCCTTCGGCTGGAGCGTGATCCAGATAGACGGACACGATTTCAGAGAGATACTGGACGCTTTCGATGTAGCCAGAGGCTGCAAGGGCAGGCCGACGATGATAATAGCGGAAACCGTCAAGGGCAAGGGCGTTTCGTTCATGGAGAACAACGCCGGCTGGCACGGCAAGGCGCCGAATGATGATGAAGCCGCACAGGCGGTCAAAGAGTTGGGAGGTACGATGTGATGGCAGATAAGATGGCGACCAGAGAGGCCTACGGTAAAACGCTCATCAGTCTGGGAGAGACGCACCCGGATCTGGTGGTGATGGATGCGGATCTTTCGGGATCAACGAAGACGGCGGGGTTTGCCAAGGCGTATCCCGACAGATTTTTCAATATGGGTATAGCGGAGCAGAACATGTATGCGGCGGCAGCGGGGCTCGCCCTTTCGGGGAAGACGGTCTGTGCCAGCACGTTCGCCATGTTCGCAGCCGGCAGGGCTTTTGAGATCATAAGGAATTCCATAGGATATACGAAAGCAAACGTGAAGATATGCGCTACTCACGCAGGCATAACGGTCGGTGAGGACGGCGCCAGTCATCAGACGTTCGAGGACATCGCGCTCATGAGGACGATACCGGGCATGACGGTCATAAATCCGTCTGACGGGGTGTCGGCGGCCAAGCTGCTGGAGCAGGCTGTAGACATGCAGGGCCCGTGCTATGTGAGACTGGGGCGTGCGGCCGTACCTGTTTTTTACGATGAAAGCGACGAGATAAAGCTGGGCAGGGCGAACACCGTCAGAGACGGAAAGGACGTGACCGTTATAGCTACGGGCATCATGGTCGCAGCGGCGGCGGAAGCGGCTGAAGCACTGGCGGCGGAAGGCATAGACGTCAGGGTCATCGACATACATACGATAAAGCCTATCGACGAGGAGGCCGTAATAAAGGCAGCCGAGGAGACGGGAGCGATCGTGACGGCCGAGGAGCACTCCGTAATAGGCGGTCTGGGAAGCGCCGTAGCGGAGGTGATCGTAAAAAATGCGCCGGTAAAGATGGCCATGGTGGGGCAGCAGGACACGTTCGGAGAGTCGGGCAAGCCTGATGAGCTGAGAAAAAAGTACGGCATGACGGCCGGCGATATCACAGCGGCAGTAAAATCTCTCTTAGGCTGACATGATTCTCTCAGGCTGACATGATATGAACGATGATACCGCCTTATGCAGCAGACCCTTGCGACAGGGCTGCCGCAGAGGGCGGTTTTTGCATATAGAGTCGTTTGTTTCACAAAACCATCACCAAACAGCGCCAAAGTTTGATAATATAAGGTATAATTGACGGCAAAATGTTGAAAAATACAACAATATATTGTAAAATCATACTGTATGTTTTGCGATAATAAGGGGGATAAAACCAGTATATGATAGTATTCAACAATGTCACGAAATACTACAAGTCCAACGTGGGGATCGAAAAGGTCTCCGTGAGGATAAACAAAGGAGATTTCGTATTCCTCGTAGGACCCAGCGGAGCCGGTAAATCCACATTTATCAAGCTCATTCTGAAGGAGATAGACGCCGATTCCGGCAGCATCAAGGTCAGAGGCAACGAGATCACGACTCTTTCCAACAGGCAGGTGCCGAAGCTGCGAAGAAACATAGGCATAGTTTTCCAGGACTTCAGGCTGCTGCCGAAGAAGACGGTATATGAGAACGTGGCCTTCGCCATGGAGATAATACACCAGCCGAAGAAGATCATCAAGAAATACGTGCCGCAGGTACTGAGCATGGTGGGCATAGCCTCGAAGGCGGACAAGTATCCTGACGAGCTTTCGGCAGGAGAACAGCAGAGAGTAGCCATAGCCAGAGCAATAGTCAACAAGCCGAGGATACTCATAGCTGACGAGCCTACGGGAAACCTGGACCCGGATACGGCCTGGGAGATAATGCAGCTGCTCGATCAGATAAATATGAGAGGCACTACGATAGTGATGGTAACCCATGCCAAGGACATAGTTGATAAGATGGGAAAACGCGTTATAGCGATAGAAAAGGGGCGTATAGTCAGAGACGAGTTCGGAGCCTACGGCTATGAAGAGGCTCTGGCGGAGATGGACATGACAGAGGATACGATCCAGAGTAAACGTACCTTCCGCTCAAGATTCAAGAGAGGAGGGGAACCGAAATGGTGATAAAACGATTTTTATACACGCTGAAGCAGGCTCTGAAGCAGGTTCTGAGAAACAGAGCCATGACGCTGGCGTCGATATTCGCCATCACGGCTATGCTGCTGATACTGAGCCTTTTCTTCATACTGGTGATAAACGTCAACACGGCGGCGCAGACGATACAGCAGGACTACGATTCCATAGAGATATATCTGGCTGACGAGACGACTGAAGAGCAGGCTGACGAGATAATAGCCGATATAAGCCAGGAGAAGGGCGTGGATGAGGCCTTCTTCAAGACGAAGGAAGAGGCCATGCAGGAGTTCAGGCTCAGATGGGGCGAGAACGGCTATCTGCTGGACAGCTTGCAGGAAAACCCGCTGCCGAATTCAGTTGTGGTGATGATAGGGGATCTGGAGCAGGCTGAGAATATAGCCGAAAAGGCGGCTACATATGACGGCATAGAGGATGTCAAGTTCTACAAGGATACGGTTGACAAGCTGCTGAGCGCCACAAAATACATACAGATAGCGGCTATAATAGTAATGGTATTTCTGATCATCGTATCCATAGTAGTCGTTTCCAATACAATAAAGCTGACGGTATTCAACCGCGCCAGAGAGATAAGCATAATGAAATACGTGGGAGCGACCAACTGGTTCATACGCGGTCCGTTCCTGGCTGAAGGAATAATAATCGGGATCATATCGGCAGGCATATCGGTAGGGCTTTCGGCTCTCGTTTACAATAAGCTGACAGAGCTGATAGGCAATCAGCTCATGTCGACGATGTCGATGCCGATGGTACCGGTAGGCTTCATGGTATACAACTTCGTGTGGATATTCCTGGCGCTTGGTATCAGCATCGGCGCCTGCGGAAGTATCATTTCAATGAGAAAGTTCCTGGATGCTTAAGGCGGAGGTGCGGCAACGGATGAAAAGAAAGACGACAGCGGTCATAGCCATAGCGGTGATGATGGCGATGTGCCTTGGCACAGTCACCGCCGGAGCCGAATCCCTGAGCGAGCTGCGTGAGCAGATAAGCGACAAGGAGGCCGCGCTCGAGGAGGGCGAAGAGCAGGAGGCGAGCCTCAGCTCGCAGCTCAATGAACTGGAGCAGGCCATAGCCGAAAACGAAGGCGATCTGGCGATATTGGAGGAGGAGCTGGCTGCCGCCGAGGAAAAGGTGGAGACGCAGACGGACAACCTCAACGACAGGCTGAGAGCCATGTATAAGAACGGATCCGTGGGATTCCTGGATGTGCTTCTGGATTCGGGGAGCTTTACGGAATTCCTCACCAATCTCGACATGGTGGAGATGATATATTCCAGCGACAGAGATGTGCTGGGACAGCTCGAGGAAGCTCACGATGAGGTGGAAAGCAAGAAAAAGGAAGTCGAAGCGCTTCAGGCTGAGCTGAAGGAATCGAGAGAGGTCGTGGCTGCCGAGAAGGAAAAGATAGCGGCCTCCAATGAAGAGACGGAGAAGATGATCGATGAGCTGAAGGCTGATGCCGACAGGCTCGTGCAAGTCATAGCAAGCCAGGGAAGCTCCAGCAGCGACTCCACGTATCTGGGAGGTCAGATGGCGTGGCCGCTGCCGGCTGTGGGGCTCGGTAACATAACATCAGAGTACGGATACAGGTTACACCCGATATTCGGATACAACAAGTTCCATACAGGGGTAGACATAGGAGCCTCGTCGGGAAGCGCTATCGTGGCGGCCAACGACGGTACGGTGCTTTCGGCAGGATGGAACGGAGGTTACGGATACTGCGTAATTGTCGATCACGGCGGCGGTGTCACGACGCTGTACGGACACTGCTCGGCGCTTTATGTAGGAGCGGGGCAGACCGTATCGAGAGGAGAGACTATAGCTGCGGTAGGCAGCACGGGAAATTCCACCGGACCTCACCTTCATTTTGAGGTGAGACTCAACGGAGCTTATGTAGATCCTATGCCATACATCAGCTGATTACAGGAGGGAATAGCGTGAAGAGAAAACGGACGATACTGATCACAGCGATAATGACGGCGCTGATGCTGTGCGGACAGACTGTGTTTGCAAGTGCGGCGTCTCTCAGCGAGATCAGGAATGAGATCAAGGAGAAGGAAGCTGAGCTCTCTGAGGGCAGAGAGAAGGAAGGAAATCTTGCCGAACAGATGCTGACGCTTGAAGAGGATATAGAGAGCATGCAGAGCAGCATAAACAGGCTGGAATCTGCGATCTCCGAAGGAGAGGATCAGCTCGTGTCGCTTGAAGAAGAGCTTGAAAAGGCACAGGAAAAGGTCGATGTCCAGAACGAAAACCTGGGTGAGAGACTGAGGACCATGTATAAGAACGGTTCGGTAGGCTTTCTCGATGTACTGCTTGACTCCGGCAGTTTCACGGAGTTCCTCACGAACCTCGACATGGTGGAAATGATATATTCCAGCGACAGGGAAGTCCTCAGGGGTCTTGAGGAGGCGTACGACGAGATAGACACGAAGAAAAAAGAGGTTGAGGCCCTCCAGCAGGAGCTTCAGACATCCAGAAACGTAGCAAAGCAGGAAAAGGCGGAGCTTGAAGACAGCAGAGCCACGGTGCAGGCTCAGAAAGCTGAGATAGCAGAATCGAACGAGGAGACCGAAGCCATGATCGAAGCGCTTAAAGCGGATGCTGCGGCTATGGCACAGGTGGCTGTGGACAGAGGAAGCTCCAGCACCACGTCGACATATACGGGAGGTGCGATGGCCTGGCCGGTACCTAGCGTAGGCACGGCTAACATCACGTCGATATTCGGATGGAGAATACATCCTATATTTGGAGAGGGTCAAGGACATACCGGAGTCGATATAGGCGCGTCTATGGGAGCAAGCGTTGTAGCAGCCAATCCCGGGACGGTAATATATGCCGGCTGGTACGGGGGCTACGGCAACTGCGTGCAGGTGGATCACGGGGGCGGCGTTGTCACGCTCTATGGACATAATTCGAGCATACTGGTCAGCGTCGGACAGCAGGTTTCCAGAGGACAGACGATAGCCCTGATCGGGTCTACCGGATATTCCACCGGACCACACTGCCATTTTGAAGTCATGCTGAATGGAGTGCATGTAGATCCGCTTGATTACATACTTTAAGCCAGAACAAACGGGGAAGGATGACATGAGGACAGCGAAAGATATAATCAATGAGCTGCTGCGAAACAGAGGAATAGTCTCAGATGAGGAAATATCTGAGTTTCTGTCGGACAAGCCTCAGAAGACGTACGATCCATTCCTGCTTCTGAATATGGAAGCGGGAGTGGATTTGTTGTTATCGGAGATAGATGCGGGCAGCAGGATCTGCATTTACGGCGATTATGATGCTGACGGAGTGACGTCGATCTGTATAATGTCGCGCCTTCTGAGCGAGCTGACTGACAATTTCACATACTATATCCCCTCGAGGTTCGATGAAGGATACGGGCTCAACAGAGACGCGGTCAGGCGTGTGCGTGACGAGGGTGCGGATCTGCTGGTGACGGTCGACTGCGGCAGTGTATCATATGACGAGGTGGAATACGCAAAAGAACTCGGCATGAAAGTGATCGTGACGGATCATCATAACGTGGAGGACATCAAGGCTGATTGCATACTGATAAATCCCAAACAGCCGGGGTGCCGGTACCCGTTCCGGGAACTGGCGGGGTGCGGCGTCGCCTTCAAGATCGTTCAGGCCGTATGCAGGCGCCGGGGCCTGCCTAAGAGCGTCATCAGCGACGTTCTTGATCTTACGGCCATAGGAACTGTG
>CASESB010000077.1 GCA_949290475.1 uncultured Bacillota bacterium
GGCCGTCCGCAATCAAGCCGCATGGTTTCCCCGGCGCTTCCGGCTCTCTCGGCTCCGCACAGACAAGATTTCTCTTCACCAGTTCCACCAGATCATCGACCGTGACCGCATTCCTGAACATATGACGCGACATCCTGTTGGCCGCAGTCGTATAAAAGCTGTTTCCGGCGAAAAACCTTCTCGGCGTCTCACACGCAGTCACCTTGCCGTCAAAGATCATGGCGCATCTGTCCGCATATCTGCAGCAAAACTCTATATCATGTGACGCCATGATGACTGTCACGCCCCGGCTGCAAAGGCTTCTCAGTATCCCGGCCAGCTTTTCCTTAAGAGCCGGATCGAGCCCCTTCGTGGGTTCGTCCATTATCAGGATCTCCGGCTCCAGAAGCAGCACCTTTGCCAGAGCTGCTCTCTGCTGCTCTCCTCCGGAAAGATCATACGGGTGCATATCCAGTAACGCGCCAAGCTCCAGGGCTGCAGCCGCTTTCGCGACGCGCTCTTCCTTCTCTGTGCGCGGCAGTCTGCTCTCGTCCAGCATCTCCGCCAGATCGCGTCCGAGCGTTCTTTCCACGAACACGCTCTGAGGGTTCTGCGGAACCATCCCCGTACTGCCAAAGACCCTCACTCTGCCTCTGTACGGCTTCGCGAGACCGCCGATGATGTTCAGCGCCGTCGTCTTGCCGACACCGTTCCCGCCGACCATACAGAACAGCTCGCCCTTATGTACCGAAAGCGACATGTCTCTTATCACGTCGTCATCATCTCTGCCGTACCTGAACCATACGCCTTTCATCTCGACTGCCGTTTCCCCGCCGGGAGCTTTGCTTTCAGGCAGCGCCGTTTCGACGATGCTTTTCTCTGCCAGCAGATCCGTAAGCCATCTACGCCCCTCTCTTACCGTCAGCGGACACTCAAGCTCCCTGCCGATACCCTGATCGTAAAGCCGCGCATATGCCTGCAGCGGTGCCGGCATGGCCATGAACATCGAATGCCCTTCTGCGGCCAGTACAGCTCCCGCGTTTGCCGGTATATCATCGACGATCATGCGACCGCATTCCAACACTGCGACGCGATCGGAAATCGGAAGCAGCGTTCCCAGTCGGTGCTCCGTCACGATCACCGTCGTGCCCAGCTCTCTGTTTATCTTCCTCACGGTCTCCAGGAACTCACCGGCCGCGATCGGATCCAGCTGCGACGTCGGCTCATCAAGTATCAGCACGTCAGGCTGCATTACCATGACCGAAGCCAGGTTCAGCAGCTGCTTCTGACCTCCCGAAAGCTCCGACACATCCTTATGGAACCAGTTCTGTATGCCGAAATATCCGGCCATCTCCGCCACTCTCAGCCTTATCGTCTCCGTATCTGTGCCCAGGCTCTCCAGGCCAAACGCCAGCTCATGCCAGACCTTGTCCGTGACCACCTGATTGTCGGGATTCTGCATCACGTATCCTATGCGCGAGGCCTGCTCTTCGGCAGACAGCTCTGCGAGCGGTTTACCGCAAAACTCCAGCGTGCCTCCGAGCCTGCCGTACGGTGCCAGCGCCGGCTTGAGGTTCCTGAGCAGCGTGCTCTTTCCCGATCCGCTCCTGCCGCACAAGGTGATCATCTCGCCTGCCTCCACGCTCAGTGTAATGCCGCTGAGTGCCGGCGTCTCCGCACCGGCGTACGTGAATGTCATATCCTTGAGCGTAAATATTTCCAAACGATCACCTCCTTCATCTGCATCATCGCCGGCATGAAGCACAGGAGCGCGTACGCCGCGTATACGAGCACGCCTGCCGCACCGCCCTCCGCCATATCTGTCTGCGGATAGAACTCCATGCTCCCCAGACCCGACGCCAGACCGGCTGCGACTGCCGCCGCCATCAGCAGCACATGGATCAAAATCAAAGCATCGCGGCCGTCAAACCTGTAAAGTGAAAACGTACTGCGGCCTCTGAGGCCGTACCCGCGCGCTCTCATGGAGTCCGCCGTTTCCACGGAGTTTTCCAGCGCCCAGGTGAGCATTATCGAAACCGTCTTCATTCCGTGCCGCATGCGGGATCGCAGCGTTCCGTCCGTAACGGATCTTCCCATGCCCTTCTGCGCTGCCGAGATCTTCTCTATCTGCTTTCTGTACGACGGTATGAATCTCATGACCATCGTAAATATCATCGCTGCCGCCGGTGTCATCCTGCCAAAGATATACATCAGCTTTTCTCCCGTCATCACCTTGCCGAAGCATATGAACCACACCATCACCGTCACCATCATGATGCCGGTCAGCGCTCCGTATACCATAGATTCCGCCGTTATCTGGCTGTATTTCGTATAGAGCAGCACGGTATCGCCGCGATGGTTTGTCAGCATATTGACAGCCATGACGATCAGTATGAGCGGTATCATGCCCAGAGCAAACAGCTTCGCCATCGCTCTGCCCTTAAGCATGACAGCATAGGCGAGCGCTGCCGTCAGAGCCGTGATCTGCAACACGGGATTCATAACGAAGACCGCGAAACCTATCACCGCAAAGAAAAATATGAAATTCACTGCCGGATGATATGTTGAAAAAGCGTTTCTCATCCTTCATCCTCCGCCCCTGATATTTTCATCACTTTGCTCCTCTGCCCCTCCCGGCAATATCCGCAACGTCTCCCAGCCGCGCCGCTATGCGCTCGTATGCGTCTCTCCCGTGCGGGATCAGGCAGTCGCTGCAATCCTTGATACCGCCGTCCGTGTACTTGAAATCCCCGCCGCACCCGGCGCCCAGCGCATAAAGCGGGCAGTAGCAGAACAGACAGTTGAAATCGCCCTCGCTGTCCGTGTCGTGGCAGGGAAAATATTCACACTCTCTGTTGCTCACGAATCTGCATCCAAGCGTTTCCTTTGTCTGCTGTTTATTGCAGCTTTCCTTGCTCATAGTCAAACCCTCTCAAAAAATAACAAAACACCCGTCCTCGGGTGTTTTTTGCAAATCAATAAGGGAGAAACGGCTATTGCCGTTCCCCTGTGCACCGGATCCGCGTCTCACCTCAGAAGACTCGCCGCAGAGAAAACAGGTCTCCCGACTTTATCCCCGCTGCACGCCGCACGGCGCTGCAGCAGCTACTTGAACGCCTTCCCAAGCCCCGCCCGCTTCCCCGGCGGATCCGACAGCTCAGTGGCCGCACGATTCGCGCTCTCGTCAGAGCAGCGAATCGCACTCGTTCTTTCGCAGATATCACGGTTGCTGAGACACAGTGCCGGATTTTCACCGGCTTCCGATTTGTTTTCCCCTCAGTATCTAATTAATTATCTTATGCTCTCCATCATCCATGAAGCTCTTACATGTTCCGGCCCAGATCACGGCATTTGGCAAGAGCCTCCTCAGTCCCGTTCTCCGGATCACAGACAGCCACTACGCCTCTGTCCTCGAGGCCCATGTAATCGAGTATTCCTTCATACTCGCCGATCGCTCCGTCGTATACGTCAGGTGACATCGACGTGAGCATCATCGCCGCCTTCGTAGCCTTAGGCGGATGATCGATGGCGTAGATCCTCTGGATCGCCGCCTGTATCTGCGCCGTCATCGTGAAGTAGTATACCGGCGATGCCAGCACCAGCGCATCACAATCCTCAAGCGCCGGGTACACCTTCGCCATATCATCCTTCTGGACGCACGCGCCGTCGCCTTTCGTGTGACAGTATTCACAGGCAAGGCAGCCGGCGATCTTCATCTTGCCGACATCCAGCACCGTAACCTCGTGGCCTGCTTCCTCAGCTCCCGCCACGAACGCCTCCACCATAGCTTTAGTATTTACCTTACGCGGACTTCCCGCCAAAACTGTTATTTTCATATTATGCTCGTAACCTCCTTTTCTGAAGCTCCTTTTATTTTACACCTTTTCCCTGTTCGTGTCACCTCAGATATCTGCAGGCCTCGACCGCCGCATTTGCTCCGTCGGCCACCGCAGTAGTGAGCTGCCTCACATTTTTGACGCGGCAGTCTCCCGCCACGAAAAATCCCGGCGTTTTCGTCGTGCAGCTTTCGTCTGCATCGGCATAACCTGACTCATCCAGAGCCATAAGCCCCGCAAATATCTCGTTGTCCGGCACATGCCCGATAGCGACGAACAATCCGCTTACCGCAAGGCGCGTACGCTGTCCGCTCTCTTCGCTTCCCGATGAAACAGCTTCAACCTCAATCGCTTCCAGCACGCTTCCGCCCTCAAGCGATACCACTCTGCTGCTCATGACAGGCGTTACGTTCTCCCTTCCGAGAACTGCCTCCGCCAGCATATCGTCGCCGCGAAATTCATCGCGTCTGTGTATAAGATATACCTGCTTACATATATCTGACAGATACAGCGCTTCCTGCAGCGCGGTATTGCCGCCTCCGACGACCGCGACCGCAGCTTCCTTGTAAAACTCGCCGTCGCATACCGCGCAATACGAAACTCCGCTGCCCGTCAGCTCTTCTTCACGATCCAGACCGAGCCGCCTCGGCTCCGCTCCCGTCGCTGCGATCAGCGCTCTGCACTTGAATTCGCCGCCAAAGGCCGTCCTGATCTCAAAGCCGCCATCGCATACTGCGACCGATACCGCCTCGTCAAGCTCCAGCTCTACTCCGAATCCCATGACCTGCTCCACGAGCCGGTCGGCAAATTCAAGTCCTGAAAGCGACCCTGCCGCCGGAAAATTATCTACTCTCGGCGACCACGTTATCTGACCGCCATAGGCGTTCTTCTCCAGCACCATCGCGGTCCTGCCCGCTCTCGCCGCGTAAAGAGCGGCGGTCAGCCCCGCCGGGCCGCCGCCGATCACAATGACATCATGCATTCTGTTCACCCTTGCTCTCCATGATGAATTTCCTTATCGCTCCTGCTCCGGCATACTTCTCGGTCCTGCCGCCGCTGTTGACTACCAGGGTCGGTGCCTGTGTTATGCCGTATTTCTTCACCAGCTCAGCGTTCTCGTCGGCCATCAGCTTGTCGTATGCCACTCCGGCCTTATCGAGATATCCGTATGCTATCCTGCAGTTAGGGCACGTCTTCGTGGCGAAGATCATCACCCTGTCCTCATCGCGCGTTTCACCTGTCGCTGCCGCCGCAGCCCCCTGCGCATCTCCTGCGGACGGGGCGTCGTTTTGCTGCAGCCTCTCGTGCGTCAGCACGCTGTGTTCTATGTCGTATTCCTTTCTTTCCTTGTATTCCTGCGTCTTGCCGGCATTCCAGTTCTGTACAGGCCTGTAGTAGCCCGTGATCCTGCTGTATACCTCGGCGCTCTCGCCGCACTCAGGGCAGGTGAAATGTTCACCGCTGATATATCCGTGGTTCTTGCAGATCGAATACGTCGGCGAGATCGTGTAGTAAGGCAGTCTGTAGTTTTCGGCGATCTTCCTTACGAGATTTGCCGCCGCCTGCCAGTCAGGCAGCTTCTCGCCCAGGAAAGCGTGGAATACCGTGCCCGAGGTGTAAAGCGTCTGCAGCTCGTCCTGAACGTCGAGCGCCGTGAATATATCGTCGGTATAGCCTACCGGCATATGGCTGCTGTTCGTGTAGTAAGGCTCGCCGCCCGCCTCGGCTGCGGTTATGATATCAGGGAACTGCTCCACGTCATGCTTGGCGAGCCTGTAAGACGTGGATTCGGCCGGCGTCGCTTCCAGATTGTAGAGGTCGCCGTATTCCTCCTGATAATCGGACAGCCTTTCTCTCATGTGATTCAGCACATCCTTGGAGAACTGCTGGCACTTTGGATCCGTCATGTCTGCCTTTATCCAGTTGGCGTTGAGACCGGCCTCGTTCATTCCCACCAGACCTATGGTCGAGAAATGATTGTCGAGCGTGCCGAGATATCTCTTGGTATACGGATACAGACCCTCGTTGAGGAGCTTGGTGATTACCGTCCTCTTTATCTTGAGCGATCTGGCCGCTACGTCCATCATGTGATCGAGACGCTTGTAAAAGTCAGCCTCGTCCTTGGCCTGATAAGCTATCCTCGGCATATTGATCGTCACCACTCCGATGGAGCCCGTGCTCTCGCCGGAGCCGAAGAAGCCTCCCGACTTCTTTCTCAGCTCTCTGAGATCAAGTCTGAGCCTGCAGCACATGGAACGCACGTCGCTCGGCTCCATATCGCTGTTGATGTAATTGGAAAAGTAAGGCGTGCCGTACTTCGCCGTCATCTCAAAGAGCAGCTTGTTGTTTTCCGTCGGCGACCAGTCAAAATC
>CASESB010000078.1 GCA_949290475.1 uncultured Bacillota bacterium
AAATGTCAATTACGAAAAGGGCTCTGAGATCTTAAAGAAGAGCAGAGCGCTCAATGAGTACAGCAGGTTCATCCACATGGTGCGGGAAAAGCACGAGAGGATGGACATAGAAGAAGCTGTGCGAGAGACTGTGAGAGAATGTCTGAGCGAGGGCATACTCACGGATTTTTTGCAGAGAAACGGCGGTGATATCATGGATTTTGTAAATCTTGAACTTACGAGAGAGGAATGCGAGGCAATACGTGAAAACGACGGTTATGAGCGCGGGCTCGAAGAGGGGCTAGAGCAGGGCATTACTAAAGGAAAGGCAGAGGGGATGGCTGAAGGCATCGCTGAAGGAGAAGCGAAAAGCCAGAGAAGGATCGCCATGGACATGAAGGCCAGAGGAATGGACGCAGGCCTGATTGCAGACATCACAGGCCTCAGCCTGGATGAGATAAAAGATTTATAGCTTTATAACGAAAAAACGAAAAATGGCTGTCGCATTAACGAACGATCTTCGCTAATGCGACAGCCATTTTTGATTTCTGGTCGGGATGACAGGATTCGAACCTGCGGCCTTTGCGTCCCGAACGCAACGCTCTACCAAACTGAGCCACATCCCGCGACTAACATATATGATATAACAATTCGCCGAAAATTTCCAGTCCTTTTTTGCGGGAGAGTGAGGTGAGTGCGAAGGGCTTCAAGAGCAAAGGCGGAATACGGCAGCTTTTATTGACCATACTCCCAAAACAGTGGTAAAATCAATTGAACATATGTCCTATGAAAGAGGAGAGAAAGCCAGGAGAGAAAAATGCAGTACAGCGATGCGGTTAATTTTTTCATGATGCTGTCATTCGGTCTGATAGCGATATACGCCACGATGATGGTGGACTTTCGAGCGCCTGAAAACGTCTGGAAGAGGCGGTGTGTGGTTATAACGGCTGTACTTATAATATTAAATTCTTTTTTGAGGATGGTGTTCGGCGGCGACGGATATCAGTACATTGCCATTTTTCTGCTGACCGTGCCGTATACGATCCTGATCCTGGCAGCCTCGCGCCACCGGGGTCTGCATCTGCTGTTCAATGTGTGCACGTGTATCTGGCTGGGGAGCACGGTAGATGCTGTAGGCGTATTTTTGCAGGTTCTGATGCCCGAGCTCGGGTGGATCAGGATGGCGACGCGCTTTGTCGGGTTTGCGGCGTTGTACTTTGTCGTCAGAGCCTTCAGGCCGCATTATCTTAATATGCTGCATACTCTCGACAAAGGATGGGGCATGCTGTGCATACCGCCGGCCTTTGCGATCCTGGTGCTCGTATTTATCAACAACGAGCTTCTGCCGCTGAGGCCGCTGCCTGCGGCTGTAGCAATCCTCGGCGTGAGCGCTATATGCACGAGTACATATATACTTATATTCCGCTTCTTATCCAACCTTTTGCGCGAGAAGGAGCTTGAAAGCGGGCGCGATCTGATGAACGTACAGATACAGGCGATGCGGAAGCAGCTGGAAACGACGCGCGATGCTGAAGAAGCCATGAAAATACAGCGCCATGATATGCGTCATAAGCTGATCACGCTTTCGTCGCTGATCGGAAAGGGTGAGAATGACGCGGCTCTTGAGCTAATAGGCAGGGAGCAGATGATGCTGGAGGAGCTGTCGGCCAGGAGATGGTGTCAAAACGATATACTGAACGCGATGTTCACCTATTACTTCGAGCTTGCGGAGAAGAAAAAAATAAAGTTGGAGACAAGTCTTGAGATTTCTGATAATATACCTGTGGACGCTGTTGAATTATCCATGGTATTTGCCAATGCTCTCGAAAATGCCGTGCGCGCCTGCGAGGAGGTGCCGGCGGGGAACAGGAGGATAGTATGCAGGTGTGTGGAACGTCCGTGTCTGATGCTGCAGGTGGAAAACACGTGCGCGAAGGAAGTCGCTTTTGACGGCAGAGGCATGCCGGTCGCCGAAAAAGAGGGGCATGGCACGGGGTCACGTTCGATAGCTGCGTTCTGCAGAAAATACGGTGCGTTTTATCAATACAGGCTGGAAAACGGCTGGTTCCGTCTGAGAATATCGCTTTAGCTGCCTGCAGATATCGTGGATACTGTCATTACATGTGAGGGGAGAAAAAATGGAGAGAATTTTTAAGCTCAAGGAGCACGGGACTACGGTCCGCACGGAGGCCATGGCGGGTCTGACGTCGTTCCTGTCGGTAGTGTATATACTGGCGGTGAATCCGGGCATGCTCGCGGTCGCGGGTATGGACGCCGATGCGGTGTTTACCGCCACGGCTGTATCGGCGGCATTTGCGACGCTTTGTATGGCTTTCTTTGCGAATTATCCGATAACGCTCGCTTCGGGCATGGGTGTGAACGCTTATTTTTCTTATTCGGTGTGCGTACCGCTGGCTGAGGCGGGAGTAGACGATCCGTGGACCATAGCGCTTACGGCGGTGCTGGTAGAAGGTATCATATTCATACTGTTGTCGTTATGCAAATTCAGGGAGACGCTGGTCAACAAGGTGCCGGCTAACCTGAAGCTGGGTATCACTGTAGGCATAGGATTGTTCATAACGCTCGTCGGACTTGAGGGCGCGGGCGTTGTCATAGGCGACGATTCCACGCTTGTGGCGATGGGAAGCATAGGCACTCCGCAGTTCGCTTTTGCGATCATAGGACTCATCATCATAGGCATAATGTATCATTTCAGGGTCACGGGATTCATGCTCTGGGGTATACTTGTCACATGGATACTGGGAATGATCGCACAGACGATCGGGTGGTACGATGTCAGCGCCGAGGCGGCGTCGCTGTTCCCTGATTTTTCGGGATATAATTTCCTGCCGGCGGCTCCGACTATGTTCGCCTTTGATTTTTCATACGTTGCCGGTCATGCGATAGAGTTCGCAGTCATCGTATTTTCATTCTTATACATGGACCTTTTCGATACAGTCGGCACGCTGATAGGCGTGGCAAACAAAGGCGGGCTGCTCGATAAGGACGGAAACCTGCCGAAGGTGGGCAGAGCGCTGATGGCGGATGCGGTCGGAACGGTAGCCGGAGCCTGTCTGGGAACATCGACCGTAACGAGCTATGTGGAGAGCAGCGCCGGAGTCGTGCAGGGAGGAAGAACCGGGCTTACGGCCTTCTTTTCCGCACTGCTGTTCATAGTCGCGCTGTTCTTTTCGCCGATATTCCTGGCCATCCCGGGATTTGCTACCGCGCCGGCGCTCATATTCGTAGGTCTGCTGATGATGAGCTCGGTGAAGAATATGACGTTTGAAGGCGATATCGCCGACAGCATAGGCGGATTCATGGCAATAATAGTCATGCCGTTCACGTACTCCATCGCCAACGGCATCATGTTCGGGATACTTACCTGGGTCATATTGAAGATATGCACGGGGAAGGCCAGAGATATACATCCCGTTATGTGGATATCGTTCGCGCTTTTCGTACTGAGGATAATAACGCTCGTAGCGTAACGGCGCGGCGCGTTTTAACGATTTTGCTGCTTAAGATGATTATCGAAGGAAGGGATTTTCATGGAAAAAACGTATAGTCTGCAGGTGGCGGGGCTTACGAAGGAGCTGCCGGTCTGCCGCATATCCGATGATACATGCATAGCCGGATTTGTTATGTTCGGAGACGTCGAGCTCACGAAACGATGCGCCGCCGAGCTGCTAAAAAAAGCGCCGGCATTCGACGTGCTGGTAACGGCGGAATCCAAGGGGATAATGCTGCTCTACGAGATGGCGCGTCAGTTGGGAAACAATTATTATGTGGTGATGCGCAAGGAAAAGAAGCTGTATATGGGCGCCGTGCTGTCCGTGGAGGTCGATTCGATAACCACGGATCACAGACAGACGCTGTGCATAGGCGAGGAGGATGCCGCCGCTATAAACGGCAGGCGTGTACTTCTGGTGGATGATGTGATATCCACGGGAGAAACGCTGGCGGCAATGGAAGCGCTGATAGAAAAAGCCGGCGGCAACGTCGTGGGCAGGATGGCGGTGCTGGCTGAGGGCGATGCCATCGGACGCGATGATATAATCACGCTGGAAAACCTGCCGCTGCTGGACGGCGAAGGCAGACCGAAAAAGTAGGAAGCGGAAGCCGGCGTGAAACGTTATGCCATAACCGTTTTGGCGTGAAACGCGGTGTTTCTTTATGAACAAAAAACGGAATACAGGCGCATCGGCCTGTATTCCGTTTTTCTTTTCTGTTGTCAGCTGCAGCCAGTGATCAGCCGTTCGATGTGAGCTGCAGCCCGGGCGCGCTCAGATGGCGCAGTCTTTGATAAACGGGATCCTGGAAATGATCCTGTTCCATACGAGCGGTATCAGGATCAGCTGTATCGGCAGCATCACGACGCATTTGAATATCCTGGTAGGCAGCAGCGCGATGAAACCGTCGCCCATGAGTATGGACAGCCAGAGCGTGTCCAGCAGCAGATTCAGTCCCAGTATGACGATCAGGCTGGCAGGCAGTACGCGTTTCCAGGTCACTTTTTTCCCGTGAAGGAAGAACCCGAAGACGAATCCTGTCAGAAAAGCCGTGAGCGTAAAGCCCGGGAAATATGCGCCGGACGGGAAGATCATCATGCCGAGAAGATCGCCGATCGTATAACCGACAGCAGCCCACAGAGGACCGAACATGATGCCGGTCACAGCTACAGGCAGGAAACCGAAGCCGATACGCAGGATGGGCGTGTTGATGGAACAGAATCTGGTGAGAATGATCTCCAGGGCGATGAGAAAAGCCATGATGACCAGTCTCGTAGTGGTCGATTTGTTTCCCATAAATAAAAAACTCCTTTCCTCTATAGTCGTAGATTAACTACACTAAAGAGTAAAAGAAGTATTCCTAAATTCCTTGGTGTAGTAGCGGACGCGGTATTGCATCGCAGCAAAGCTTTCGTTCATAAGCAACATCCCATCTTATGACACTTTACGCGCAACACCTACTCTACGCATTTATGATTATATCACATATGCAAAGAGCGTACAATACGGAGAGTGCGACACTGCATCAGAAGATACAAAAATAAACAAGAAAAATAGGCAAAAATGAGTTGACAAGCAGGCGAGTATTTGGTAGTATGAACAAGCTGTCGCGGCGAAAGAGAGGCCGGAAGGGCCCGAAAAAAGTTAACAAAAAAGAGTTGACAAACGCAGCGACATGCTATATACTAAAAAAGCTCGCCAAGAGCGGGCAGAGCCTGAAAAGCGTAAGCGCAAAAAGGGCTCGAGAACCTTGAAAACTTCATAGTGTAGAAATTTGAGTCGAAGAGCATATCGGAAGATATGCGAAAGATATCAAAGGAAAACTGTACACGAACCTAGCAAGGTAAGAGTATAAAGTTTCCGACAA
>CASESB010000079.1 GCA_949290475.1 uncultured Bacillota bacterium
CCGCTTTCCCAGTTTGACACCGTAGTTCTTCCGACATTCAGCTCCTTTGCCAGCATCTCCTGGGTCATATTCAGCTCCTGACGACGCATTTTAATTTGTGTTCCGATTTCCATAAACGTTCCTCCGGCATTATTGTGTCATAAAAATTTCATCTGTTCCAGTCAGCATCTCGCACATACCGAAAAACCAACGATGCCACAAATGCTGACATGCTTATTTCCTGGGAAACGATTGCGTTTTTCCACACACCATGTTAACCATAGAATATCCGATTATAATCGAAAAGGAAAGGCGTAAAGGTAAATAAGAATCATGAAACTGAATAAAATCCTTAGTTTTATCATCGTCATTGCTGTGCTGCTAATAGCAGGATCCATAGGCTATTTGCTAAAAACCAATATTGGATACAGCGATGGTATTGAAGGGAAACAACCGGTAAAGGGAACATATATCGTTGATAATGATGATGTAAACAGTACATATTTATCAATTGATTTTGGCGAGGGTACGAATGAATTCTATTATTTTAAAGCAGACAACCGAATAATAAAATCTGGAACAATACAGAAAACAAACGAAAATTACTATATACTATATGATAAATCAACCAATGCGGTATATGGTAAAATCATACCTTCATATAAAAAAATCTACTTAATAGATACTGAGTTGAATATCGTTGAGCTTGAGTATTACAGTCAGCAGTTAATATATCCTGCATTTTAAAAAAAGTGCACTTATTTTAAAGAAAAAGGGATTTCGAGGGCAATACTGCATGGGAAATAATGGTTGAAACGTCATATAACCCCAAATAATTGGTATGATATATCACAAAATCATTGATTTATGTGCAAAATCTTGTACTATGCGGGCGGTGCGGCTTTGGCTCGTTGCCCTTAAAATTAGAAAAAGGGGCTAAAATGTGCATCCGACATGGAAAATATTTACAAATAGCAAAGCGATATAAGCAAACAACAATATCGTATGCCGCCGCAGCTGTGTTACAAGGCGCTGCGGCGTATTGCAGGCTGCAGCAGCGGGCATATGAGCTTTTTGCGTTTGCGCTTTACCCCTCTTGCCTTTGATTACGCAAAACAGTATAATATAATCAACATATGACAAAAACAACGGCGCGCCGCACAGCGCTCCGGCGCGAGCGAGCGAACGCCGAGGGCGTGAGCAAAGCAAACGCTAAACGCTGCACAGCGCTCCGGCGCGGGCGAGGCGAACGCCGAGGGCAAGCGCTAAGAACAAAACAGAAAAGAGGTAATTCAAATGGATGAAACGAAAAAGGTCCAGCAGGAAGGCAGCTGCGATTCCGATTGCAGCCATTGCGCCAGCGCAGGAAGCTGCGGCAGCAATCCGCAGAACATGCTGGAGGAGACGAACAGCCTTAATGATATCAAAAAGGTGATCGCTATCGTCAGCGGCAAGGGCGGAGTCGGCAAATCGCTGGTGACGTCGCTTATGGCGGTGAACATGAAGCGGAAGGGCTACAATACGGCCATAATGGATGCCGATATCACCGGACCTTCCATTCCGAAGGCGTTCGGCATCACCGAGAAGGCGACTGCCAATGAGTTCGGAGTATTGCCGGTAAAGACGAAGACGGGCATCGGCACCATGTCTGTAAACAACCTTCTCGAAAACGATACGGATCCCGTTATCTGGAGAGGTCCCGTCATAGCCGGAACCGTAAAGCAGTTCTGGACGGACGTTCTCTGGGGAGACGTTGATTATCTGTTCGTCGATATGCCGCCGGGAACGGGCGATGTGCCGCTCACAGTGTTCCAGTCAGTGCCTGTCGACGGTATCATCGTGGTAACGTCGCCGCAGGAGCTTGTTTCCATGATAGTGGCCAAGGCGGTCAAGATGGCGGAAATGATGAACATCCCGGTATTGGGAATCGTGGAGAACATGTCGTATATCAAGTGTCCTGACTGCGGCAAAGAGATCCCGCTCTTCGGCAAGAGCAGAGTCGACGAGGTGGCTAAGGAGCACGGACTTGAGGTTCTGGGCAAGCTGCCTATAGATCCGGCTATAGCTGAGGCTTGCGACGAAGGAAAGATCGAGGATTACGCAGGAGAACTCCTGCCGGAGGCAGTGAAAAAGCTGGAAAGCCTGTAGATCAGTAAAATCGAAAAATGGCATAACGAAACCCCGTGCTGTGAGGCGCCCCTGAAGTTAAGATTTCGGAGGCGGTTCACGGCACGGGGTTTTACGATTTCGTTCTATTTTTGACGTGAACTGCGCATCTTTTTAGTCAGCAGCAGGAAAACTCCCGTGATGGAACCCATCAGCAGCAGGCCGGCGGCTATGGCTCCGGCTGTCAGCAGCGTTTCGCGTGCAGTCTCGGCAAATGAGGCGTCATGGTGGCCCAGGATGGCCAGCATGCTGTAATACGCCCCGGATCCCGGAACGAGACAGATGATGCCGGGTATGATGAACATCGTGGAGGTCTCTTTGAAAGCTCTGGCGAATATATTGCTCAGTAGCCATACGAGGCAGGCGGCCACGAACGCGGAGAATACGCCGGACATGCCCATGTAGATAAAGACCTCATATGTCATCCAGGCCGCGGAGCCTACTATGAGACAGAGCGGTATCTTGTGAAGAGGCACGTTGAATATTATGCAGAATCCGCATGTCACGCACAGCGAGCACGGAAGCTCCATCCAAAGAGGTATCATAGCAGCGCACCTCCCAGCATTTCATATATCTTGATGACGACGCCGGCCCCGGCAGCCAGGGAAACGGCTGTCAGTATGGCCTCCATGAGACGGGCCACGCCCGAGAGCATGTCGCCGGATAGGAAGTCGCGTATCGAATTTGTAAGCGCTACGCCGGGCACGAACAGCATGATGGCGCCGATGATGATCGGGTCGTAATTAGTGCCGTCTATGGCAGACGCAGCGATCAGAGCTATTATCGTGGCTACGGCGCAGCTGCAGAAGCCGGTTACGAATGAATTTATGTCTACTCTTTTCAGCAGGCGTGAGAACATGTAGCAGAACGCGCCGGAGAATATGGCGATCAGACAGTCGATAGGCTTACCGCCCATGATGAGACAGAAGGCGGTGGATACCATGATGGCGCCAAGTATGCGCATCGGCAGCGAATAGCCTCTTCTGTCGTCGATTTCCTTCAGGATCTTCATCCCCTCGTCCACCGGCAGATCCGTAGTGGTGAACTGTCGGGAGAAGTGATTTACGTCCGATATTTTGCGCAGATCGGTGTTGATACCGCTGATCCTTTTGATATATGTCTGGGTGTCATCCTCGTCCCCGCCCTTGTCCATGGAAATGAAGATGCCTGTAGGCGTAGCGAAGACCTCGACATTGTCGATCCTGCACGATTTGCAGATGCGCGTCATGGTGTCCTCGACGCGATAGACCTCCGCGCCGTTGCGCATCATGATCTCGCCGGCGTACAGCGCCAGCATCAGAACCTTCTTTTGAAATACGTTGACCATAGTTACCTCATCATATGCCGGGCTTTGCTGCGTTCGATATCTTATACACCAGCTCGTGTCTGCTCTGGGTTTCCGTCTTTTTGAAAATGTTGCTCATATGGCGTTTGACGGTGTTTTCGGATATGGAAAGCTCGGCGGCGATCTGCTTGTTGCCCATGCCGCGGTTGACGAGTATGAGCACCTCCCGTTCCCTGTCGGAAAGAGTACAGCGATCGGCTATGATGTTCACGGCCTCGTCAGATGAAACCTGCGAATCGGACAGCTTGAGCGGATCCGTTTTGTAGAAATAGTATATGAGGAATACGCTCAGGAAAGCGTACATCAGAATCAGCGGATCGATAGCGTATATCTCCAGCAGATTTTCCTCGGTGCTGTACCAGGTGCTGTAATCCCAGAAGGCGATCCATATCATGTATCCGACGAGCAGCAGCGACATGATCATGGTTATGCTTTTGATCGCGCTGCGGCTGTATTTTTTCCAGATCAGCAGGCAGCATCTGATGCCCACTGCCATCATGCCCAGATCGTAGACGCCGTTTACCACCTGCAGCACGATCTTCCAGATGCCGTCCTGCACCTGTATGGTATAGGAGTCGTATCTGCCGAGACAGATCGAGAGCACCTGCGAGATCACGATGTATACGACCGATATAATTATCAGCGCTCTGATGCTGATGACCTCTTCCACGTGAGCCAGTACCATGATGGCGTATATCCACGCCGCTACGAGCACGCAGAAAAGCGTATCCGACATCGTTATCAGGAAGAACACCAGTCCGCCCGAAGACATTTCACCGAGAAAATAGTAGGTGATGAAATCCGTCAGCATGTAAAAAAAGATGGAGCCGACGGAGATCAGCATGGCCCTGTGCCACCTGTCGCGTTCCTTGGCGTTGAGTATGATCGTGAGCGTCATGGTGATACCGCCGAGGATGATGACGGCGATGTATATGAAGTTGTATATATCGTTCAGGCTTCCGGATGAGTCCATAGATCCTCATATCCTCCACAAAAGGCAGTCAAAAAACACTTATTCTATATAATTATATTAATTACTGTAAACACAAGTCAACACAATTAAAGAAAAAAGTTGTATACATTGGCGACGCATGTTGACCGCGAGCCTGCCAGATTGTATAATTGTATACAGAAATACAAAAAACAGAGCATAATTCAGGAGGTATATGCAATGGGAAAAACTTTGGCGTATAAGATTTTAGAGGATCATCTCATAGAGGGCAAGCTGTCTCCGGGGGAGGAGATCACCATCAGGATAGACCAGACGCTCACCCAGGATTCCACGGGAACCATGGTATATCTGCAGCTTGAGGCTATGGAGGTCGACAGAGTGAAGACGGAGCTGTCGGTAGCCTATATAGACCACAACACGCTGCAGACGGGCTTTGAAAATGCGGACGACCACGAGTTCATAAAGAGCGTGGCCGAAAGACACGGCGTGCTCTTTTCCAAGCCGGGCAACGGTATCTGCCATCAGCTCCATCTGGAGAACTACGGCAAGCCGGGCAAGACTTTACTGGGATCGGACAGCCATACGCCTACGGGCGGCGGCCTCGGCATGATAGCCATAGGCGCAGGCGGCCTCGACGTAGCGGTGGCCATGGCGAAGGGCACGTACAGCCTTACGGCTCCAAAGGTCGTGAAGGTGGAGCTCAAGGGAGCCCTCAGACCATGGGTATCGGCCAAGGACGTCATACTTTACGTGCTGCAGCAGCTCACGGTCAAGGGCGGCGTAGGCAGGATAATAGAGTATACGGGCGAAGGAGTGAAGAATCTCTCCGTTACCGACAGAGCTACGATAACAAATATGGGAGCTGAGCTGGGAGCGACTACGTCCGTGTTCCCAAGCGATGAAAATACAAGAGCCTATCTGAAGGCTCAGGGCAGAGAGGACGCTTACAGACCGCTGGCGGCCGATGATGATGCAGTATACGACGAGGAGCTGGTGGTCGAGCTCGATAAGCTGACGCCGCTGGCAGCCAAGCCTCACAGCCCTGACAACGTGGACAGCGTCGGGAACATAGGTGAGATCAAGGTCGATCAGGTCGCTATCGGCAGCTGCACCAACTCGTCCTACACGGATCTGATGAAGGTGGCCGCGATACTGAAGGGCAGAAAGGTACACCCTGACGTGAGTCTCGTCATATCGCCGGGATCCAGCAGGATACTGGAGAAGATGGCTGAGAACGGAGCTCTGGCCGACATCATAAGCGCCGGCGCCAGGATAATCGAAAACGCCTGCGGACCTTGTATCGGTATGGGGCAGTCGCCTAAGTCGGGCGCCGTATCGCTGAGAACGTTCAACAGAAACTTCAAGGGCAGGAGCGGCACGCTGGATGCCGACGTGTACCTCGTAAGTCCGGAGACGGCGGCCATATCGGCGATCAGAGGAGTGCTGACCGACGGTATGAGCAGCGGCGAGAGCCTGCCTGATATAGCCATGGTGGATTTCACGCCGAACGATAACTTCATCGTATATCCTGACGGACACGATAAGGAGAACACGCCGGTAGCCATGGGACCTAACATCAAGCCGTTCCCTAGGAACACGGCGCTGCCGGAAACGGTAGAAGCCAAGGTAGTGCTCCACGCCGGAGACAATATCACCACCGACGATATCATGCCTTCCGATTCCAGGCTGCTGCCGTACAGATCGAATATACCTCATCTTTCAAACTACTGCTTCGAGAAGATCGACAGCGGATTTTCGCAGCGATGTCATGAGGCCGGCAGGTGCGCCATCATCGGCGGCGAGAATTACGGACAGGGAAGCAGCCGCGAGCATGCCGCTCTGGCTCCGCTCTATCTGGGAGTGAAGTTCGTGATCGCCAAATCGTTTGCCAGGATCCACAGGTCGAATCTGATCAACAGCGGTATCCTGCCGCTCGTATTCGCAAACCCTGCGGATTACGACACGCTTGAGCTGGGCGATGAGCTGGTGATCGAGAATGCGCCGCAGCAGGTAAAGGCGGATACGATAAAGGTGAAGAACGTGACCAAGGGTCTCGTGTACGATACGAAGCCTAATTTCTCGGATCTGGAGATCAATATGATACTCAAGGGCGGTAAGATAAACGCCATAAAGGAATCTGGCAGATAAGCAAGGAGGAACAGGATGACATACGCTGAGCATTTCGCAAGCATAGTCGAGGAACAGCTGGCAAGAGTGGAGAGACTGAAGAGCTCTCCGGCCATGCCGGATTTTTCCTCGATGGAAAAGATAGTTATAGGAACGATAGACGGTGACGGCATAGGCCCGATCATCATGGATTCATGCCGGGAGATACTGCAGAAGCTCCTGGCAGACGAGATCGCATCGGGAAAGATAGAGCTCAGGAGGATAGACGGGCTGACGCTTGAAAACAGGATCGCCAGGATGGAGACGGTGCCTTCCGAGGTGCTGGCGGCCATCAAGGAATGCGATCTGCTGCTCAAGGGACCGACTACCACACCGGGCAAGGGAGACAATCTGCCTAATATCGAGAGCGCTAACGTGACGCTGAGAAGAGAGCTGGATCTCTTCGCCAACGTGAGGCCGGTAGTGATCCCGGAGAAGAACATCGACTGGATATTTTACAGGGAAAATACCGAGGGCGAGTACGCGCTGGGAAGCAAGGGCGTGGATATAAACGAGGACATATCCATCGACTTCAAGGTGACGACGACTATAGGCACGACGAGGCTTGCCAGAGCCGCCTTTGAATATGCGAAGAACAACGGCAACAAGAACGTGTCCATCGTCACCAAGGCCAACATCATGAAGAAGACTGACGGCAAATTCCTCAGCCTCTGCTACGATGTGGCCAAGGAATATCCGGAAATCAAGACGGATGACTGGTATGTGGACATCATGGCGGCCAATCTCGTGAACGATCAGATAAACAGCAATTTTAACGTGGTGATCCTGCCGAACCTCTACGGCGATATCATAACCGATGAAGCGGCTCAGCTACAGGGCGGCGTCGGCACTGCTGGCAGCGCCAATATCGGCAGCAGATACGCCATGTTCGAGGCCATCCATGGATCCGCTCCGAGGATGATGGAGGACGGCATCGGCGAATACGCCAATCCTGCCAGCATAAACAGAGCGGCCGTGATGATGCTGAGACATATAGGCATGACGGAAAAAGCGGCTGTCCTGGAAAAGGCGCTCGATGCGGCGCAGACGGCTCTCGATATGCCGGGAGACGGCACAGGCAACACGGCGGCTGATTTCACGGCCTTCGTGCTGGAGAGACTGTAGGCCGGTGGTGATGGCGTATGGTATTGTATAAGTTTTCCGACGAGACGGAGATAAGCAACGCACCTCTTTCCACCGGACTTCTGGGCAAGCTGCAGCGCGATATCCTCACGGGCAGGCTGAAGCCGGGGCAAAAGCTGACGGAGCAGCAGCTCTGCAAGACGTACGGCGTCAGCAGGACGCCGGTCAGGGAGGCGCTGAGGCAGCTGGAGACGGACGGCCTGGTGGAGAACATCCTCAACCGGGGAGCCTTCGTCGTGGGGATGACGGAGCAGGACTACGAGGACATGTTCGAGCTGAGGAAGGCTTATGAGATACAGGCCGTGAAATGGGCCATAGAGCGGATAACCGACGAGGAGATGGAACGGCTGGAGGAGACGTTTGAATTCATGGAGTTCTATACCATGAGGAACGACATCGAAAAGATGCTCACCATCAACACCGGTTTCCATCAGGTCATATATGAGGCGTCGCACAACAAGATGCTGAGGAAGCTCCTGTCGTCATATCAGAACTTCCTCAGATACAAAGGCGCGGAGGCCGTATACGACGACGATTATCTGCCGACCGTGCTCGAGGAGCACAGGGCTATCTTCAAAGCCTTCAAGGACAGAGACGTCAAGGCGGGCGCTCTGGCGATGGAGATACACATAAACAGAGCCAAGGAAAGACGCTGCGGCATATAGGCATACAGCGTGCTTGAACAACGGAGGTGACATACATGGAAAGAGACAACATCTGGTCTTCCTACAGCGACGATCAGCTGCAAGAGCTGGAAAGGATCAGCGCCGATTACAGGAGCTGTCTCGATGCAGGCAAGACGGAGCGTGAATGCGTCAGACTCATAGTGGAGATGGCGGAGAAAAAGGGATACAGGGATATCAGGGAGCTGATAAGCAGCGGAGCCGCGATAAAGAGCGGCGATAAGATATATGCCGTCTGCATGGACAAGAGCGTGGCGCTGTTCAACATAGGCGACAGACCACTCGAGGAGGGCATGAACATCCTCGGTGCCCACGTGGATTCGCCGAGGATAGACGTGAAGCAGAATCCGCTTTACGAGACGGAGGAGCTGGCGTACCTCGATACGCACTATTACGGAGGCATCAAAAAATATCAGTGGGTGACGATCCCGCTGGCGATCCACGGCGTAGTAGCGATGAAGGACGGCCGCAAAGCGGAGATCTGCATAGGCGAAAAGGACGACGAGCCTGTATTCGCCGTAACGGATCTGCTGATACATCTGGCGTCCAAGCAGATGGAAAAGAAGGCCGGGCTGGTCATAGAGGGCGAGAAGCTCGACGTGCTCATCGGCAGCAGGCCTGCCGGCCAGGAGGAGGGCGTCACCGAAAAGGAAAAGGAACTGGTCAAAAAGAACATACTGCAGCTGCTTGAGGAGCGCTACGGCATGAAGGAGGAGGACTTCGTATCTGCGGAGCTGGAGGTCGTTCCTGCCGGCAGGGCAAGGGAGCTGGGCTTTGACAGGAGCATGATAATGGCCTATGGTCAGGATGACAGGGTCTGCGCCTTCACGTCGCTCTTCGCTATGCTCGATGTCGAGCGCGTGGAAAAGACGGCGTGCTGCATACTGGTCGATAAAGAAGAGATAGGAAGCGTGGGCGCTACGGGCATGCATTCCAGATTTTTCGAGAACATGGTGGCCGAGCTGATGGCACTCATGGGCGAGGAGTCAAACCTCAGAGTGAGAAGAGCGCTCCAGAACTCGAAGATGCTTTCCTCCGACGTCAGTGCGGCCTATGACCCGATGTATGCAGACGTTTTTGAAAAGAGAAGCTCGGCATTCTTCGCACGCGGTCCTGTATTCAACAAGTTTACGGGCAGTCGCGGCAAGAGCGGCTCCAACGACGCTAACGCCGAGTACATAGCTGCACTGCGTGACGCGCTCGATGCCGACAAAGTGGCATACCAGTTTGCCGAGCTGGGCAAGGTGGACGCCGGAGGCGGCGGTACGATCGCCTACATCATGGCTAATTACGGCATGGAGGTCATCGACAGCGGCGTAGCCGTGCTCTGCATGCACGCGCCGTGGGAGATAACCAGCAAGGCTGATGTTTATGAGGCGTACAGAGGCTACAAGGCGTTTCTTAAAAATATGTAGCGTCTGTCGAGACGGCATTTCAGCGGGAGGATGAGTCTATGGCGTCGTGAAACGTTTCGTAATCGCGCTGCCACTGCTCCGACTGAGCGGGGGTGAGCAGACTTTTCGGCAGCCGCAGCTCATGCGTGAGCCTGAGGGCGAAGTCGGCGGTGACTTTGACGGCTCCGGCGTAATTGAGGTGATTGCCGCCGTCGGTCGTGTGGAGCGTCCAGTCGAAGCCTTCGGGAAAGTCAGCGTTGTAGTCGTAGTAGCAGAGGCCGTGACTGACGGCCAGCTCCTTAACGGCTTCGGACTTTGCTTTGTTCCAGGTGTTGGCCGAGGGAACCGTCATCAGGACGAGCTCCATGCTGTTGTCGGTGCATTTCTTCAGGATCTCATGGAAGGCGGCTTCGTTTTCGGCGCTGAGAGCTCTGCTGCCGGTGTCGGCATCCATATAGGAGCTGCCGCCGTTATAGGGGAGCACCTTCCCAGAATAGGCCATGCCCTTGTTGCGGAAGCTGTAGAAATCGCGGCTGCGGGTGAAGAACGACGAGGGGCGCAGCTCCTTCCATCGGTCGTGATATTTCATGAGCGGGAAATAATAGTTTATGGCTGTAGTTATAGCGCTGTCGGCATTGTCCACAGCGCTTTTTATCTTGCGGAAAAGAGAGGGCTTTTCGCTGTGCCCGCTCTTATGTCCCGGGTTGCGGTCGGAGAACATGCAGTCAGTCTCCAGGACAAGCATCCTGGGACTCTGGTATTTCAGTATATCGTCTATGTCTGCAGATATCTCCGCGAGCGTATTGCCGGGCCGGCCGGCGACTGCGGAGGTGATACCTGTGTCGTGGTAGAGGTCCACAGGGGAGATCCCTCTGTAAAGGTCGCTGTTGCCGGCAAAAATCACATCAAGGCTGTCGCGGTCCTCGCCTCTGTATGCTCTTGTTATCCTTGATTCCATACCGTCCTCGGACGAGCTGCCGCTGGAGGCCAGCACGCCCGAAAGAAGAACGAAGAGAAGGCAGAAGAGACAGACGAAGATAACAGCCCGCGTGAGCTTTCTGATCTTATCCTTATAATGTTCCATGCTTACCTCCTTTTTCAGAATTCGCCGTATATGAGCGCGGCATTGATGAAGTCTCCGCCGTAAGCGCCCAGGACGAGCACGGCAAAGATCAGACTCATGTAAGCCGTCCAGCGTACCGGCAGCGTGTGCTCGGTCATGAGGCTGACCACGTCATTTCCGTGCTCTTCCTTCCACGATATGAATACCATCAGCAGTGAAGCGGCCAGCAGCACGATGTAGTCGGCGATGTCGATGCCTTTGATCGACATGATCTCGGACGCGAAGCCTGACACATGTGGATCGCTGACTATGGCGGTCATTATCGACGCGGCCTGATGCAGACCCGCGGATCTGAATATCAGCATTCCGAAGCAGACGAGCAGGCATGTCCTGCCGACTTCAAAGATGTGATATCCGCGCGACGCTCTCGATACGGACAGGCGCGACAGCAGTCTGTCGGAGAGCGGCCTTGCAGCCTGGCCGAGCATCATGAGCGCGTAGTAATAAAGACCGTAGGCTATGTACTTGGCGCCGGCGCCGTGCCACAGCCCGTTGCAGAGCCATACGAAGAACAGCGCATAAGCACCGGGAAGCATAGCCGCCAGATGCTTTGAGCTTATGTGCTTCCTGACGGATCTGCTGAAGCTTCTGAAGTGACGCGAAAGGCTGACGGGGTAGAATACGTAATCCTTGAGCCATGCTCCCAGAGTGATATGCCATCGACGCCAGAATTCGCCGACGGATCTGGAAAAGAACGGCCGTCTGAAATTCTGCGCGATATCTACGCCGAAAACACGTGAAGCTCCGGTGACGATATCTATACAGCCGGAAAACTCGGCATATATCTGCAGAGTATAGAGGACGACGGCGAACATCAGCGTGCTGCCGCTGTAGTCCTCGTGCGCGGAAAATACCGTGTTGACTACGAGGGCGGCTCTGTCGGCAATGACGAGCTTTTTGAACAGGCCCCACAGCATCAGCAGACAGCCGCGCTTTACTCTGTCATAGTCGAAGCGGTGCGGAGCGCGAAGCTGCGCTGAAAGAGCTCCGTAACGGTCAAAGGGTCCCTCGGTTATGTGGGGAAAATAGCAGAGAAACAGCAGCACCATCAGCGGGTTTTTCTCTGCCGATACAGTACCTCTGTATACGTCCGTCATGTAGCTTATGCCCATGAGCGTGTAGTACGATATGCCCAGCGGCAGCATCAGTCCGGCGTCCAGAATAGGCTTGCTCATGTATCGCGTGGCGATCAGTATCGCCAGCGATGCGATTATCGCGGCTGTCAGTACGGCTTTTGCGCGGCGGGCAGAGCTTTGACGCATGCGGTCCGTTGCCAGCGCTCCCAGATAAAAAACAGCGGCTCCGGCCGCCAGAAACGTGACGCCGGAACCGCAGGATATGATGTAGAAGGCTGCGGATGCGGTCAGCAGTACGAACCATTGAGCTCTTTTGGGCACTATGAAATAGAGTGTTCCCACGCAGGTGAGAAATATCATGAATGTCAGTGTCGTATAGCCCATGGTGCCTCCCTATGATTCCTCCGCCCGCAGTCTGCTGACGAGTCTCAGGATATTTTCGGGTGAATCGAAGTTTTCCGGAGTTATATCGACGGCTCTGATCTCCACGTCATACCGGTCGTTTATCTCCGCAGCCAGCATTATGATGCTCATGGAGTCGAGGATGCCGGAAGAAAAGAGATCCGTCCTTCCTTCAATGCTTCCGTGCGGGTTTATTTCACGCAGTATTTCCATTATCTCATTCATTTCGCTTACCTCCTGTCTGCGGTCGCGGATTGCTCCGCGGCCAGTTCTTCCTTAAGTCTTTTTCTGTCTGTTTTGCCGTTGGCGTTGAGCGGCATGACGTTGATCCTGACGATATCGTCCGGCATCATGTAAACGGGGATCCGACCATGCAGCCATGCAGCCAGATGGATCTCCTGAACCCCTTCGCCGACATATACCAGCTGCAGACGCTGCGTATGCTCGTGATATATGACGGCTGATGCGCTCACTCCGCTCAGAGCGTCGGCTGCGGTCTCGATCTCTCCGGGCTCGATGCGGAAGCCGGCCCTTTTGATCTGCTGATCCTTTCTGGACACGTATAAATACTCCCCGCGGTCATTGAGCCTGACGATATCGCCCGTCATGTATACCCTTTCGGGATAAGCTGCGTTCAGCGGGTTCTGCGGGAAAGCGGAAGCCGTTTTTTCAGCATCCATGTAATATCCGTCGGCCAGGAATGAACCGCGCACCGCGAGCTCACCCTCGCTTCCGGGTCGAGGCGGTTCGCCGTCCTCCGTCAGCAGCAGAAGGCCGCAGTTGTCGCAGGCTCTGCCGATAGGCAGCGGCTCGTCGTCCCGGAATTCCCGGTCGACGACGTAAAACGAGCAGATATCGGTCGTCTCCGTAGGACCGAACAGATTAGCGTATGTGCAGTCGGGGAGATGTCTGCGCCAGTAGTTGAGATGCTTTGTCGGCATCACCTCGCCGGCGAACAGTATCTTTTCCAGATATCGCGGCTTCACCTGGCTGAACAGATCCCAGGCCGAGGCGACGGCCATAGCCGAGGGCACCCAGTAAATGGTGTTGATGCGCCGCTCGTCCATGTACTCTATGAGCCTGGCCGGAAATGAAAACAGCAGGCGCGGGATCATGTGGTACGTGCCGCCGCAGCTGAGCGTAGAGAAAAGGTCGGTGACGGACATGGAAAAATATAGCGGAGTCTGCGAGCCGAAGCTCGTATGACTGTCGAAGCCGAATTCTCCCGTGACCCATGTGATGTAGCTGATGACGCTCCTGTGGGAGACGACGACGCCTTTCGGATCGCCCGATGAACCGCTTGTGAACAGCACGTAGAGCGGATCGGTATCTATCATCCCGCGGCGTATTTCGTCGAGAAAACCGTGATCCGGTGTGTTCCCGACCGCCTCTTCAAACGATACGATGCGCTGACCGGAGCACAGCTCCTCTGCCAGAGCACGGTGAGCATCATCGGTTATCACGGCGCGCGGCTCTAAGGTGTCGAATATGCTCCTGAGCCGTGAGGCCGGAGACGACACATCCATGACAGCATAAAAGCATCCGGCATAGACTGCAGCCAGCATACATTCCACGCAGCCGATGCCTCTGTCCATGAGTACGGCCACCGGATTGCCGGGCCCTATATCCTTCAGAGAGCAGGCGATCGCTTTGGACTCGTTCATCAGACGCAGAAAATCAACGGCGCATTTATCGTCGGTGATCGCTGTTTTAGAGGGGCTGCTTGCAGCCGATTTTTCGAGAAATTCAAGAATGTTTTTCATACTGGTCATACCTCCCGTTTCCGTATGACCAGTATGAAAGAAAAGACATTAACATTAAAGGCGGCAAACCTTTAATTATGTATTAAGGATTTATTAACGATGAGCTCCGCCAGGCCTTCGCGGTTGAGAAAATTCGCGGCCTGGATCTCGGATTCGAGCAGTCTGAATATATGCGGGTTGAGAAATATGCTCTCGCCGTCGTTTTCTCTGAGATCCTCGGCGATGCGCAGGATGAGAGCCACGTGCATGTCGGCGTCGGCGATGATATCCTTTATCTTTGACGCCAGGACAGACAGATCGGAGATCGAATCTATATGCTTTATACGCGACATGGCTCGTGACAGGCGTGATGATGTATCGAGCTGCCTGAGGCTGTCCGCGGCAGCTGCCAGGAGACGCTCTCGGCTGTAGACCTCTCCCGGATCGAGCTCCAGAAAATATGCGGTGCAGTCAGCGCCCGTAATATGCAGCTCACTGAAAGCGCCCTTTTCAAAGGTATAGCGTTCGCCGTCGTATATGCCGAAGCGGCGCATGGTGTCGAGAAAGCCCAGTCTCATGATCCTGGCTGTGTTCATCCTGTCGAACATCAGGAAGTTCCCCAGTGAAAGGGGGCTTTTTATCAGATGGAACGAATCACAGGCTGCGGCGGCCTTTTCCAAGGCGTCGTGATCGACGATGCCGACGGCTTCAAGATCGACGGCGATGATCCTGTCTGCTCTGCGCGAAACCGCCATGGAGACAGGAAGATTGTCGCTGTACCCGCCGTCTATGTAGCTTACGCCATCGATCTCGTATTTTCGTACCGCCGGGAAGCATGAAGCGCTGGCCATGATGTAATCTACGAGCCTGCCTTCGGGCATGTCGTCGACGAAGAGACGGTGAGCCTTGAGCGACGGAAATTCGACGGCGACGAGGCCGTAATCAGTTTTAGACTGCCTGACCTTCCTCTCATCTATATATTTGTGCAGAAGCCCGGCAAGCCCTGAGCTGCCGGCTCCGCCGTGGAGAACGATCTCCTTGGCGTAGGCGAGGGCGTCCTCTGTAGGCTCGCCGCTGGACTCGATGTCAAAGATCATGTCAGTCTCCATCTGCAGCCACAGCTCCTCGGCCTGCTCAAGCGCATCCTGCGCCACCATCGCGCCGTTTATTGCGCCTACGGATGTTCCGAATACCATATCTATGCGCATATCCAGCTCCTTGAGAGCCTTCCATACTCCTATCTCATATGCCCCGCGGCTGCCTCCGCCGCTGAGGACGAGCGCTGTTTTTTTCATGATCGTACCCTCCTTGAGGCTATTATATAGCAAAAATCCGTCGTGTAAAATGGTAATTCGTACTTTGCATTATTTGCAGTCATTGCGGCACCCAGCCGCCTCACAGAAGTGATTCACGCCTTTGCCATCCCTCAAGTTTGCCATCCCCCAAGGCGCTGTGTTGCAGTCATGGAGGCGCCCAGCCCCCCAAGGCGCTGTGTTGCAGTCATGGAGGCGCCCAGCCCCCAAGGTGCCATGTTGCAGTTGTGGCGGCACCCAGCCCCCCAAGGCGCTGTGTTGCAGTCATGAAGGCGCCCAGCCCTGCGCGACTGTAATTTTTTCAACGTTTGATGGCTGAATAAGCTGTAGCATGCAATTTTTTCTTAAAAAAATCTTTCCTAATGTGGCTAGGGAAGCTCTATCCTGTTGGATTTTACAGTCAGCAGCAGGATTAAAGCAGTACAACTGTAAAGAAAGACTCAAAAAATAAAAACAGGAGAATTTTCCTCACCAAAACAACACAAAAATATACTAATATGTAAAAAAATGGATGAAAGCGAGGTGACACAATGTATGATCAGATGCGGATGATGAGACTTGTCGATAAAGAGATTGCCAGGACCGGGGCAAAAATCGACTGGATGGAAAACAAGCTGACGGAGCTTCCTGAAGGCTCGCTGCTCGAAAGGGGAGATTATCTCTACAGATTACACTATGAAGGCGGCAGACAAAAGCACATCATCATACCGCAGGGATACATGGGGCGGGATGAGTTGATAAAAGATCTGTGCGACAGACGGTACATATCCGAGGCGTTACCGATATTAAAGGAAAATCTCAGGTGTTGTCGTGATTTCAGAGACAGCTTCAAAATATATGACCTTAAGGCGATGGGAGCTTCGCTGCCACGGGTATACAGAGATCACGATTGCAGCGAGCTGCTTTTGCAGGGCGATATAGATCCGGCAGCGTGGGCGAGTGCTGATTATGAGTGCAATAAGGCGTATCCGGAAAGAAAGAGATACAGATCCGAAGGCGGCGTATGGGTGCGTTCTAAATCGGAAGCTGATATCGCGACGAAGCTTGAGCAGAAAGGATTCAGTTTCCGATATGAGGAGATGATATGTATGGGCGGGAGATGGATGGCGCCGGATTTTACGATACTGTGTATCGTGGAGAGGCGGGTAAAGTACTGGGAGCATTTCGGTATGATGGATGATCCGTCCTATGCTGCTGCGGCAATGGATAAGCTGTGTCATTATGCGCATAATGGTATCAGAATGGGCGACAATCTGATCGTGACATGGGAAACGAGCGAACGTCCTCTCCTGTTTGACGATATCAATGACCGTATAGACAGTATGCTGCGTTAAATAAAAGGGCTCTATGAGATAAGATTGCAGTTGTAACAGAATATGCGCGTGAGCAACTGTAATTTTTTCAAGGGCTTCACAGATGCAGGAGGCTCCGAGGCATTCTAAGAGCTTGAAATTACGTCCTGTGACAGGCACATGGCACTCAAACCCATTGGATTTTGCAGTCGTCACCTCCACAAATGGGAAACAACTGCAAAATGCGCATTACAACAGATTGCTGGAAAGTAACTGCGAAATGAGCATTACAACAGGCTGCTGAGAAACAACTGCAGAACAAGAATTACAACAGGCTGCACAGGCGAAATGCTCGCGTAAAAACATTCGTTCGGCTATTGAACATACGTTCTCCGAGTGATATAATATACTCCTCACAACAGAGGAGGTGACGGGATGGAAGCGATCATGGAAAAGCTGAGGATACTTGCGGACGGCGCCAAGTACGACGCCTCGTGTTCCAGCAGCGGGGTCGGCAGGCGTAACGACGGACGTATCGGCAATTCAAGGGCGGCCGGGATATGTCATTCCTGGAGCGCCGACGGCAGGTGCATATCGCTGCTCAAGATCCTCTTTACGAATAAATGCGCATATGACTGTGAATACTGCGTCAACAGGAGAAGCAACGATTTCCCCAGAGCTTCGTTTGAACCGGACGAGCTGGCACGGCTCACGGTGGAATTTTATCGACGCAATTACATAGAGGGGCTGTTCCTCAGCTCGGCAGTGGAGAGATCGCCTGATTATACGGCGGAGCGCATACTGGAGTCACTGACACTGCTGCGGCAAAGGTACGGCTTCGCCGGATATATACACGCCAAGGTGATCCCGGGAGTATCGCCGGAGCTGCTGCACAGGATAGGCCTGGTGGCAGACAGACTGAGCGTCAATATCGAGATGCCGACGGCCGACAGCCTGCAGAGGTTCGCGCCGCAGAAGAAGCCGAGGGAGATCTTTGCGCCGATGAGGCAGATCACGAATTCGCTCATAGAGCGTAACGCGCTTGTGGGACCGGGTACGATGTTTAAAGGTCAGGACATCAACAGCGCTGAAAGCTATCTGGGTTCGGCCGCGGCGATGAACTCCGCATCCGGGGTGCAGGAAGACGTGCGAACGCAGACGGCATTTGAGCCTGCCGTTGTCGATCGCAGCGCAGAGGCTTTGCCGGCGAAGAAGCGAAGCAGACGCGACAGGAGCTTTGCTCCGGCAGGGCAGACCACGCAGATGATAATAGGCGCGGGACAGGAAAGCGACAGGAGCATATTGACGACCAGCGAGAACCTTTACAGGACATTTAAGATGAAGCGTGTATATTATTCCGCCTACATACCGGTGGTGGAGTCGCCGATTCTGCCGGATCGCTGTACGCCTCCGCCTTTAAGGAGAGAGCATCGCATATATCAGGCTGACTGGCTTTTGCGGTTTTACGGATTTTCCGTCCGCGAGCTTTTCGGCAGTACGGACGACCTTGATCCCGACATGGATCCCAAGGTCGCCTGGGCTATCAGAAATCTGGAAATGTTTCCGGTGGAGGTCAACAGGGCGCCGTACGATATGCTGATGCGCGTGCCGGGGATAGGAGCGGTGTCTGCGAAGCGCATAGTACGCCAGCGCAGGTTTGCCGCGGTGAGGTTCGATGATCTGAAAAAGATGGGCGTGGTCATGAAGAGGGCGAAATACTTTGTGACATGCGTAGGCAGATATCAGGGCGAGCGGAGGTTTGAGCCGGAGACGATCAGAAACGCTATACTGCAGATGGAAGACGGATTGCAGATTTCCATGTTCGACAGCGCGGGAGCGGCAGCTGCGGCGGCGGAGCTGGCGGGCAGCGCGGAAAGGAGGCTGCCGTGATCGATTATATCTACGACGGGACGTTTGAGGGGCTGCTGACCTGCGTTTACCATCATTATTATACAGATAAGGCGGCCGGGATATACACGGCCGACGAATATCAGCCGACGCTTCTCTGGGGCTGTCGTGAGGTGGAGAGCGATAACGCCATGGCGGCGGCGGTATACGAGGCCATAGAAAAAAAGATATCTTCATACGATCTGAAGAGAGTGTATAAGGCATATCTTTCTTCGGAAGCGGACAAGGAGATGAAAATACTGAGGTATCTCGTGCTGGGCTTCAGGATCGGGCCGCGCATTTCGTCGCTGCACGGCGATCCGGTGGTTTTTGATATGCAGTCCATAGAAAAGAAGATGAGCGTCGAAAAAGAACGCATGCTGCAGTTCGTGAGGTTTTCGGTGATGAAGGGCGGCGTGCTGTATGCGGAGATAGAGCCGGACAACGATATGCTGGAGCTGATAGCTGATCATTTCTGCGACAGGTACAGAGAAGAGCCCTTCGTCATACACGATATACGCAGGCATAAGGCGCTGACGGCATACAGGGGTGAGTGGTACATATCGCCGTTTGACGGCGAGAACGTTCCCGCTTTTTCCGATGACGAGAAGCTGTGCCGCGAACTGTGGCGCGAGTATTTCGAGAGGATAGCTATCCGCGAGCGAAAGAACAGGCGCTGTCAGCAGCATTTCATACCGTCCAGATACGGCAGGCATCTCACGGAAATGAACGACCGCTGAAGCTCCGGCGTCCGGATGCACACGTCGTGCGGTACAGCGCGCGCCGCAGCCTCGCCAGGGCGCACGATGTGCGCACCGCGGCTTCGTCACAACATGCCGCAGCGCGCATGTTAAATGCAGATCATATTCATGTCGTTTTATTGCAATGCGCCGGATAAAGTTATATACTTTAACCATCAGTTGAACCAGGAATATAAGGGACGCGCGAAAGGGGCGGCACCCGGAAATGGAGAAAAACCATGAAATACGAGATAAAGGGCGAAACCCTGCCTGTAGCCATATGCAGGCTGGAAGCGGGAGAACAGATGATAACGGAAGGCGGCAGCATGTCGTGGATGTCGCCGAATATGAAGATGGAGACGACAAGCAACGGCGGCGTCGGTAAAGCGCTGGGCAGGATGTTCGCCGGAGAGAAGATATTTCAGAACATATATACGGCGGAGGGAGGCCCCGGACTCATAGCCTTTGCTTCAAGTTTTCCGGGATCGATAAAGACGTTCGAGATCTCGCCGCAAAACGAGCTCATCTGCCAGAAGGGAGTTTTCATGGCGGGAGAGATGGGCGTGACGATGTCCGTATTTTTCAGCAAGAAGATAGGAAGCGGGCTGTTCGGCGGCGAAGGCTTCATAATGCAGAAGATCAGCGGCAACGGCATCATGTTCGGGGAATTCGACGGTCATGTGGTGGAGTATTCTCTGGCGGAAGGACAGCAGATAATAGTGGATACGGGACATTTGGCGGCGATGTCGGCGACATGCAGCATGGACATACAGACCGTGCCGGGAATGAAGAACAAGTTCCTGGGAGGAGAGGGCTTGTTCAATACGGTGATAACGGGACCGGGACACGTGTGGCTGCAGACCATGCCTCTGTCTAACGTGGCCGGCGTGCTCAGAGCGTATATGCCGACAGGCAACTGATGACTGACAGTAGAAGCTGTAAGCTGTGGAGCGGATGAGCGGACTTGAAGGAGCGGTGAGGATATGGATGAGAGAGTAAGAGAGATAATAGACAGGAGCGAAAGCGTCGTCTTCTTCGGCGGCGCGGGCGTTTCCACCGAGAGCAATATACCGGATTTCAGATCGGAAAGCGGCCTCTACAAGGCCATGAGCGAGTACGGCTATCCGCCGGAGGAGATGCTGTCGAGATCGTTCTTTGATAATCATACGGAGCTGTTCTTCGATTATTACAGGAAGAACCTCATATATCCCGACGCTATGCCGAACAAGGCTCACACAGCGCTGGCCGAGCTGGAAAAGCAGGGCAAACTGACGGCGGTGGTGACGCAGAATATCGACGGGCTGCATCAGAAGGCCGGCAGCAGGAAGGTGTTCGAGCTGCACGGATCGGTGCTGCGCAACAGCTGCATGGAATGCGGCGCTAAATACGATCTGGAGTACATATTGGATGAGGGCAATTGTGAAAACGGCGTGCCGAAGTGCGCTAAGTGCGGCGGCACGGTAAAGCCTGACGTGGTGCTCTATGGCGAAGCGCTCGATGAAGAGGTGATAACGGGCGCCGTCAACGCCATAAGCAGAGCGGATACGCTGATAGTAGGAGGCACCTCGCTGGTGGTATATCCGGCTGCGGGGCTGATAAATTATTTCTCCGGCAGCGACCTCATACTGATAAACAAATCCGAGACAGCCTACGACCGCAGAGCCACGCTGGTGATAAACGATGCCATCGGCAGAGTGCTCGGCGATTAACGCTGCGGACAGGGTCGAGGAAGCGATTTTCAAATCCCTCTGATAAGATTGAAATTTCAATAAAATTCGGAGGGATATTTTTTGATTGCGAAGGCAAAACTTTTTTGGCCTTGCAGTTTATTTTCGCTTTTTTTTGTGATATAATCAACGTCGTATACAAGTGGATATAAGAGGTAGATTAATGAATATATTGGTGTCAAATGATGACGGCATCGAAGCGCAGGGCATAAAGGAGCTCGTCAAAGCGCTGTCAGGGGAAGCATCCGTATACGTCTGTGCTCCCGACGGACAGCGCAGCGCCAGCGGACATGGGATTACCGTTTCAACATATATAACAGTCCAGGAAGAGAAATTTGAAAATGCAGAATACGCTCTCAGCACATCCGGCACACCTGCCGACTGTGTGAAGCTGGGTATGAAGATCCTGGCGGACAGAGGCGTGAATATAGACATGGTGTTTTCGGGCATAAACCACGGAGGGAATATGGGCACCGACGTGTTCTATTCCGGCACGGTGGCGGCAGCGATCGAAGGGAGCATATGCGGAGTTCCGTCGGTCGCGGTATCGGTAGACAGCCACGGGGCGACGCATTTTGAATATGCGGCCCATCTGGCGGTGGAGGCGCTCAGGAAATCCCGAGGCAGACTATCTCCCGATATAGTACTGAACATCAATACACCGGATCTGCCGGCGGAGGAGATAAAGGGGCTGAAGCTCACGACTCTGGGGAAGAGAGAATACAACGAATTTTTTTCTCCGACCGACCTGGGAAACGGACTGACCGGATACAGGTACAGCGGGGATCCCGTCATATACGAAGGACTGCCGGATACGCTGGATGTGATGGCGATGCAGGACGGATATGCCAGCATCACGCCGATACACAGAGATCTCACCTCATATGACATGATCGACGAGATAAGAAACTGGAGGATAGAATGATGAAACTGCTGACGAGAGAAGATACAGCTTTCGTAGCCATAGATTTTCAGGAGAAGCTCATGCCGGCCATGAGCGATAAGGAGCTTCTGGAGGACAGAACGGTAAGGCTCGTTAAGGGCATGAAGGTGCTGGGGATACCGACTGTAGTGACCCAGCAGTATACTAAGGGGCTCGGAGAGACGATCCCGTCTGTAGCCGAGGCTCTTGGCGAGTTCAGCCATGTCGAGAAAAACACGTTCGGCTGCATGGCTAACGAGGAGTTTGCAGCCAGAATAAAGGAAATAAACAGGAAGAATATAGTAGTATGCGGTATAGAAGCACATATATGCGTAGAGCAGACGGTGCTGCAGCTCATGGAGGCGGGATACAACGTATATCTGGCCGTAGACTGCATATCCTCGAGAAGCGAGACGGACAAGCTGTGGAGTATCACGCGAATGGGAGAAGCCGGAGCGGTGATAACCACGTATGAGGCCGTGCTCTACGAAATACTGAGAGATTCCAAGGCGGAAGGCTTCAAGGAGATTTCGGCCATAGTGAAATAAAGCGCAATACGGGAAGAGGGAATAGATAATGTACATGTTTGACAATGAAATATCTGTAGAAAACCGGGAGCTCCTGGAAGAGTATCTCAACGGATACGGCTACAGAACGTCAGGCCTTTCCTTTACGTCCCTGTACATGTGGCGCGAGATAAACCAGTTCAGCTGGGAGATGGCAGGCGAGTACATGTGTCTCAGCGGTGTCAGCCATCTGGAGCTTGAAGAGGGGATCGAGCTGCCTTTCATGTTTCCGCCGCTCACCAAGACCGGCAGCTACGATAAGGAGTCGCTGCGGGCAACGATATTGAGCTGCAAGGAAAAATTCGAAGCTAAGGGCTATCCGTTCAGTCTCAGGCTGGTGCCGGAGCACATGACGGGCATCATAGAGGAGGCCTGCCCGGAGATAGAGTTTGAAGACGACAGAGCCAATTACGATTACATATACAGGGTGAAGGATCTTGTTGAGCTTAAGGGAAGAGCCTATCACGGCAAGAAAAATCACCTCAACTACTTCAAAAAAAACTACCAGTATGAATATGTGGAGCTGACCTCGGACATGGCTGACAGCGTCATGGCCTTTATCAAAGCGTTCAACAGGAAGAAGGAGATCCCTCCTCACGAGATGGAACTGCTGATAATGGAAGAGGAGGCCATGGAGGACGTATTCAGGAACCTGGAAAGAGTAGGATACATAGGAGGAGCCGTGCTGATAGACGGCAATATAGAGGCGGTAGCCGTGGGCGGTATGCTGGGCAGCGATACCGTGACCGAGCACATCGAGAAGGCCAACACCGATTTCAGAGGGCTTTATCAGCTGGTGCTTAACGAGTACTGTCGACACATAGAGGACAGAGCGGAATTTCTCAACCGGGAAGAGGACATGGACATCGAGAACCTGAGGAAATCCAAGCTGTCGTACAAGCCGCTGGAGCTGCTGCCCAAGTATATAGGGACATTTAAGGAATGACGGTGATATTATAAGTGAATGTAATAAAGTCTTCCGCTGAAAGGAAGTCGGCGAAACGGCTTTGTTCATATATTAATCAATGAATGAAAAGGAGGAAATTCATTATGAGAGATGTTGTAATTGCGAGTGCAGTGAGAACACCTATCGGAAGCTTCGGAGGAACTCTGAAGAACACTTCAGCCAGAACACTCGGAGCTATCGCCATTAAAGAGGCCATCAAGAGAGCGGGAATCGATCCGGCTGCTATCGACGAAGTAGTATACGGATGCGTTCTCCAGGGCGGACTCGGGCAGAACGTTGCCAGACAGGCTGCTATGGATGCGGGAATCCCTAAGGAAGTACCGGCCATGACGCTTAACAAGGTATGCGGTTCAGGTCTGAGAACGGTTTCCCTGGCAGCTCAGATGATCAAAGCCGGCGATGCTGATATCATCGTAGCAGGCGGTACTGAGAACATGTCAGCGACAGCCTATGCTATCCCTACGGCAAGATGGGGAGCAAGGATGAACGATAACAAGATCATCGACATGATGACAAACGATGGTTTGACTTGCGCGTTCAACAATTACCACATGGGTATCACTGCTGAAAACGTAGCTGAGCAGTGGGGACTTACGAGACAGGAGCTGGATGAGTTCGCTGCCAGATCACAGCAGAGAGCAGTTGCCGCTATCAAGGCCGGCAAGTTCAAGGACGAGATCGTTCCTGTAGAAGTGCCTCAGAGAAAGGGAGATCCGATCGTATTCGATACTGACGAATTCCCTAGAGACGGCGTAACGGCTGAGAATATCTCCAAGCTGAGACCTGCATTCAAGAAGGACGGTATCGTAACTGCTGCTAACGCTTCCGGAATCAACGATGCTGCTGCAGCTATCATCGTTATGTCCAAGGAAAAGGCTGACGAGCTGGGAATCAAGCCGCTCTGCACGATCAAGTCTTACGCTTCCGCAGGTGTTGACCCTGCTATCATGGGTATCGGACCTATCTCCGCATGCCAGAAGGCTCTCGACAAGGCCGGCATGACTGTTGATGATATCGATCTCATCGAGGCTAACGAGGCGTTTGCGGCTCAGTCCGTAGCAGTAGGCAAGGATCTGGGATTCGATGCTGAAAAGCTCAACGTTAACGGCGGAGCTATCGCTCTCGGACACCCTATCGGAGCATCCGGAGCAAGAATACTCGTTACTCTGATCTACGAGATGATCAAGAGCGATTCCAAGACAGGAATGGCTACTCTCTGCATCGGCGGCGGACAGGGAACTACTCTGATCGTTGAAAGATAAATAGCGATAAATGAGCAAGGATGAGCGCGGCGATCACGCCGCGCTTTTTCTATTGCCGGCGTCTTTTCACCTTTATGACGTTGCATTTGCGGTCTCAGTTGGGATATAATAAAGCGTATCATTTTTTAGGAGGAAGCAAGATGGCAGAAAAAGTTGAGATCAACAATTTTATCCATAATATAATAGACAAGGATCTTGAAGAGCAGAAGTACGGAGACAAGGTGCACACCAGGTTCCCGCCGGAGCCTAACGGATATCTCCATATAGGACATGCCAAATCCATATGCCTTAATTTCACAACTGCCGAGAAGTACCACGGCAAGTGCAATCTCAGATACGACGACACCAACCCGGTCAAAGAGGATACGGAGTACGTGGATTCCATAGAGGAAGACGTAAGATGGCTGGGGTTTCAGTGGGATGAGAGGCTGTGGGCGTCCGATTACTTCGATGAGATGTACGAATGCGCCATCACGCTGATAAAAAAAGGCAAGGCTTACGTCTGCGATCTCAATGCCGATCAGATCAGGGAGTACAGAGGAACGCTGAAGGAGCCGGGAAAGGAAAGCCCGTATCGCGGCAGGAGCGTTGAAGAAAACCTCAGACTGTTCGAGGAGATGCGGGAGGGCAAGTACGCCGACGGTGAGAAGGTGCTGCGGGCAAAGATAGATATGGCTTCCCCGAATATGAACATGAGGGATCCGGTAATATACAGGATCGCCCATGCAGAGCATCACAACACGGGCGACAAGTGGTGCATATATCCGATGTATGATTTCGCACACCCGATAGAGGATGCGATCGAGGGCATAACCCACTCCATCTGTACGCTGGAGTTCGAGGATCACCGCCCGCTCTATGACTGGGTGCTGCAGGAGGTAGGCAAATGGCCGACTCCGCCGCAGCAGATAGAGTTCGCCAGACTCAATCTGACGAATACCGTCATGAGCAAGAGATACCTGAAGAACATGGTCGATGAAGGCGTAGTCGACGGATGGGACGATCCGAGGATGCCGACCATAGCCGGAATAAGAAGGCGGGGATATACTCCTGAGGCCGTGAGAGATTTCTGCGAAAGAATAGGCGTTTCCAAGGCCAACAGCACCGTCGATATCGGACTGCTCGAGCATTGTGTACGCGAGGATCTCAAGCAGAAGGTCGAGAACAGGAACGTGGTCGAGAACCCGATCAAGGTCATCATAACCAATTATCCGGAGGATATGACGGAGGAGATGGAGATAGAAAACAGCAGGGAGGTTCCTGAGATGGGAACGCGTAAGGTTCCGTTCAGCAGGGAGCTTTACGTGGACGGAGACGATTTCATGGAAGTTCCGGTCAAGAAGTATTTCAGGCTGTTCCCGGGCAATGAGGTCAGGTTCAAGGGGGCGTACTTCATCACCTGCAATGAAGTCGTAAAGAACGAGGACGGCACGATAAAGGAGCTGCTCTGCACGTACGACCCGCAGACAAAGAGCGGCAGCGGCTTTGAAGGACGCAAGGTCAAAGGGACCATACACTGGGTGGATGCGAAGACGGCCGTCAAGATCAAGATAAGAAATTACGATTACCTGATGCTTGATGAAGAGGACGGACAGCAGCGGCTGAACCCCGACTCGCTGAAGGAGACGGTAGCCTATGCGGAGCCTGCGCTGGCAGAAGCTGAGGCGGGCGAAAGGTTCCAGTTCTTCAGGAAGGGATATTACATCGCCGACGCTGTACTGACGACTGACAGCGAAAAGGTGTTCAACAAGATCGTAGGGCTCAAGAGCTCGTGGAAGAAATAGAGGTGCTCTGATGGATTATTACAAGGCATCGCTTGAGATGCATGAAAAATATAAGGGAAAGATGGCGGTAGTCAGCAAGGTGAAGGTGGAGGATACAGACGATCTTTCCACGGCTTATACGCCGGGCGTTGCCGAACCGTGCAGAAGGATACACGAAAACCCGGATGACGTTTACAAATACACGAATAAATCGAACATCGTGGCCGTCGTTTCCGACGGGTCGGCGGTGCTGGGACTCGGAAATATAGGCGGGCTGGCATCAATACCGGTCATGGACGGCAAATCGCTGCTTTTCAAGGAGTTCGCGGGAATTGACGCTTTCCCGATCTGTCTGGAGACTCAGGACGTTGATGAGATAGTGAACATAGTGAAGAATATCGCGCCGACGCTCGGCGGTATAAATCTGGAAGACATATCTGCGCCGAGGTGCTTCGAGATAGAGGAAAAGCTGCAGGCACAGGTCGATATACCTGTATTTCACGACGACCAGCACGGCACTGCCGTAGTCGTATCGGCGGCGGTCATAAATGCCGCCAAGCTGACCGGGCGTGAGCTCGGCTCGATGCGCGCGGTGATAAACGGAGCCGGAGCTGCCGGAACGGCGATCGCGAAGATGCTGATGAATCTGGGTATAAAGGATATCGTGGCCTGTGACAGCAAGGGGATCCTTACAAGGGACAGAAGCGATCTCAACGAGGCTAAGAAGCGGTTGGCGGCGGTAACTAATGAGGAACAGATCTCGGGAAGCCTGGCGGACGCCGTCAGAGACAGGGATCTTTTCATCGGCGTTTCAGCGGCGCGTGTGCTGACGCAGGATATGGTGAGGTCGATGAACAGCGACGCGATCATATTCGCCATGGCCAATCCTGAGCCGGAGATCCTTCCGGATCTGGCGAGAGAGGCGGGAGCCGCCGTCGTCGGTACGGGCAGATCGGATTACCCGAACCAGATAAACAACGTGCTCATCTTCCCGGGACTTTTCAAGGGAGCGCTGGCAGCAAGAGCAAAGCGCATAACCGAGGAGATGAAAACGGCCGCGGCCTTTGCTCTGGCAGGGATCATAAAGGATGACGAGCTCAGAGCGGATTACATCATTCCGAGCGCATTCTATCCCGGCGCAGCCGACATCGTGGCTGCCGCTGTGGAAAAGGCGTGGAAGGAATAAAGGCGACAGAACGGTATAAAATCAAAAGGAGACCGGGAACAGCGACAAGTCCCGATCTCCTTCTTTGTTTATGTATAGCCTGTGCGGCCTATGCTCGATGCTCGCCGCTTTTCGCGTCGCTTTCACGGTTTTCCGTTTCAGTCTGTCCGAGGGAGCTTTCTTTTTTGGCCGCCCATTTTTTAACGAACACCTGGATGATGCCGGCGATAGGAACTGCCAGCAGCATTCCCAATATACCTCCGAAGTAACCGAAGACGCTGACGGCCAGCAGCACCATGAGCGGATGCAGGCCTGTCGAAGTGCCGACGATCTTAGGATAGATGAGGTTGCAGTCGATCTGCTGTATCACCAGCAGGATGATCACGGCCAGAGCGCCGCTCCAGAAGCCGTCGGTGAACAGTCCCATGAGAAATGCGGGAACCATGCCGATGACCGGACCGAAGTACGGGATCACGTTGGCGATACCGGCGAATACTCCGATGAATACGGCCCCTTCGAGCCCCATGATCGAAAGCCCTATGGACGATAGGATGGCTATGATCAGAGCGTCGAGCAGCGCGCCTCTTATGAACTTGGAAAACACTCCGTTTATATCTGCGAGCACGCCGGTAACGGCTGCGTTGTGTCTGTCCGAAAGCGTAAGATCGAGGAACTTTTTCCACAGCCCCAGGAAGAACTGCTTGTCCTTCATCAGATATATGCTGACGATGATGCCCACCACGACGTCGATGACGCTGCCGCTTATGTTCGTGAAGAACGAGATCACCGACGAAGCGCTGATGTTATCGCCTATCCAGGTCATGACGGAGTTGGCTACGTCAGTGAGCTTGTCCGTGACTATGCCCTCAGGAAGATTGCCGGCTATCCAGCCCTTGAAGGCGGATTCGTAATGCATCAGTCCTCTGAGCAGCTCGGAGAACGTTCCCGGCAGATTCGAGAAATTGACGTTGCCTATTATCATCACCGTAAATCCGAAGAGTATGGCTATGACTGCGGCGATGGCGATGATATATGTAAGCAATACGCTCAGCAGATGGCCGAGGTTTTTGCGCTTTTCGATCTTGGCGGGATCCTCCGGCAGGCGTATGAGCCTTTTCATGAGCTTCGTATCGATGAGCTCGGCAAGAGGGTTGAGCAGATACGCCAGTATCAGCCCCAGTATCAGAGGCCAGAAGGCGTCGAGCAACACGCACAGCCATCTGTAAAGTGTTGAAGCGATATTGCCGATATCGCGTATGACGAAGAACAGAACGCACAGGAGAGCCGCGTTGAAGATGATGAAAACGCTCCACTTCGTAAAATTTTTATCGTTCATCAGTTGTTTTAGTCTGTTCATACTCTTCCCTCCGATATGAAATCATTATATACTAAGACAGTCAGGTAATCAATAATAAACGACGAACGCACCGCGCCGGCATGGCGCGGCCTTATCAGCGAAAGGAAATACGCATGAAGAGATTTGAAATACCGGAGCTGCTGGCGCCCGTAGGCGGGTGGGAGCAGCTGAGAGCGGCGGTGCAGAACGGAGCGGACGCCGTATATATGGGCGGGCCGCAGTTTAATGCCAGGATAAAGGCCGAAAACTTTACATATGACGACATGCGCGCAGCCATAGAGTATGCTCACGACAGGAATGTCCGCGTATACGTAACATTAAACACGCTCCTGAAGGACAGTGAGCTTAAAAAGGCCTTCTCATACGTCGGCTTCCTGTATGAGGCGGGCGCCGATGCGGTGATAATACAGGATCTCGGCCTGGCGAGACTCGTGAGGAAATACCTGCCGGAAATGCCCATGCACATGTCTACGCAGGGAACCATATATAATGAAAGAGGAGCCGTCTGGACCGCGAAAGCCGGATTTTCCAGGATAGTTCCGGCCAGGGAGCTTACGCTGGAGGAGATAAAGCGCTTTGCCAAAGCATGTCATGAGGGGGAAAATCCCTGCGAAGTGGAGATATTCGTACACGGCGCGATGTGCATATGCTATTCCGGCCAGTGCCATATGAGCCGCGTGCTGGGCGGGGGCGGACGCAGCGGCAACCGCGGCCTTTGTGCTCAGCCCTGCCGGCTGCCGTATGAGGATGAGCGCGGAAGACGCGGATATTTCCTGAGCCCAGGAGACATGTGCGCGCTTGAGCTGCTGCCGGAAATATGCCGCGCAGGAGTGGATTCGCTGAAGATAGAGGGGCGGCTGAAATCGCCGCAGTACGTGGCGGTGGTGACGTCCGTTTACAGGAAATATCTCGATATGTATGGAGAAACGGGGAAAGTCCGGGTGTCCGACGAGGACATGGTGAAGCTGATGAGCATATTCAATCGCGGCGGGTTTTGCGGCGGCTATTTCAGGGGAAATCCGGGAGAAGCTCTGCTCTCCGGTGAGACGCCGAAGAACAGGGGGATATATGTGGGCAAGGTGGTATCGGCCGGAGCCGGAGGAACTCTGGTGGATATCAGACCTGAGGCAGATCCGAAATGCGCCGGCACGAAGAGCGAGACGCCGCTCCGCATGGGCGACGGCGTGGAGATCAGAGGCAGCCGGGTAACGGGCAATGTCATCACCTACATGAAAGATATTGGCGGCGGGCTGCTGCGTATAGGCGATATCAGGGAGCGTGTGGCGCCGGGTGATCGCGTGTACAGAGTGACCGAACGGCGGCTGCTCGACGAGGCGGAGCGTTCGTATGCTGAAGATAACGGGAGAAAGATTCCGGTACGCATGCGCTTTGCGGCCCGGAAGGGAAGAGCGGCGCAGCTGTTCATGAGCGAGGGAAATATCGAGGTCGAGGCGTCGTCGTCGGCGCCGGTGGAAGAGGCCATAAACAGACCGCTCGATGCGGAGAGGATCAGGAAGCAGCTGTCAAAGCTGGGCGAGACGTTCTTTGAGGCCGTCGATATCGACGTGGATACGGACGGCGATATCGCGATGGCCATATCGGAGATCAACGCCATGAGAAGGGCTGCTGTCTGCAAGCTGGTCGATGAACGGCGCAGAGCGTTCGCTGGCCGCAGAGCGGATCTGCGGCAGCTCGCGGAGGACGCGGCGGCGGAGATAGCAGACAGCGAAAACGAAATGAAGGAGAATGCCGGCGGGCGGCGCGGGATTCTCGTCTATGCCGCCGATATGGAGAGCCTTGTGCGGGCTCTCGACGGCCTCGATTTACGCAGGCTTGCGGAGAATGCGGCTTCAGAGGGAGCGACTTCGGAGGGAGTGGCTTCGAAGGGGGCGGCGCAGCAGGGTGAAGGAGCGATGATTTTCGTGCCGCTGCGGCTGTACATGGAAGGCGCGCGTGAGAGGCTCACGGAGCTGCTGCCCGGCGGTATTGCGGTCGTGCCGTATGTATCTGAGGTAAGCAAGGGAAACGAGGACATATATATAGAAGAAAACTTTGCGAGGATAGTTTCCGCTGTGCAGGAGAGCGGCATCATGCTCGGCAATCCGGGGTGGATAGATGATTTCGCTGCGCAGGGGGTGAGGATATTCGGCGGTCACGGTTTCAACGTATACAACGGCCAGAGCCTGCGCTTCCTTCGCGAGGCCGGAGTGGATGTCAGGGCGTACTCGCTTGAAGCGGACCGCTGGCACCGCGGGGTCATCCCGCTGATGATAACCGAGCATCCGGTCGGCTCCGGAACGCTGACCGACAGGAAGAACGTCAGCTACGACGTGATGAGAATGAACAGCGGCGACAAGTATCTGATACTCGGGCGTGAGCGGTCAAAAAAAGACGCAGACAGCGCTTTCATGACGTATGTCAAATGAAGGTTAAAAGAAAGAAAATTAAAACACAGAAATCGGTTGACAAGCAGGCGAGTATTTGGTAGTATGAACAAGCTGTCGCGGCGAAAGAGAGGCTGTAAGGGCCCGAAAAAAGTTAACAAAAAAGAGTTGACAAACGCAGCGACATGCTATATACTAAAAAAGCTCGCCAAGAGCGGGCAGAGCCTGAAAAGCGCAAGCGCAAAAAGGGCTCGAGAACCTTGAAAACTTCATAGTGTAGAAATTTGAGTCGAAGAGCATATCGGAAGATATGCGAAAGATATCAAAGGAAAACTGTACACGAACCTAGCAAGGTAAGAGTATAAAGTTTCCGACAA
>CASESB010000080.1 GCA_949290475.1 uncultured Bacillota bacterium
TTCTTCCCCATTGCGCTGACCTTTATGACAGGCGCGCCCTTTGCCTTCTGTGCCAGGGCGAGAACCCGTTCCTCCACGCCGGCGGCGTCACGACCCGCCGACTCGCTCCGATCTGATTCCCACTCGTTGATGGCGAAAATCACCGGGATATCCTTTGCCGTCAGAAGCTCCGTCCAGCGTTCCTCGCGGCTGAGATCCTGCTCGTCATCGCTGCCGGCGGCTATGACCATCACGGCGATGTCCGTCTTGTCGGTCACCGCTTCAGTCCGCTCCACCCTCAGCTTGCCCAACTCTCCTTCATCGTCGAATCCGGCCGTATCTATGAATACCACCGGACCTATTGGATGCAGCTCCATGGATTTGTATATCGGATCCGTGGTCGTGCCCGGCGTATCGGACACGAGGGCGATATCCTGCCCGGTGAGGGCGTTTATGAGCGAGGATTTACCGGCGTTGCGCCTGCCGTATATCCCTATGTGGAGCCTGTCGGCTCTCGGTGTATCGTTTAAGCTCATATGCGTCTCCTTATCGTTTTGCAAATGCCGGCTCTGCGCCCGCAGCCGCTAGAACCTGAAATCTCTGTCGCCTTCCTCTATTCTGGCCAGACGCTCTCTGCAGACCTCGCGCACCTTCTCGTTCGGTATCATCGCCAGTCGCTTCTCGATTATGGCGTCGCCCTTCTTCTGTGTCTCCTCGCCTGCATAATCCATCAGGAACTCCTTCAGCGTCATCAGCGCGTTAGGCTGGCAGCAGTTGGCGATCTGACCGGACTTGAGCAGGCTCATGAACCTGTCGCCCGTCCTGCCTTCCCTGTAGCACGCCGTGCAGAAGCTCGGAACGTAGCCCAGCTCTATCAGCCAGTCGACTACCTGCGCCAGCGTCCTCCTGTCCTCGACGTCAAACTGTACGGTATCTTCGTCGCGTTCCTCCTCGACATAGCCGCCGACGCTCGTCCTGCTGCCGCCGCTGATCTGCGTGATACCTATCTCAAGACATTCTCTTCTCGTCTTGGCGCTCTCTCTGGTCGACATTATCATGCCCGTATACGGTACGGCGATCCTGAGCACGGCGACAATTCTCTTGAACACATCGTCCGGCACTCCGTTGTCGAAGGTCTCCGGATCGATGTCGTCGGCCGGCCTGATCCTCGGTACGCTGATCGTGTGCGGTCCGCAGCCGTACGTCTTTTCCAGATGGTGAGCGTGCATCAGCATGCCCACGAAATCGTATTTGTAATTTTCCAGTCCGAAAAGCACGCCGCAGCCCACATCGTCGATACCGGCCTCCATGGCTCTGTCCATGGCCTCCGTATGGTATGCGTAATCGCTCTTAGGCCCCGACGGGTGCAGCTCCTCGTACGACTTCTTGTTGTACGTCTCCTGGAAAAGTATATACGTGCCGATGCCGGCCTCCTTCAGCATCCTGTACTCCTCCACTGTGGTGGCGGCGATGTTGACGTTCACCCTCCTGATGGCGCCGTTCTTGTGCTTGATGCTGTATATGGTCTTGATGCTCTCCAGAATGTACTCTATCGGATTGTTGTACGGATCCTCGCCGGCTTCGATCGCCAGCCTCTTGTGGCCCATATCCTGAAGCGCGATGACCTCCTGCCTGATTTCCTCCTGCGTCAGCTTTTTGCGCGGGATGTGCTTGTTCTGTCCGTGGTAAGGACAGTATACGCAGCCGTTGACGCAGTAATTGGAAAGGTAGAGCGGCGCGAACATCACGATCCTGTTGCCGTAAAAGTGCTCTTTGATCTCCTTGCCCAGATCGAATATCTTCTGTATGATATCCGGGTCATCACATTCCAGCAGGGTCGCCGCTTCCTTGTAGGAAAGCCCCTGATACTTCCTGCCCTTGTCCAGGATCTGCTCCATCAGAGCCAGGTCGTTCTTGTGGGCTTCGGCGTATTCCAGCGTTTCGAGGATCTTCTCGTGATTGATGAATTCCTCTGCTTTTTTCGATGTGCTGTTGTAAACTGCCATTTTTCTTTCTCCTTTTTATTTTATAACTTTGTTTTGCTCTTTACTTTAAGGCCGCGGCTGCTGCGCCGCGCCAGGCGACCGACTCAGACGGCTGGTGCTTGGCGTTCATCTCTGCGCCGCACCGGGCGGCCTGGCTCAGACGGCTTGGCATTCGTCGCTGCGCCGCCTGCCGTCCTCATATCACAGCGGGATTCTGCCGCAGCTCCTTATGAGCCGCTCCAGCTCCCTTCTGTCCTCTGCGACGTCGGTAGGCCTGAACTCGGCCGGGTATATCTCGTACGCTTCCTTGTAATCGTCGGGCGTGACCTTCTTCATGAGCACGTTGGCTCCGAACGCGAACGGGTTTTCCACCACCTCGTCGTTTCTGCCCGACAACACGGAAAGCGATGTCGTCAGCGGCAGGTTTGCCTTCGGCAGCAGCAGCCTCGCCAGCGCCACCGCCCGCCTCGCTGTTTCCGGATCCCCGTCCGGCTCTCCGGCCAGAGGCGTCTTGGGATTTGATATGAACGGTCCTATGCCTGCCATGCTGCACGGTATATCCTGCAAAAGCAGCAGATCGTTTGCCAGCGTCAGCGACGTCTGCCCCGGCAGACCGACCATGAAGCCGCTTCCCGTCTCGTAGCCCAGCTCTTTCAGCGTCCTCAGACACCGGACGCGCTGCCTGAGCGTGCCGCACGGATGCAGCCTGTCGTAAAGCTCAGGATCGGCCGTCTCGTGTTTCAGCAGATATCTGTCGGCTCCCGCCTCGCGCCACAGCGCGTAATCCTCTCGCGGCCTCTCGCCGCAGCTGACCGTCACGGCCGG
>CASESB010000081.1 GCA_949290475.1 uncultured Bacillota bacterium
TCCCGTATCAGGCTGATTGCCGTCTGCATCGCCCGTCCCCGGCTGTTCTTCATCGCTGCCTTCGGAGCCCGTGTCTCCGTCCGAAGGCTCATCTGAGGGCTCGCCTGACGGCTCATCCGAAGGCTCGTCCGGATCTACAGGTGCCTTCTCCTCTACGCTGAATATTATTCTCGCTTTAAGGTCTTCATCGTTCTCCGTATACGTGTAGCTCACTTCCATGCCGTCATAAATATCGTAGACAACGGCATTTTCGATCCTGCCGCCTTCTACGCCGGAGATAGCGTCGGCCTTTATTTCTGGATCGATATTTCTGAGGTCATATGATGTCTCTCCGTCCGGCACCGTTATGCGCAGCGGACGCTGGTTTTCCGTAGACATGTCTGCCGCCCCCGCCATATCGCTGTGCAGCGATATCATCTTGTTGCTGGTCACGTTCACATTATCGGCTGTAAGCTGTGCCTTGCCTCTCAGATCGAGCGTCACCAGATCAGTGCCGTAGCAGAGTACCTGACTAAGATTTGTGTTCGCACTGAGATCCAGCTGTTTCAGCGGTGTAGTGGATATCCACAGTGTTTCAAGCTTGGTGTTTGACGAAAGGTCTATCTCCTCCATCTCGCCTATGATATAGGCAAATGACTTCAGCTCCGTATTGTGCGAAAGGTCTATGGTGTCAAACACCACTGCGCCCCCGCACGTGAGACTCTCCAGCTTTGTGTTGCTGCTGAGATCAAGGCTTTCCAGCCTGTTGTCAAAACAGTTAAGCAGCTGCAGTTCGGGATTATGAGAAAGATCAAGACCGGTTATCTTATTGCTCTCACAGATCAGTTTCAGCAACTGCGGGTTGCCGCTCAGATCCAGAGATGTCAGCTCGTTTCCGGCACAGTTCAGATACTGCAGATTGGTGAACATCTGAATGCCATCCAGACTCTCTATGCCCATATTCCTCGCGTTTATGCTCGTCACATTATCAGCCTCATCCTGCGAGATACTGCCGTCCCCGTTCGTATCGAAGCGTTCCATGACGTATTGTTTGAAGCGGCTGTCACTGATGTCATCGACGCTGGCGCCATATGCCCTTGCCGATAAACAAAAAGCAAGCACGGCTGCCAGCAGCAGCGTCATGCCTGCGTATATAACTCTTTTCCTTAAAATAGTTCCCATATCCGATCCTTTCACAAACATTGTGATGATAAAAATAAACTGTAAAACATCACGTCTGAATGTGATATGATCATTTCATGAGTTCACTTTTATTTGGTTATACGTTAAGTATACTCCCTTTCCGCGCAAAAAGACAGCTTTAACGCCAATCTTCTTCATATCTACACAATTCTGCACGCTCAGCTTTCCACCTTGTCGCCGTAAAGCTCCTCGCATATGTCATGTATCTCCCTGTCAAACGCCACGAGATATACCGTCATATCGTTTTGCTGCAGAAACTCCTCTATCGTCTCTACCGCCACCTGCACGGCCTGCTTCTTGGGATATCCGTATACGCCGGCCGATATCAGCGGGAAGGCCACCGAAGCGCAGCCGTTTTCCTTCGCCAGTCCGAGAGATGTGCGATAACACGATTCCAGCTTTTCCTTTTCTCCGTTACCGCCTCCTCGCCATACAGGCCCGACCGTATGTATGACATATCTGCACGGCAGTCTGTACGCTCCCGTGATCTTGGCGCTGCCCGTCTCGCAGCCTCCGAGCGTCCTGCACTCAGCCAAAAGCTCCGGTCCGGCAGCTCTGTGTATGCATCCGTCTACGCCTCCGCCTCCCAGAAGCGACGAATTGGCGGCGTTCACGATGGCGTCGACGTCCATCTTCGTTATATCATCTCTCACTATTTTAAACGGCATCGTATCCTCACTTTCTCAGGCCAGCGGCCTGCGCTCAAAGCTCTCGCTTCCATATATCCATCTATATTCATATTATATAAACCGGCCGCCAAATATACAATACCCGCCGCATACAAACAAACCGAATCAGGAAACTTATGCCGCCGCATGTCTTGAAGCGCGCGGCGGATTATGCTACGATGGCTGCAGCGAATATCGGGCAGACTGGAGGTGAAGCGCATGCCTGAATTACCGGAAGTAGAAACAGTAAAGCGGGTGATCGAGCCGCAGATACAGGGACTCTCTGTCATCAGAGTCGAGGCCCCAGGAGCCGGCGTGATCGCACACCCGGACGCCGGGGATTTCACAAGGCTGCTCACAGGTCAGGTTTTCAGCCAAATAAAACGGCGCGGCAAATTCCTGGAGCTCTGTTTCACGAGCGGCGACAGACTCGTGATCCATCTGCGCATGACCGGCTGTCTGCTGCTGACCCCGGCGGAGATGCCCGCGGAAAAGCATACCCACGTCGTCCTGCATCTGAGCGACGGCCGCGAGCTCAGGTTTTCCGACACGAGGCGCTTCGGCAGACTGTGGTTTCTCAGAAAAGGCGAAAACGACATCTATACCGGCATGGAAAAGCTGGGGCTTGAGCCTGCGGATCCGGCTCTGTCAGCCGGCTATCTCTTCTCGCGTCTCGGAAAGCGCAGAAAGGCGATCAAGAGCTGTCTTCTGGATCAGAGCATCATCGCCGGTATCGGCAACATATACTCGGATGAGATCCTGTTTTCGGCGCGCATACATCCGGCGCGTGCGGCCGGAAGTCTGAGCACCGAGGAATGGGAACGCCTCGCCGCGCTCATCCCCGAACGCATGTCCTACTTCACCGAGAAAAACGCCATAGCAGCGGAGGACTACCTGCGCACCAGAGGGCAGGATTACCGCAACACGCCGTTCCTGCAGGTATACGGCCATGAAGGCGAGCCGTGCCCCGTATGCGGCAGCGCACTCTGCCGCACGATCATCGGAGGCAGGAGCAGCATATACTGTCCGCACTGCCAGAAATAATGAAATGATAAAATAATAAGCCGCACGAAACGCGGGTTTGACAATGAAAATCAAAATCTCCCGCAGCAGCCCTATGCTGTCACGGGAGATTTTTGCTCATTTTTCCTTCGTTTCGATACCGAGAGCCTTCATCTTGCGGTAAAGCGTCGCCTCGCCGATGCCCAGCTTTTTCGCGGCCCGTTTTTTCGCTTCCACAGAATAGCCTTCATGCCGCAGGCACTGCTCGATGATGTTCCTTTCAAAGGCGTTTCTCTTCTCAGCCAGCGTCATTTCCCTGCTGCTGAACGCCTCCATGTTCTTTACTCTTTCAGGCAGCGACTCCTTCGATATTATATCCTTATCCTCCATATTGATCGCGTACTCGATAGCGTTCTCGAGCTCTCTGACGTTTCCCGGCCAGTCGTACGACATCAGCGCCGCCATCGCGTCGTCGCTGAAGCCCTGAACGCGCTTTTCCAGCATGCTGCCGTATTTTTTCAGAGCGTTGTTCAGCAGCAGCGGCAGATCCTCCCTGCGATCCCTGAGGCTCGGCATCTTGAGCGGTATGACGTTCAGACGGAAATACAGATCCTCGCGGAACTCCTTATCCCTTATCATCTGCTCAAAGCTCCTGTTCGTGGCCGCTATGACCCTGACGTCGACCGAGATCTCCGACGTGCCTCCGACGCGCGTGAACCGTCCCGACTGCAGCACCTGCAGCAGCTTTCCCTGCAGCGACAGCGGCAGATCTCCTATCTCGTCCAGAAATATCGTGCCTCCGTCGGCCAGCTCGAACTTGCCGGGCTTGCCGTTCTTCTTCGCGCCCGTGAAGGCGCCCTCCTCGTAACCGAACAGCTCGCTCTCCACCAGCGTATCCGGTATGGCCGCGCAGTTCACGAGCACGAACGGGTTCTCTCTCCTGTTGCCGTACTCGTGGATGGTCTTCGCTACCAGACCTTTTCCCGTGCCGCTCTCGCCTGTTATCAGCACGCTCGACTTGCTGTCCGCGATCCTGTTTATCTGTGCCTTGATATCGCGTATCCATTTGCTGTTGCCGACGATATCTCCGTATCTGTTCGGCATGCTGTTGTCGGTCATGTCGTAGACGAGCTTTTTGATATCGGCCATATCCTTGAACGATATCACGATGCCTGAGAATTCACCCTTTCCCAGCACCTCATCGCCGACAAGCCCGCTTTCCTCAGTCTCGCTGAGATATATGGGCGAGATATCCATCAGACAGTGCAGCTCGTGTCCGCTCCTGTCCACATATCGTTTCTCTATGCCCTTGCACTGCAGGCCTTCCTTGACGGCCTCCAGCACAAACGAGTCCTCCCACACGAGCTCTATGTTCCTGCCTACGATCTCATCTCGCCTCCTGTGCAGGAGCTCGGCCGCCTTTTTATTGCACTCGAGGATCGTGCCGTTTTTGCTCACGTAAAACACGCCCTCGCTGATCGCCGACAGGATGGTCCTCATCCCGTTCGTGATAGCGATCTCCTTGGCCTTGGTCGCGATGAGCTCCGCCATCCTGTTGCAGAAATTCAACAGGTTTTCCTTCTTCGCCAGCAGGCTCGCCTTCTGCTCCTCGTTAAACGCCACCAGACCGATGATGCCGATCACCTTGCCGTCCAGTTCGATAGGACTGCACACCTCGGCCAGCTCGCCCTCGGCGCCCCAGTAATCAGGATGGTTCGGCGCATCTTCGATTATGTACTGCGTGCCTGTCCTGAAGATCATGCCGTAGATCTCATTAGTCGTACTGTCGCCGCACTCTTCTATGCTGCCGATCCTGTTGCGGTATCTGCCAGTACCGGCAACGATGATCTGTTCATCGCTGACGATCTCTGTCTCTACCCCTATCGCCTCCGAAATAGCTTCGGCTACAGCCTGTACTGTATTCTGTATCGCGGAAAGTTTCATGCCCCTCTGTCTCTCCTCTTAATCTCCTAACGTCCTACCGAAATCGTTTCCGGCAGCGTGCTTCCGCCGTCGATGACGAACTCGCTCCCCGTTATGTAAGCGGCCTCATCGGAGGCCAGGAACGCCGCCAGATATCCTATCTCCTCAGGCTTTCCGAATCTGCCTGCCGGTATCGTCTCCACGATCTCATCAAGCACGCGCTGAGGATTCTCCGGATCCGTCTCCACCGCCGTCAGCTCCACCATCGGCGTCAGGAAATATCCCGGCAATATGGCGTTTGACGTGATGTTGTATCCCGCCGTATCTATCGCTATGGCCTTGCTGAATCCCAGCAGCGCCGCCTTGGTCGCCGCATAGGCTATGTTCGCCGGATCGCATACGCGCGGCCCGGTGACGGACGACATGGTGATGATACGCCCGTAACGCCTCTCCATCATGCCCGGCAATATGGCCTTGACGCAGTTTCTGGCGCCGTTGACGTTGACGTCAAAGTGCAGATCCCACAATTCGTCATCCATATCCTCTATCTCAGTCAGCAGCGATATCCCGGCGTTGTTGACCAGTATGTCGATCGGCCCCAGCCTGGATTCTGCGTCCTTTACGACCTCCGCGACCTTGTCGGCCGCCGTCACATCCATCGTATATGAAAGCGTTCTCTTCTCTCCGATCAGCTCTTCCAGCTTTTTCTCGGATTCCCTCACGAGCTCCGACTTGTCCGTCATGATCACGCTGGCGCCCTTCTCCAGCAGCACTTTGGTGATGCCGAACCCGTTTCCCTGCGCAGCGCCCGTAACAAAGGCGATCTTTCCTTCCAGTGTCTTCATATGTATCCCTCCGCATCCATATGATATGCCTATTCTCCTTCGATCTTGCACATCGTCCTTTCGTCAAGCCCGGTGATGACTTTGGCGTACCCGCTCAGCTCTCTGTCGAGCGACGCATCGCCCGTATCCAGCAGAAGTCTTCTGCCCGGCAGCGACAGCAGCTTTTCCTTCGTCGCTATGATCTCGATATTTTCCTTACCCAGCCTGCGTATAACCCTCGGACTGAGCTGCTGATTGCCGCGTCCGAAGACGTGACCCTGGCCGCCGATCACGGTCGTGATCAGCCTGCACCTCCTGTGAGAAACGAGCTCCCATATCTGCGCCTCGTCCAGATCCTTGCCCAGCAGCTCTCCGTTGCAGACGGCGTCCACACCTATCAGCGTATAATCCAGCTTCATCAGGATCATGATCGTTCTCGTCGTCGTTCCGGCGCCGATGAGATAGACCACATCCTTCTCCATAGATTGTATCACATCTGTAGCGATATAATCCAGAGCTACTGTCTGCGAAGTTGAACGCATTTTCACGTTCTGTATCGAGCGTTTATCGTCCGGCACCTGCATATATCCGTACAGTCTGGGGCTTATGATCCCTTCGCGGTACAGCTCCTCGTCGAGATCCATCACCTCGGCCTCTTTAGTCTGAGTGATCTCGCCGGTGATGAAATTTTTCACCGCTCTGCCCGCGTTCTTCGGGTTTATCGCATATACGCCGGAATGTATCTTCACGCCTGCCGGTATCCCCACGGCCGGGATCTTCTCCTCGATGACGCTGCATACGGCTCTGGCCGTTCCGTCACCGCCGGCAAAAACGATCATGTCCACGTTTTCCTCCAGCAGCCTGGCCGCCAGTCTCCTCGTATCTTCCTCGCTCGTCTTCCCCACGGCCTCCGGCGCTCCCACATCGGTCACGGAAAACCCGCAGCCGGCCGCCTCATCGTGTCCCATGGCTCCCTCATACGTCAGTATCTCCACCTTGTCTGCCAGATCCTGAAACACGGCAAGCGCCGCCTGAGCCTTCGCGGGAGACTCCGGACGGATGCCCTTCTCGAAAGCCTTTCTCTGTATCTCCTCCCCGTCGCTGCCCTTGAATCCGGCTTTACCGCCCACGCCGGCAACGGGGTTCACTATCAAACCTATCCTCTTCTTCATACTGCTATCAACCTGTTCTCTCCGATACAAAACCAGAGCAGGGAGATCCCTACTCTGATTTCATACCTGCATATTTCTATACCTTGAATCTCTTCACATAAGCGCGCCACGTCGTCGCCAGCTTCTTGAAATCCTCCTCCGAGGATGTTTCCGGAATCGCCTGCGGCAGATGTCTGGCCGCCTTATGCGGCGAGGACTTGACCATTTCAGGATCCTCTCTGCATTCCTCGACGATCCTTCTGAGCACCTCTACATAGTAGTCGATGTCATCCTTGTTGTAGCTCTCGCACGGTTCCGGTGTGAACGGCTCCGGCACGGTGAACGGATGATGCGACATCCACAGCTCGGATATACCGTAATCTACGAGCCTGTGGTTCACGTCTACGATACCGCAGCCCGTCTCTTCCATCAGTCCCTCGAAGGAAAGACGAGTCTGCTCCATCCTTCTGCGTCCGTCGTCGAAGTAGAGCTTCGTACCCGGCACCTTCTTCAGTATCTGGTTCGTCATGTACTGATTGTTGAGCACCGATATCACGGCAGCCTGTCTGAGTCCGTCGATACCGAGGCTTCGGCACCACATATATGCCTTCATGACCGCCATCGCGTTGCCCATGAACATCTTGACATATCCCACGCTCAGATCTCTGTCGTAATCGAGATAATATTTTCCGTCCTTTTCCTCAACGGTCGGCTTCGGGAGGTATTTCACGAACTTCTCCCTGCAGCCTATGGCTCCGCAGCCCGGACCGTCGGAGCCGTGAGGAGCGGAGAACGTCTTATGCAGGTTGAAGTGCATCAGGTCGAAGCCTGCGTCTCCTGCCCTCGAAACGCCGATCAGCGCGTTGGCGTTAGCCTGGTCGTATACGCATACGGCATCCAGCTCGTGAGCAGCCTTTACGAATTCATCTATTCTGTCGTTGAAGATACCGGTATCCTCAGGGTTCGTGATGAAAATAGCCGCTGTTCTCTCGCTCAGCGCCGCCATGTACTCGTCCCAGTTAGGAAGTCCGGTCTCAGGATCCGGCATCAGCGTTATGATCTTGTATCCCAGCGTTGACGATGCCGCTGCATCTACAGGGTGCGAGTGGAGAGTCGTCACGATCTCATCCTTACCCTCATTGCCCTTGTCCTCGTGATATTTCTTCACGATCTGCGCGTTGGCGTATATAGCCTGGCCGCCGCCGGTAGGCAGAAATGAGAACTTATCCATCCCCGCCAGCTGCTGCATCATCTTGTCGGTCTGATAATATATCTCCAGTATGCCCTGCAGCGTCGATTCGTCCTGCAGAGGATGCACGTCGGCTATCCTCCTGTCGAGCGCCGTATGCTCCTGAACCTTCGGATTGTACTTCAGCGTACACGTTCCCTGCGATATACCCAGGGTATTGTCGGAGCCCATCATCTCCTGAGTCACTCTGCTGTAATGTCTTACGAGACGCGGCTGGTTTATCTCCGGCAGATTCAGATCGCTCTTTCTGCCTATGTCTCCCAGATCTACGCCTGACAGCTCTGCAGCCACTTCCTTTTCTACCTCCGGCAGCAGCACTCCTCTTTCACCTTCTACGGAAAGCTCCATTATGATCGGCTCGTTCCATCTCGCCTGATGAAAATCTCTTATCTTTACCTGTTTCAATATTCTCACCCTTTCCACTAAATCAGGAAACAACTTTCACTATCTCGTCGACCAGTCTGTCGATATCTTCCTTCATATGGATCTCCGTCACGCACAGCAGCATGCATCCTGCCAGCTCAGGATATGACCTTGCCAGATCGTATCCTCCGATGATCCCCTTCTCCAGAAGGCTCTTGTTGATCTGCTCCACGCTCTTTCCCGTTCCGCGGAAATCAACGACGAACTCCTTGAATGACGGGCCGGAGAACATGACAGAAACTCCGTCGACAGCGGCCAGCTTCTTAGCTGCGTATGCGCTGCGGCTGATGATAGACTCGCCTACCTCTTTCATGCCCTTCGGACCCATCGTTGCCAGATAAACTCCGGCTACAGCCGTCCACAGGCCGGCACTGGTACCCGTGAACTCTGCTGATTTCTCACGTATCTCATACGAAGTCCTGTCGTATGATGCCTCAAAGCTGAAACCGATCTCGCCCTCAACGCTCGTCGGCGATGCTGCATACATCATGTCCTTCAGCTCCTTGGCATATCTGTAATCATCCTTTACCATTACGTATCCGCCTACTCCCGAGCCGGCTCCCATGTGCAGGCCCAGAGAATGGATGTCGCCGCAGGCTATGGTCGCGCCGTAAGCTCCCGGAGCCTCCAGTACTCCCAGCGATATAGGGTCGGCGTATACGACGAATTCCGCTCCGGCGGCCTTCGCCATCTCACCGATCTTTCTGGCATTGATCTCGATCGTTCCGAAGAACGTAGGGTTTTCGATCACTACGCCCGCGATCTCGTCGTTCAGCTTCTTCTCCAGATCATCGAGATCCAAAAGTCCGGTCTTCTCGTCGTAGGCGATCGGTATCAGCTCGCAGTACATGCCGTCGATCTGCGTCAGATAATTCTCAGCTATCTCCAGCGTCACCTTGTTCATGCTGGAGGCTACGAGCACCTTGTTCCTGCCCGTCAGCCTGCGCGTCATGCGTATGGCGTGTCCGAGCGAGCTTCCGCCGTCATACTGCGGGAAGGCGATAACCGCCATATCCAGAAGCTCCGCCATCAGGCTCTGGTATTCAAACTGCATCTGACCTCTGCCCTGGTCGCCCATGTCGCTGGTATAAGCCGTTACCAGCTCGCCTCTCTTGAGGACTTCGTCAACCACTGACGGGATGAAGTGCGGCGCACAGCCCGCTCCCAGAAAGCACAGGTGAGTTCCGAGATTGGCGTTCTTATCAAGCAGACCCTCCATGTGTCTCTTCAAGCTGTATTCATCGAGTATAGGTTCAGGGAAATCGAAATCATCGTACAGCAATCTGTCCGGGATCACGTCGAATATCTCTCTTTCCGTTTTCGCGTTCACTGCTTCCATCATGACCTTTTTAGTGTCAGGCGCAGTATTTGGTATGTATGGATAAACCGCTTCCTTTTTCATTTTCGTCATCTGTTTCCTTTCTTCATAATTCAAGAATTCAGCTATAACGTCCTTCAAAGCACTTTCCTGTATATAGATAATGCAATTATCGCGCCAAGAAAAACGCGAATTTTCCCACGATTTTGAGCCTTTTAAGGCGGCATTTTTATCATTATTGATAATTTTGTCCGTCGATTTTTCACATCTGATCCCCAAAATCCGCATCCGTTCACGGTTTCCCATATTTGACTTCTGCATTTATCATATTTGATAAGCAATTTCGCTTTTTTGATAAATATTTTTACCTTCCGTCAGCGCCCTCAGGACAAAAAAACAGAGATCCCGGACCGTCGCTTCCGCTCCGTTCCGGGACCTCTGTTGTCTGCTCCAATGCAGATTAGGTATCATCATGTTCTTGTTTTCTTATTTTATCATTCGCCGGTCACCTGGCCTATGGCTTCACAGAACGTCGGATGCGGATATATTATCCCCGCCATTTCCTTCATCGTCAGCCCCGAGGCTATGGCCTGCGAAAAATGCGTTATCATATCGGTAGCCCTAGCGCACATCATCTGCGCCCCCATGATCCTGCCGCTTTCAGGATCCGCGATCACCTTTATGAAGCCGCGTTCCTGTCCCGACAGCACCGATTTGCCGTTGGCTCCCATGAGATATTTCTTCGATACGACCTTGATCCCCTCGGCCTTGGCCTCGTCGGCAGTCATACCGACGCTGGCGATCTCCGGATCCGTGTATACGCACGAAGGCACCTGCGCCATATCGACGCACGGCTCCTCGCCCGCCATCGCACAGACCGCATTCTTTCCCTCCGCCGCCGCCACATGCGCCAGCTGTATGCCGCCCGTGACGTCTCCTATGGCGAATATGCCGGGAACGGCAGTCTCATAATGCTCGTCGACCTTTATCAGTCCCTTCTCATCGAGGATCGCTTCAGCCAGCTCCGCCCCCCCTTCGGCGAACAGGCCGTCCGTGCATGCCTTCCTTCCCGTTGCTATCAGTATTGTTTCGGCAGCGGCGCTCTTCTTCTCTCCCTTTTCCTCATAGATGCATACGAGCTCGTCTCCATCGCCGCGCTGTATCTCCTCCACCATTGCGGATGTATGTATATCTACGCCGCGCTTTTCAAGGATCTGAGCAACGCTCCTTCCGATCTCCTTGTCGAGATTGGCCAGCAGCCGCTTCAGCGATTCGATCAGCGTCACGCTGCATCCGAACGAGCTGTAAAGGTAGGCCATCTCGACACCGATGACGCCGCCGCCGATTATTACCAGCTTCTCAGGCAGCTTTTCAAAGGCCAGCATCTCGTCGCTGCTGACCACGCCTGGAAGATCCACTCCCGGTACAGGAACACGCGCCGGGACCGAGCCTGTGGCGATCAATATCCTGTCAGCTTCATACGTCTCGTCGCCGACCTTTACGACCCCGCGGCCCGCCAGTCTTCCTTCTCCCTGTATGACATCGACGCCGCTCTTTTTGAGCGTCATCAACATGCCCTGGCGCAGCGTTTCAAGCGTATTTTCCTTGTACTCTCTGAAAGCCGCCATATCCATACGCAGATCCTCGCCGCCCTCTATACCGTATCTGGCCGCGTTTTTCGCCTGTCTGTATATCTCCGCAGCGTGCAGCGCCGTCTTCGTCGGCACGCAGCCTCTGTTGAGGCACGTCCCGCCTATATGGCTCCTCTCGACCACGGCCGTCTTCATGCTGCGCGCCGCAGCCGCCTGCGCCGCATCGGTGCCGCCCGGACCTCCGCCTAATATGATAAGGTCATATCTGTCTCCCATCTGTCGCCTCCTGTACCTTTGTTTCCTCTTCCACCAGCTTCATTATATCTTCCGTCCTGTCTGCCGCCGCTTCGCGCGTCAGCGCACCGTCTGCAGCGAAGGCCTCGCCCAGCGCCGCCCTTACGCCCTCCGCGTCACAGCTGCGCCCTTTGAGCGCTTCGGCCAGCCTCAGTATGGACTCCTGCTCCATAGCATCGGAAAACACGTGCGCATCTCTCACCACGCCGTCCTCCACGCGCAGCAGCAGCTCGATGTCTCCCCAGGCAAAGCGTCTGCGCATGCTTTTGTTGCAGAATATCCTGCTTCCGAAGATCCATTCCCGCGAGGCAAATCTTGCCGCCCTGCGCTCCTGCTCCTGCTGCGGGATATCCGCCGCAGTCATCGTTTCCGGCCTTATTCCGTATGCTTTAGCGAACGTCTCCGTAAGGCTCGCCTTAATCCCCGTCACCGAGATATCGGCGTTTACATCCCTGAGGTTTATCACGCGCGACTTGACGGAACTCACTCCCTTGAGCTGCAGCTTCTCCTTCGATACCGACAGGTACCGCGCCATCCGCTCCCTGTCCACATCGATGAGCAGCGTGCCGTGGTGATAGCAGCGGTCGCCGTTCTCATAAAAAGCGTTTCCGGACACCTTCGCTCCCTGTACGAGTATATCGTTGCGTCCCGACCGCTCGGCATCCACTCCCAGCTCCTTCAGAGCTCTCAGTATTATGCCGGTATTCACGGCGATATCGCGGTCATCCCGTCTGCATATGAACGTAAAATTCAGATTGCCCATATCGTGGAACACCGCGCCGCCGCCCGACAGCCTCCGCGCTATCCTCACGCCGTCCTTTTCCGCCTGCTCCATATCGCATTCCCTGAATACGTCCTGATTTCTGCCCACCACTATCGTGTTGCTGTTCTGCCACAGATACAGTATCTGCGTGCCGTCAGCGACAGTATCAAGCAGATATTCCTCAAGAGCCAGGTTCGTGTACGGACATGTTCCCGTGTTGTCTATCGTCAGCAGCCGTCTGATCATCTACTCTTTCTCCCGGAATTCGTAGCGGCATACCGGCTGTCTGGCCGCCAGCACTTCATCCGGCCGCTTTATCTGCGCATTGTGAGGCGCTTCGTGCAGCTTCTCCGGATCCTCGTATGCTTCGCGGTATATCTCGCGCAGCACCTTTATCGCATTATCTATAGTTTCTTTTGATTCCGTCTCCGTAGGCTCGTACATCATCGCCTCGTTCACGATGAGCGGGAAGTATATCGTCGGCGGATGTATATCGTTGTCTATCAGCGCCTTCGCTATATCGAGCGCCGCCACACCCGTCTCCTTCTTGATCTTTTCCGCGCTTATCACGAATTCATGCATGCATATGCCGCCGTAAGGAACGTCGTATATGTCCTCAAGCCCGGCCTTCATGTAATTGGCGTTGAGAACGGCGTTCTTCGCCGCATACGGTATGCCCTCTTTACCGAGGGACATCAGATATGCCAGCGCCCTCACTATTACCAGCGCGTTTCCGCAGAACATGCCTACGGACGCCTTTACATCCTCAGGCGCAGTCATGTCGTAGCCGCCGTCGTCCTTCTTCACGACTCTCCTTCCCGGGATGAATGGCGCCAGCAGCTGCTTGCAGGCCACAGGTCCGCTTCCCGGACCGCCGCCGCCGTGAGGCGTGGAGAACGTCTTGTGGAGATTCATGTGCATTACATCGAAACCCATATCTCCCGGTCTGGCGATGCCCATGATGGCGTTGAGGTTGGCTCCATCGTAATAGCAGAGACCTCCGGCCTCATGGATTATCTTCGTTATCTCCAGTATGTTCTCGTCGAATATGCCGAGCGTATTCGGATTAGTCAGCATGAGTCCGGCAGTATCCTCTCCCACGGCAGCTCTCAGCGCCTCGAGATCTATGCCGCCCTTCTCATTTGACGGAACGCTGATCACGCCGTAGCCGCACATGCTGCCGCTGGCCGGGTTAGTTCCGTGCGATGAATCCGGTACGATTATCTTGTTCCTGCCGTGATCTCCTCTGGACTCGTGATATGATTTTATCAGCAGCAGTCCCGTGAACTCACCGTGAGCGCCGGCCGCCGGCTGGAAGCACACGTCGTCCATACCCGTTATGCTGCAGAGGTAGTCCCTCGTCATGTCATAGAGCTTCAGCCAGCCCTGCACCGTCTCCGACGGCTGCAGCGGATGTATGTCCGTCAGCTCGTCATAGGCTGCGATCTTCTCGTTCACAGTCGGGTTGTACTTCATCGTACATGAGCCCAGCGGATAAAATCCGTCGTTCACGCCGTGAGCTCTCTTGGCAAGGCTGCTGTAATGCCTGTTTATCTCCGTCTCGGAAAGCTCCGGCAGCTTCGGAGGCACGCTTCTCATGAACTTTCCGGATATCTTCACCTCCGGTGCGTCCGTATCAGGCATCAAGAAAAGGCCCTTTCCGCTGACGCTCTTTTCAAATATCAGTTCCATCAGGCAGCACCTCCTTCATGATTCCCGTTCAGTACGGCTCTGACTACGTCGGCCGCCTTCGCCAGCTCTGCCGGCGTGTTCACTTCGGTAGCACACCAGAGCATCCTTCTGTCATCGAGCGGCAGACCGCCCAGTATATCGTGCTCTGCCAGCGCGGAAAGTATATCGTCACAGCTTACGCCGCTGTCCTGCGGTATCTCAGTGACGAACTCGTGGAAAAATTCGGCCTCTCCGTCCGTCAAAAGTCCGGCGTCTGCCAGCATGGCCGCCAGACGGTGAGCGTTTTCCGCCGACATCGCCGCCACCTTCGCCAGACCAGAAGGCCCCATGGCCGCCATGTATACGGATGCGGTAAGAGCGCACAGAGCTTCGTTTGAACAGATGTTGGACCCTGCCTTTTCTCTTCTGATATGCTGCTCCCTGGCCTGCAGCGTGAGCACGAAGGCCCTCTCTCCGTCAGCATCTACGGTCTCACCGACGATCCTGCCCGGCAGCTTCCTCATCATGCTCTGCTCTGCGGCCATAAAGCCGAGATACGGTCCTCCAAACGACAGCGGCATGCCGAGAGGCTGTCCCTCTCCTACCGCTATGTCGGCTCCGTATTCCTTCGGCGTCTTCAGTATGCCGAGCGAAACAGGATTGCAGCCCATTATCAGCTTGGCGCCCGCTGCGTGTACCAGCTCCGCTACGCCGTCCAGCTCCTCCAGCCTGCCGTAGAAGTTAGGCTGCTGCACGTAAAGACACGCGAGCTTATCCTCCTCCGACATGATCCTCTGCAGCGCGGCCTGATCCATAACGCTGCCGTCCTGCGGCACCGTCACGAGCTTGGCGCCCGCTGCGCCGCAGTATGTGCGGATTACCTTCAGCACGTTAGGATGTACGGTCTCCGATACCACCACGGTATCGTGCCTCCTGTCCCTGCACATCATCGCCGCCTCCGCCGCCGCCACAGCGCCGTCGTAGACCGACGCATTCGATACGTCCATACCTGTAAGCTCGCATATCATAGTCTGATACTCGAATATGGACTGGAGTATCCCCTGACTGAGCTCCGCCTGATACGGCGTATAAGCAGTCTTGAACTCCTCCTTGCCGGTTATGTTGTTCACGATAGCCGGTATATAATGTCTGTACGCTCCGGCTCCTCTCAGGCACGTGCCGAACACCCTGTTCTCACGCGCTATGGCTCCGGTCTCTCTCACCACCTCCATCTCACTCATGCCGCTCGGAATATCAGGTCCTCCCTCAAGGAGAACCTCCTGCGGTATCTGTGAGAACAGCTCGTCAAAGCTCCTGAGCCCTATGTCTTCCAGCATCTGCTGCTGCTGTTTATCAGTATTGGGAACATAAAATCCCATAGACGTACCTCCTGTCCTGATCTGCTAACAGTCACAAGCTGCGCTTTACTGTTCCTCTGTCTTTATGAATTCCTCGTACTCGTCGGCATCCATGAGATCAGCTGATCCCGATACATCGCTCATCTTCACGAGCCATGCCTCGTACGGATCGGAATTTATCATCTGCGGTGAATCGAGAAGCTCTTCGTTGATCTCCGAGATCGTTCCCGCTACAGGCGACAGCACGTCGGATACCGCCTTTACGGACTCGACGTCGGCAAACACCTCATCGACATCGAAGGCATCGCCCTCCTCCGGCAGATTGACGAATACGAGATCGCCCAGCTGATCCTGAGCGTAATCCGTCAGTCCTATGATCGCGTTGCTGTCGTCCACCATCTTTACCCACTCGTGTGACTTTGAATACTTTAATTCTTTTGGAAAATTCATAGCTTACCTCCTGATATTTCTTTGCGTTCGTTTTATTGAAAACCCTGTTGAAAACACTAAGGATTTTTCACTTTTTTGGCGCTGTCAGTGCCTGCAAGGCCTCCGATGGCCGTTTCTCTGAACTCAGGCGCCATCTTGCGCCCCACCTCGTACATGGCCTCCACGACCTCGTCGAGCGGGATGAATGACCTGTTGCCCGCCATGGCCAGATCTACCGACAGCAGAGCGTTGACAGCCTGTGACGCGTTCCTGTATACGCACGGCACCTGTATCAGTCCCGCCACCGGATCGCACACCAGACCCATGGCATTTATCATGGCAAAGGCTCCTGCCGCCAGCGCCGTCTGCGGCTCCGCGCCGCACATTTCCGCGGCGGCAACGGCAGCCATCATGGCTGCTACTCCGCACTCGGCCTGACATCCTCCGGCAGCGCCGGATATAGTAGCCTTCTCCGCTGCCAGCGCGCCCACGCCGCCTGCAGTTATCAGCGCCCTGATCAGGCTTTCATCGTCTGCGCCCGTCTTTTTCGCCGTGTGGAACAGCACAGCCGGAACTATGCCGCACGATCCGGCAGTCGGCATGGCGCATATCCTGCCCATATGATAATCGCTCTGGATGCACGCCAGCGCATCCGCCATAGTATCGTTGATATCGCGCCCGCAGAGCGAACTGGCGCTGTCAGCATACGCCCGCTGCTTCAGCGTGATATCGCCTACCAGCGAAAGCCTCTGATCGTCATGTGATTCCGTAAATCTGCACGACTCCTTCATCACGTCCAGACATCGCGCCGCTTCCGCCAATACGTCGTCCTCCGACACCGAATTGCCGCGCACCTCGCGATCAAGCGCCGCCCGCCACAGGCCCGCGCCGTTGCTCTCCGCTTCTCTGCAAAGACCTGCAAAATCGTTATACATCCTGATGCTCCTTGTCTCTACTTTATGTTCGCAAGCTTCTCTATCTCGCGCAGGGCTCTGATCTTTTCGACGGTACCAGCTTCCGCCTCGCAGTCCAGCTCCAGCACCGACATGGCTCTGCCGCCTACAGCCTGACGATCGGTACGCATCGTAGCGATGTTTACGCCGTCCTCTGCCAGTATCGCTGTGACCCTGCTTATCACGCCGTTTTCATCGGCGTGTGTCAGTACCAGCGTCGGGCCTCCGGCTGATATGTACGTCCGTATCCCGTCGACAGATGTTATCGAGATCCGGCCTCCTCCCACAGAGTTTCCCGCCACCTCGAACGGCTTTTCACCGCTGCTTTCAAATACCGTTATCAGATCATAGCCTTCAGGCGTCTTGTTGTTCCGCGGTCTGAAAACCACCTCTACGCCGCGTTCACGAGCTATCCTCATGGCGTCTCTTATCCTGACGTCGTCCTCGCGCATACCCAGCGCTCCCGCTGCGAGCGCCTTGTCGGTGCCGTGGCCTATATACGTGCCGGCGAACGAACCGAACAGCTCGAACGTCACCCTGTCAAACGGCTTGCCGTATAACTGCTGCGATACGCGCGCCAGCCTGTTTGCCCCGGCCGTATGCGAGCTGGACGGTCCGATCATCACCGGCCCGATTATATCGAATATGCTTACCATATCAACGTATCCCCGTACGCTTTACGAGATGGCCAAGAGCGTCTTCCATGCTCTGATCATCGAAGCAGTAATGCATCTTCGTGAATCTGCTTCTCAGCTTATTGACCTCTTCCCTGACGTTCTTTTCTCTGAATACGCAGTCAGCCATCAGCTCCGCCACTTCCTCGAACTCCTGCGGACCGAATCCGAAACGCGTCATTTCGGATACTCCCAGACGCAGCGCGCCGGAAGCCGTGAAGCCTTCCTCATAAGGCGTCGCCTGATAGTTACAGATGATGTCGTTGTCCTCCAGCCTCTGAGCGATCTCCGCTCCGCTGCCGTAGCCGACGCTCACTATCACCTGATGAGTCTGCGTATATCCTATGGACGGATCTCCCTCGACCTCGAATCCCGCAGCCTTGAGGCTGGCCGCAAAGCTCTTGGCGTTGGATATCACGTTCTTCTGATATTCATCCTTGAACGTATTCATCTCGTAAGCTGCCATCAGCAGAGCCAGCTGTGTGCCGAGATGATGGTTGCTGGTGCTTCCCGGGAAGGCTCTCGACTGTATCGTCTCCCAGAGCTCATACTTGGCGTCGCCCTTCTCCCAGTTGCCTCCGATCACGCCTCTCTGCGGGCCGAAGAACGTCTTGTGCGTCGATCCCGTCACCAGATCCGCTCCCTCCTCGAACGGCTTCTGGAAGTTGTCTCCGACAAGGCCCAGCACGTGCGCCATATCGTACATTATCGTCGTATCGATACCGGCGGCCTTCACGAACTCGCTGATCTCCTTTACCGGTTCTCTGTATATCACCATGCTCTTGCCGAAGATTATCAGCTCCGGCTTATATTCCTCGATGAGCTTTTTCGTCTCTTCAACATCTATTTTGTACGGATCGTCCGCCATTACCGGGAAGTTTACCACAGCCTTCTTCTCCGTCACCGGATCGACCGCGATGAAGTCCTTGAGCGCTCCCATAGGCTGCGCCGAGAGGTGTCCGCCCTTGATGATGTGATTGTTCATCACGTATCCGAGACGCTTCGCTTCCACCTTCCTGTTGAGCCTGTTCTTATAATCGACGAGCGCCGAGAACACGCACGTATTGGACATCTGTCCGCTGAGCACCCTCGTCTCCGTCTCTCTGCAGCCGAGATACTCCGCCATTTCCTTCATCAGCAGCTCCTCAACCTGTCCGATGAACTCCGTGCCCTGATAGTAGAAGATCTCCTCGTTGTAAAACGAGGCCACCTTTCTGTGCTCCGCGTATCTGAACGACGGATCCGTTATCTGCAGCAGCCTTACGGCCCTGGAGGCCGACATCTCCGACGGGATCAGGTTTATGCACTTTTCCTGTCTCCACACGTGATTGTCTATGGTCTTACCGATCAGAGTCAGCGCCGCCTGCTCGCCCGACAGCTTCTCCTCCGCCGCTTCCTCAGGCTCATATCCGTAAAGTATGACTCTCGTATAAGGAGGCGCGTCGTTCTTCATATGGAATTCAGGTATGACAGCATCGATCAGTCTGCCTCTGATGTCCACCTGCACTTTGTCGTCCGTCAGCACATCACTGTCCACGTAGCAGAAGCCGATGCTTCTCTGCGCAGTCTCGTCTGTTATCACGGTGCTCAGGCCCTTGCCCTCGGAAACGTAGTACGGCACCATAGTTCCGCTCGTAACGTAGCCTATCTCCTTGCCGTCTTTCATCACCTTGCAGCCTGCTCGCATTACGCCGCGTCCCAGCAGCGTTATCGGCATCATCCTGCGAGGCAGCGCCGCGCAGTCCGAAAAATCGCGGTTATTTATTCTGATAAAGGCCTCCTGCTGCTTTTTCAGCGCTTCGCGGCCTATGAAATCACCCTTCTGATCGGAAAAGCTGACAGCGAATTTTGCCAGCGGCACAGCGTAGATCGGAATCTCCTTGCCGTCTATATCCTTGCCGAGCTCGTGCCCGTGGAGCGGCATACCTGCCTCCAGCCTCGTCGTGTCTCTCGCGCCGAGACCGGCCGGTCTGGCTCCGCACTCTATCAGTCTGTCCCACAGCTTTTCCGCGTATTTGCTCTCTATGTATACCTCGTAGCCTATCGGCTCTCCCGTATACCCCGTCTTGGCCACTCTCATCACCATGTTGTCCATGGACGGCACCGTCAGCGTGTTCAGCTCGTTTCTCACCGGCTCCGTCAGCTGCACGTCTTCACCGACGATCTTCTGCAGCACGTTTCTCGATTCCGGCCCCTGTACCGCTATCGCGGCATAATCCTTGGAAACATCCGCAAGCTGCGCATCGAAATTCTTTATCTGTTCCGAGAAATGCTTCCACACGATGTCGGCGTTGGCGGCATTCACTACTACGACGAACCTGTCCTCCTCAAACATATATACGTATGCGTCGTCGATAGCGCCGCCATCCTCGTTGGCGACGATGGAATACTGCGCGTTGTTCAGCTTCAGCGCCTGTACGTTGTTCGTGAGCACGTGCTGGAGAAATGCTACCCTCTCGCTTCCGCTGACTACGAATCTGCCCATATGCGATACGTCGAATATGCTGCTGCCGTGCCGCGTATAAAGATGCTCCGCTATGATACCGGTCGGATACTGGATAGGCATCTCCCAGCCTCCGAAATCCACCATTTTAGCTCCGGCCTTGATGTGCGCCGGATAGAGTTGTGTTCTTTTTAATTCTCCCATCGTTTCCTCCTGTAGATACTGTTTTCGAACCATGATGATACCCGTGCCTGACGTTTTCGATTTTTGTACCATTATATCATACGTCCTGGCTGAAGTTCACAGTTTTTTCAATTTTCTGCCGGCCGTCTCGGCCCGCGGTTTTCACCTAACAAAAAGCGGGAAGCCTGCAGCCTCCCGCTCTGTCATTGACCTGAGAGTTTCTTTTTTTCAAAATTGCTCCTTCGGTGCGTTTCCGCTTTTCAGAGGTATGTCCGATAACGATCCTTTTACCTGAGATCATCATCCCGGCCATGGCCTGCGGCCGGAACTTATTCCTTCGGTGCCTTAACGGTCTCTCTCGCTATCATCAACCAAATATTATGTTTTGTTTCATCTTTGCCTGCGCCGGTGCGCCGCATCTGACCGCACCCTGCTGCGCCGGCTCCGCCGTCTTTAATATCCGGCAGTGAGTCCGCAGTCGATGGACAGCGTCGTCGCCGTGATCGACTCTACCTTCTTGGAAGCGAGGAACAGAACGCATTCAGCGATCTCAGACGGTCTTATGAACCTGGCTCTCTCGCCCTGAGGGTACTTCCTCAGCAGATTCCAATAGTAGCCCTCTACGTCTCCGTTGCCGTATACTTCGGCCTGGCCTACCAGCATCGGCGTCTCTACGTCTGCCGGCGCTACTGCGTTGACTCTGATGCCGCGCGGAGCAAGCTCCAGTCCGAGAGACTTCGTGATCAGCGTCACGCCGCCCTTGGAAGCGTTGTAGATGCAGTTGCCCGGATTTCCTCCGATACCTGCGTCAGAGCTGATGTTAACTATGCAGCCGCCCGTCTTTTCCAGCTCAGGGATAGCTCTGCTGCAAACGAAGAACGTTCCCTTCAGGTTTACGTTTACTACGCGATCCCACTCTTCTTCAGTCATCTTGTCGGAATCGCCCTCTACCCACAAGCCTGCCGTGTTAACGACGATATCGAGCTTGCCGGCTCTCTTCACTACCTCGCTGATGAGGTTCTCTATAGTGTCGATCTTGGTAACGTCGGTAACTACATAATCTACCTGTCCGTACTGCTTAAGATCTTCGACAGCCTTCTTAAGTCTTTCTTCGCTGAGATCAGCCAGATAAACGAGCGCGCCTTCCTTGAGGAATTCCTCTGCGATGCAGAGACCCATACCGCCGCTTCCGCCTGTAATGATTACCGATTGATTCTTAAATTCGCCCATGTCGTTTTCCTTTTCCTTTCTTAAAATGTAAACCCCGAAAAGCTTTTCTTTCGATCATATGATCTCCCGAGTGAGATCATCTACCTGCCACTAATCAAGTGCAAGGTCTGTGCCAGCGTGAAATGTCACAAAATTCCCATTTTATTATCCCTTTGAAGGGGCAAATTTATCAAAAGTAATAAATGCGTTTATCATTCGTGCGGCGTAACCGTTGGTTTTTTACGCGGCATTCGTTTTTTTATCATTTTTGATGAAGGTTTTATCATCAATGATAAATTTTAAGGGCTTATTTCCTTCTTTCATCCGTGAAAAGCCGCAATTATTCACTTTTCTGATTTTTCTCTCAATGGCATATTTTTTGCGTACTATAAAAATAGACAAAGCACTGTTTTTCCTATTATATGTTATCGTTTATTTTATTAAAGGAGGATTTATTAATGCGCAAGATCATATCACCCGACCATAATCGAAAGATTCCTTTTGGCACTAAAGTCGGGTATTCGCTGGGAGGTACCGGCGACGCTATCGCCTATGATTTTATAGGAAGCTTTCTGCTCTTCTTCTTCACCGAGCTCGCCGGACTCAGTCCTGCAGTAGCCGGAACCATCATCAGTGTGGCTGTCGTCTGGTCGGCCATCACGGACCCTATCATGGGAATGCTGTCCGACCGAAGCCCGTCGAAGCACGGCAAGAAGCGACCGTTCCTTCTCGGCTCGGCCATACCGCTGGCACTCATCATGATGTTCCTGTTCCACGTCGTAAACTTCGACGGCAACGCGAAGATCGCCTACTACGTGATATTCACACTGCTGTTCTGGGCTGCATACACGGCATTCAACATCCCGTTCTTCTCACTGGGCGGATGCCTGACCACGAACACGGAAGAGCGTACCAAGATAAGATCTGTCGCTCAGGTATTCAACTTCATCGGCGTATTCTGCGCCAGCGCTCTGCCTACATTCCTGGTAGGCCAGTTCCAGAACGCCGGATACAGTGAAGAAGCAGCCTGGCAGTATGCCGTTATCATCATCGGCACCATCGCCGCGATAGCCATCCTGCTCAGCTGGAACGCCACCAGAGGCTACGAGCTCGATATAAAGGACAGCGAGGACAGCGAACGCACGAACAACATCTTCAGAGAGATCAAGGAAGTAATGTGCATCAAGCCGTACCTGAACGTGCTTGCATGTCAGTTCTTCTTCTATGCGTCATATACGATCTTCACCTCCTCGATCATGTACTTCGCGACCTACAACCTCGGCGTAGGCGAGACCGAATCGTCTCTGATCTACACCGGCGTTACCATCGGAGGTATCATCGTAGCTATCCTGCTCGGACCTATAGCCGTTAAATTCGACAAGCGCAACGCTTATATCACCTGCATGATCCTCGGCGGCGGACTCATGATCCTCGGCAAATTCATGCCTATCGAATCCGCCCTCATGGTGACCGTGATCTTCGCGGCTGTAGTCAACATCGGTTCTGCAGGACACTGGACGCTCAGCTACACGCTGCTGTACGACATCTTTGAGATAGACGAGTTCAGAAGCGGCAGAAGAAGAGAAGGCTTCCTGATGGCTTACTTCTCATTCTGCGGAAAGCTCGGCGCTGCGGTAGCCGGATTCATAACAGGCTGGATCCTGGAGATGTCCGGATATGACGCCGATCTTGCCGTTCAGTCAACAGAAGCTCTGGCAGCCATCAAGTCACTGTTCACGGTATGGCCGGGAGTACTCTGCGTATTGTCCGGTATCGCGATCATCCTCTACCCTGTAACGCGTAAAAAGTTCGAGCTGCTGCTCGTAAACCTCGAGCTCAAGAGACAGGGCAAGGAATACACGACCGAAGGCTTCGAGAGACTGATCAAGTAAGAAATATTCAAGAGAGCATAAACAAGCTGATATCAGTCAGCGTAAATAAGAACGAAAAACAGCGATCGCTTGACGATGTGTCGAGCGGTCGCTGTTTTTTGGATGTCATTCTCTTGGCGATAAATCAGCTGTCGTTCTTATGGCGGCGAATTAGTCAAGTACGATTTGCCGAATCGTACTTGACTAATTTGT
>CASESB010000082.1 GCA_949290475.1 uncultured Bacillota bacterium
CTTCATAGCCATTTCCATAGCCTCGGCACCACCGTTAGTCAGGAACGAGTACTGCAGATCTCCCGGAGTGATCAGAGCCAGCAGCTTGCAGAGGTAACCTCTGAGCGGGTCAACCAGCTCCTGCGAGTGCAGGCTGTATCTGTCGAGCTGAGCTCTAACAGTCTTCTTGATCTCCTGGTTGTTGTGTCCGCAAGCGAATATACCAAATCCGCCCAGGCAGTCGATGAACTCAGTTCCGTATACGTCTACGAACAGGGAACCGTCTTCACCACCATCGCCCCACTCAACGAATGCGGAGTCAGTCGATACTGATTTTCTGTATTCCAGCCATCCTGGATTGTAGTTTTCGTTAAAGTTAGCGATGGAGTCTGTGATAATTCCAGCTTTCTGCTCCTCTGTGAGTTCATCAGCTTCGATCAAGCCAACAACTCTTCTAGCTTCTTCCAAAGCTAATTCCATGTTTCTTTCTGTCATAGTTATCCTCCCTTTTTCTTTAGGTTTTCTTTCGCCGCCTGAAATTAACGGCAATCGATGTAACTTCTATCCATTAATATATTCAATATCCGTGCCAACTTTGCGAAAAGCCTGATTATTTTGCCCAGCAAATATATAAATTTTCTGACAAATCCTTGATTTTCTCAGCGTTTCAAGGGTTTGAACTTTGCAAAAAATCTTGCTTTTTCACATCGTTTGCAGGATATAAATGGATACTGAGTTGAAAATTTGAATTTTTTTGTTTCGTTTTCGAGATTTTTGTCTCATTTTTATTACAGTCGTTTGGCCGTTCCTGCTCTCTCCTTTGTCGCTTCAAAAAACTGTTTGCGGTTTTTAAACGGCCGCAGAACGCCTCATATATACCTGGCGATCATCTCGTTCATGGCTATCTCCCACTTGTACGGATCGGCAACCGATGTTGCCATCGTCTCCAGACGTTGCAATTCCTCAGCCGACAGCCGTCCCATGTCCGACGGTCTGCTGACACGCACCATCCTGCGGGCGGCCTGATACATGCGTCTGTCTTTTTCCGGCATCGCCAGATATTCGTCTATCATGGCTAGCATAGCCGCTTTATCATTTTTGAGACTGCCCTCCACGTCCTGCAGCAGATTTATCATGTGATCGCTGACGAGCCTCGTCTCGACTCCTTCCGCTCTCTCTATGACCGTCCTTATCTCCAGCAGCTTTTCATCGTCGCTGCAGAGGGTGAAATCCCCGGCCTCAAAATCGTCGTAAAGCTCAGTTCCCGGCTTCACCGCCGCCGTTCTGATCCTCAGAAAATCCGGATCGACCTGGTTGACGACGTATGCCGTCTCCTCGGCGTTTTCCTTCGTCAGCTCTCTGCCGCCGATGCCGGGCATGAAATATATCGACAGCTCTATGCCGCCGGCCTTGACGTTTCTGCCCGCGGTGATCTCCTGCTGCTGGGTAACGCCCTTGTTTATCTTGCGCAGCACCGCATCCGATCCCGACTCAAAGCCCGAATGGATCCTGTCCAGTCCCGCTGCCTTGAGCTCCGCAAACTCCTCAGGGCTGACCTTCGCCAGATTCTCCGCCCGTCCGTACGACGTTATCCGCTTGATGGACGGGAACGTCTTTCTCAGATATATCAGCACATCCGAAAGGCGGCCGCTGCTGAGGGCCGTAGTATTGCCGTCCTGCAGGAAAACGTTCTCAGCGCCGTCGATGATCCAGTTGGCCATCATATAAAAGCACTGCCGTTCCTCCTCGCTGCCCTTCATCAGCTCAGCGTTGAGTCCGTCGATATCCCAGGTGCCGTCGGGATTCCTGTAGCTTTCGATCACCTTGGCCTGATACGCCATATTGTCTATATCGGCTTTGATGCTGTCGGCGCTGTACGCCTTGAACTTCGTATGCCTGTAAAGCTGACAGAACTTGCACTTGTTCCATGTGCAGCCGTTCGTCACCTGCAGCAGCAGGCTCTCCGCCTCACTCGGCGGCCTTATGGGGCCTATCCTGAATGTCCTCTCCATGATCGCGTCCCGCTACTTGTTGGAATAGATCGTCTTGGTGCTTACACCCTCCAGGGCGCCCAGCTTTCCCGAAAGGGCGCTTATGGTGTCCTGATCTGCATCTATCGCTATGCTTATGATCGAGATCCCCTTCTGCGGATGAGGCACTCCCATCCTGCCGATTATAACGCCGCGATATTCGTGCAGCAGCCCGTTGAGAGCCTCGACGGCATCATCGTTTTCCACTATTATTCCTACTAACGCTGTCCTTGTCATATCGCTCATATCAATACCTCCTGGCAAATGCCAACATTATCAGTGCTTTCTTCTGTATCCTCCCTCCGCCACGTGAGACCTGGTTATCGCCTTAGATATGGCGATCTTGGCCTTGATGACGTCGTTCGGATCCGCATCCTGCTCGTGATGGGTGAGCCAGTCCTCGGCCTTTGCCTTCTCACTGAGAACGCGTTCCATATCTATATCCTCCGACCACTCGACGGCGTCGGTATAGATGATGATGCTGTCGCGAACGTCTATGAACCCGCCGGCAAGCGCGGCGACCCTGAACTCGTCCTTGCCCGCGCCCTCCTCCTGTATCCACAGCTCTCCTATGTCAAGGAGCTTGCAGGCCCACGAGTGACCCGCCATGAAGCCTTCGTCGCCCTCCAGCGTCGTGACGATGACCAGCTCCACGAAGCCGCGGTAAAACATCTTCGACGGAGTTATTATCTCCAATTTTACGCTGTTCGCCATAACTGTCTCCTGTTTTATCTTCCGTTTATCTCTTGTTATCTCTTGCTGCGCTCGAACTTATCCACTACCTCGTCAATGCCGCCGGCAAACAGGAACATCTGCTCCGGTATGTCGTCGTGCTTGCCCTCCAGGATCTCCTTGAAGCCCCTGATAGTCTCCTTGAGCGGCAGATACTTGCCCTCCATGCCGGTAAACTGCGAGGCCACGCTGAACGGCTGTGAAAGGAATCTCTGTATCTTCCTGGCCCTGGCAACGATCAGCTTGTCCTCATCGGACAGCTCATCCATACCAAGTATGGCGATTATGTCCTGCAAATCCTTGTACCTCTGCAGCACCTCCTGTACGCCTCTGGCCGTCTGATAGTGCTCCTCGCCGAGGATCAGCGGATCCATTATCCTGGACGTCGAGTCCAGCGGATCTACGGCCGGATATATTCCCAGCTCGGTTATAGATCTCGAAAGTACCGTCGTAGCGTCGAGATGCGCGAACGTCGTCGCCGGAGCCGGGTCAGTGAGGTCATCGGCGGGCACGTATACGGCCTGTACCGACGTTATCGATCCGTTCTTGGTCGATGTGATCCTCTCCTGCAGGGCGCCCATCTCCGTCGCCAGCGTCGGCTGATAGCCTACCGCCGAAGGTACACGTCCCAGCAGCGCCGATACCTCGGAGCCGGCCTGCGTGAATCTGAAGATATTGTCTATGAAGAGCAGCACGTCCTGCTTTTCGTAATCTCTGAAATACTCCGCCATGGTGAGCCCCGTCAGCGCCACTCTCATCCTGGCGCCCGGCGGTTCGTTCATCTGACCGAATACCATGGCCGTCTTGCTTATAACGCCGGACTCTATCATCTCGTAGTAGAGGTCGTTTCCTTCTCTCGTCCTCTCTCCTACGCCGGCAAATACCGATATTCCGCCGTGCTCTCTGGCGATGTTGCTGATGAGCTCCTGTATGAGTACGGTCTTGCCTACGCCGGCTCCTCCGAACAGTCCTACCTTACCGCCCCTCGTGTACGGAGCGATAAGGTCTATTACCTTGATGCCCGTCTCGAAGATCTGCGCCGATGTGTCCTGCTCCTCAAAAGGCGGAGCGGCTCTGTGTATGGAGGCCTTCAGCGCCGTCTCCACAGCGCCCTTTTCGTCGATCGTCTCTCCGATAACGTTGAACATCCTGCCCAGGACCTCCTTGCCTACCGGAACTCTGATCGGCTCTCCCGTATCCACGGCTTCCATGCCCCTGCGCAGTCCGTCCGTCGACGACAGCGCTATGCACCTGGCGACATCGTCGCCTATGTGCTGTGCCACCTCAGTCACGATCGTCTTGCCGTTGTAGACGATGTTGATCGCGTTCAGCAGCTCAGGCATCTCCTCCTCGTTGAACTTGATATCTATTACAGGGCCTATTATCTGATGTATTATTCCCTTGCTCATTTTCGCCTCCTATTTCTGCGCGTCGGAACCGGCAACGATCTCTATTATCTCATCCGTGATAGCCGCCTGTCTGGCTCTGTTGTACGTGAGCGACAGCTGATCCAGCATCTCTCTGGCGTTTTCCGTGGCGTTCTCCATGGCCGCTCTTCTGGCAGCATGCTCGCATGTGGCCGATTCCACCACTGCCGCATATATCATCGTTTCCACGTACTTCGGCACCAGGTAATTGAATACGGCCTCCACCGACGGCTCGTATTCCACCGGCTTCATATTCCGCAATATATCGGGATCCTCCTCCACCTCGAACGGCAGCAGCGTCACGTTCCTGACCTCCTGCTCCAGCGAGCTTATGAAGGCCGTATAGATGAGCACCACCTCGTCTATCTCTCCGCTATTATACATATCTATTATCGGCCGGCTCATCTCCCTGGTCTCCAGGAAGGATATGTCCTCCGGCGGTGCCAGATAATCTCCGTATATCTTATAGCCGCGCTTTTCAAAATACTCCTTGCCCTTGGTGCCGATGGCGTAGATTATAGGCTCTTCCCAATCCTGGTCTATCTCCTTCTGCGCCTCCTTCAGCACGTTGGAGTTGAAGCCTCCGCAAAGTCCGCGTCCGCTGGTGACCACTATGTAGCATGTGGTCTTTATCTCCCTGTTGCCGGCCAGATACTCCTGAGGGATGTCCTGACCGCTGTGGAATATCTCGGCTATCGTATGGGTGATGTAGTGAGAGTTGGCGTTCGTCTTCTCAAAGATCGCCTTGGCCTTTCTCAGCTTGCCTGCGGATACCAGCTTCATGGCGTTCGTGATATGTTCGGTGCTGGTGACACTCTTGATGCGTCTCTTTATGTCCTGCATACTCTCAGATGCCATCGCTACACCTCCTATTCAGCTTCATCCTCGCCATGCTCCGTTCCTGTGATGCCCAGCTCCTTCTTCATCTCATCCTTGAGCCTGTCTATCGCCTCTATCAGCTGCTTTTCATCAGCTTCATTAAGCGATCCGGTCGCCCTTATCGAGCTGGCGACGTGCGGATATTCCACCGACATCAGAGCGTAGAGCCGCTGCTCGAACTCCTTGACATTATCGGCGCCGATCTCCGTCAGATGCTTATTGACGGCCGCATAGATCATCATGATCTGCTTTTCTACCGCTATCGGCTGATACTGAGGCTGCTTGAGGACCTCCATCAGTATACGTCCGTGCTCCAGCCTCTCCTTCGTCTCGCTGTCCACATCGGATCCGAACTGTGCGAAGTTGGCCAGCTCTCTGTACTGAGCCAGGTCGAGCTTGATGGTGCTGGCGACCTTTTTCATGGCCTTGATCTGGGCGTTGCCGCCTACTCGCGATACCGATATACCGGCGTTGACGGCCGGTCTCTGTCCGGAGAAGAACAGCTCCGTCTCCAGGAAGATCTGTCCGTCTGTAATGGATATAACGTTCGTAGGAATATATGCCGATACGTCTCCGGCCTGCGTCTCGATGATAGGTAGCGCCGTTATCGAGCCGCCTCCCATATCGTCCGAAAGCTTGGCCGCTCTTTCAAGAAGTCTCGAATGCAGGTAAAATACGTCTCCAGGATACGCCTCTCTTCCCGGCGGTCTCCTGAGCAGCAGCGACATGGCTCTGTAGGCCACGGCGTGCTTGGAAAGATCATCGTAAACTATCAGCACGTCCTTGCCCTGATACATGAAATACTCCGCCATGGCGCAGCCCGCGTACGGCGCTATATACTGGAGCGGCGACACATCGGAGGCCGTGGCCGATACCACGATGGTATAATCCATGGCGCCTCTGTCATGAAGGTTCTGCACCAGCTGCGCTACGGTCGAGGCCTTCTGGCCTATAGCCACGTATATGCAGATCACGTCCTGCCCCTTCTGGTTCAGGATCGTATCTATAGCTATGGCAGTCTTGCCCGTCTGTCTGTCTCCTATTATCAGCTCTCGCTGTCCTCTTCCGATCGGTATCATGGAGTCTATGGCCTTGATACCCGTCTGCAGCGGCTGATTTACCGATTTTCTCTGCAGCACTCCCGGCGCCGCGCACTCTATCGGTCTCGTCTTGTCGGTGACGATCGTACCCTTGCCGTCTATCGGCTGCCCCAGAGCGTTGACTACACGTCCCAGCAGGTTTTCTCCGACCGGCACCTCCACCACCTTGCCCAGAGGCTTGACGATGTCGCCTTCACGGATCTCACGATCCGATCCCAGGATAACCGCGCCCACGTTGTCCTCTTCCAGGTTGAGAGCCATACCGTATGTCTCCCCCGTAAACTCCAGCAGCTCGCCGGCCATGCAGTTTTCCAGTCCGAAGACCCTGGCTATGCCGTCGCCCACCTGGATTACGGTGCCGAAATCGGAAACATCGAGCTTGTTCTGATAATTCTTTATCTGTTCTTTTATAACCGCGCTGATCTCTTCCGGTCTTAAATTCATTTCTTATCCTCCCTGATCTCAGCAGATCTGACTGCTCAGATCATCAAATCTCTTCTTTAGGGAAGCGTCTATTATCTTCCCGTCGACAAGTATCCTGATGCCGCCTATCAGCCCGGGATCGATCTCATTCCTGAGCTTCACGTTTTCCTGCAGCAGGGCCGAGGTCTCTTCCTCAAGCTCACGAAGCCGTTCCTCGCCGAGCTCGACGACGGAATACACCGTGCCGTACGAAAGCCCTTCCTCCTTGTCCAAAAGCTTAAGATAGACCTTTACCATCCGCTCAAAATGTATCATCCGTCCCTTGTCTATGAGGATGCACAGGAAATTCAGGAGCTCGTCGCATATCTTCCCACGGAAGATGTTCTGCAGCGCCTCCTTCTTCTCCACAGCTGAGATCCCGGGCGCCTTGAGAAAATCGCAGAACTCACGCTCGCGATCGAGTACCTTTATCAGCTCCAGGGCCTCTTCCTTTATGATTTCTGTCTTGCCCGTCTCCTTCGCCGCCTCGAAAAGGGCGGTGCCGTAAGTCAGATCAATGGTCAGTTCTTCCATCCCGTGCTCCTTGCCTGCCTGATTATCTCATCGACGACAGCCTCCTGTCCCACCTTCTGTATCTCGCGTTCGACGATCTTTTCGGCAGCGAGAATAGCGAGGGCGGCGATCTCCTGTCGCATGTCCTCCATGGCCTTTTCCTTTTCTCTCTCTATGGCGGCCTCAGCCTTGGCCATGATCTCGGAGGCCTCTCTGTGAGCTTCGTCCACTATGTCGCGCGCCTGGGCGTCAGCCTTCATCCTGGCTTCCCTTATGATCTCGCGACCCTCCTCCTCGACCTTGGCTATACGTCGGCTGTACTTTTCCATCTTTTCGTCAGCTCTCCTGTTGGTGAGCTCCGCGTTGTCCAGCGCGTCCTTGATGGACTGCTTCCTGGTCTCCATCGTTTTGAGAAAAGGCTTGTAGAGAAACTTGGTCAACACTCCGACGAGTATCAGGAAGTTGATCAAATAGAATATAAATTCATGCAAGTTGATCCCTAATGCTTCAACCATAGTTACCTTTTCCTTCCATCGCTAATCAAACAAAGTCATCTCCCGGCGTATCGGCTACAGCTGTGCGAACAGCAGGAACGCTACCAACAGGCCGTATATGCTGAGGGATTCCATGAACGCAAATGAAAGTATCATGTTCGTACGGAGCATGCCGGCCGCTTCAGGCTGACGCGCCATACCTTCCAAAGCCTTACCTGCTGCGATACCCTGACCGATTCCAGGACCTATCGCCGCCAAACCTATAGCCAATCCTGCTCCTATAGCAATCAAACCCTCCATAATGATTTTCTCCTTTCAGTCCGCGCCCTGCGGCGCTTTATTTTGCTGTTACTTTGATTTTAAAAATATATATGAAGCGCAAGGCCGCGCAGCCTTCGCCTTCAAAACGTCTTCACATCAGAGGTGCTCCTCTTCCTCCTCAGGCATGGCCTCCTTGATGTATATGCTCGCCAGCAGCGCGAATACCAGCGCCTGTATCAGTCCCATCAACACGCTCAGCGCCTGCATCACCACCGGCAGCCCTATAGGCACCAGATCGAAGAACGATGTCGTTACCGTGTGCTCTCCGAATATATTGCCGTAAAGTCGGAGCGTCAGCGATACCGGCTTGACAAGATCCTCGAGTATCATCAATGGGAACAGGAAGGCGAACGGCTTGAAATAATGCTTGAAGTATCCGATCCCGTGATGAGATTTGATGCCGACAGCGAACATGGTAACGAAGACTATTATAGCCATGGCCATCGTGCAGTTTATCGACCCGGTCGGCGCCGCCAGCCCGGCCATGTGACCCGATCCCGGCAGCAATCCCGAATAATTTGCCAGCAGTATGTATATGAACAGCGTAGCCACCAGCGGGAAGTACTTCCTGCAGGCCTTGTCGCCCATGATACCGGAAAAGAAATTGAAGAGTCCGCCTATCGCCCATTCGGCGAAGTTCTGGAACCCCGAAGGTACCGTCTGCAGACGCTTTCCCGCTATGACGGACACGATACACAGTATCACAGTTATGGCCGCGCTCGTTATCATACCGTCTGAGAACCCTATGGAATGCAATGCGTCTATCAATACAGTCAAGCCTCCTTTTTCTCTGCGTCGCGCGCCTCGCGCTTCTTCTGGCTGAACACCAGCGCCTTGTTCATGACCACAAGCCCGGCCGCCGTTCCCACCAGGTAGGCGATGCCGTCAAACGGCAGCAGCTCCCTCGTAAAAAACGCCAGCGCCATGGCTCCGACGTTGACGGCGAAGCTGATCATAGAACGCATATACAGATCGCCGACCCTGCCGGCGTCCGCATCCGGCGCGTTTTCACCGCGAAAATATTTTTTCCAGAGCAGGAGATTCTTGAGGTAACCTATCACCAGTCCCAATATCAATCCTGCTACGCCGCCAAGCGCATAAGTCACCAGTCTTCTCTCCTCTCCGCCATTTAATGCCTCGTTTCATGAGTCGTTTCATGTCCGGCAGAGCCTTCCGTCATTCGTCAAAAATACCCTGCCGGTTCCCAAAATTATACACCAATTTGCTGCAAAAGTAAAACGATTTTTGGATAGCCTTATATTTAACAATCCTGTTTTTTCAACGCCTGCAGCGTTTTTACATTTTTTACCTTTGTTTTCCTGCTGCCTGTTGCCGGCGATTTACAAAACTTTCTTGCCGTGTTTCCCGCAGTATACAAATCGTGTCGTTAATCGTCGATACCCTTTATCACATTGTTGAGCCATTTTTTGCTGAAATACCGCCTGGTGAGGAACACGCCCTTTACGACCTCCTCCAGCTTCACCGCAGCCACGGCCAGATAGATAGGGAAGTTCAGCACAAGCGCCGTTATGAACGCCAGCGGCACTCCTATGAACCACACGGTGGAGGTCTCCGTTATCATGGCGAACTTCGTGTCGCCGCCGCACCTGAGCGTGCCGGTCACGTGCAGGGCGTTGTATATCGTCAGCCACATCGTCAGGCCGTACACGATGAGTATCCTCGAGGCGTACAGCTGTCCTTCCTCGGAGAAGCTGAAAAAGCTCAGCAGCGGCTCTCCCGCCAGTATTATCATGGCGCTGAAGACGATGCCGACACCGAAGCCTATCTTCACCAGCTTCTTGGACATCTCGTAGGCCACGTCCGTCTTTCCTTCTCCCAGCTTCTGTCCGACCAGTATCAGTATGGCGTCTCCCACGCTGAAAGCCGCCAGCGTGAACATGTTGTTGATCGTGTTGCAGGCCTGGATAGCCGCCCCCTCGGCAATACCCATCCTGGCGAACGCCGCCACGTAAAGCGAAGTGCCGATGCCCCACAGCGTTTCGTTCGTCGTCGTAGGCAGCGCATTCCTGACGATCTTCGCCGCCAGCTCCCTGCCGTAGCCGAAGAATTCCCTGAGGCTTCCGGCGATCCTGTTTCTCAGTCCGAACACCTCGAAGAGTATGATCAGCATCTCCAGCATCCTGGCTATGGCTGTCGCCAGAGCCGCCCCTTCTACGCCCATGGCCGGAGCTCCGAGATTGCCGAAGATGAACACCCAGTTGAGGAAGGTGTTCGTTCCCAGAGCCGTGACGCTGGCGATGAGCGGCAGCGCCGACTGCTGCGTCGCCCTGAGAGCCACGGTGAACGGCTGCGTGACCGACAGCATCAGGAAGGTGAAGGCTCCGATCCTGACATAACCGGCTCCCGTCTCGATCACCTCTGGATATTTGGTGAATATGCGCAGGATCTGCTCCGGGAAGAAAAATCCGGCAATGAAAAACAACAGACCTATGCCCATCGCTATCGTAAGGGCAAAGCCTGTCGTCCTCCTTATGTTTCTGAAATCGCGGACACCGTAAAACTGCGATATGAACGTCGCCGAGCCTCCCGCAAACCCGTAGAGCAGCATCCAGTGTATGAAAAATATCTGCACCGACACTCCCACCGCATTGAGCTCCAGCTCTCCCAGACTTCCTACCATCAGGTTGTCTATGAGGCTGAGACTGGATCCGATCATGCTCTGGAGCGCTATCGGCAGCGCCACCTTGGCCAGCACGCTCAGGAGATCTCTGTTGTTCAACGTATCGAGGTTCTCTCTGCCGCTCATCTGTCCCTTTCCTTTTCTCTCTTGATTTTATCGGCCTTGAGGCTGATGTTCCTGTTGCCCGTATCGGACAGCAGCACGTACACCAGCATTATGGCCACCGCCGTAAGACCGAGGCATTCGATGATCAGGCTCCTGCTGTAAAGCACGGCCACTATGCCCATGATGCCGCTGATGCAGTAGAGGAGCATGACAGCCCGGCGCTGGCCGAATCCAGCCTTCATTATCCTGTGATGAAGGTGCTCCTTGTCGGCCGTACCGATCGACTGACGCCTGATGACCCTCCTGATTATGGCCATGAGCGTGTCGAATATCGGCAGACCCAGCACCAGCGCAGGTATGATCACCACGACGATGGTCGCGCTCTTTACCGTGCCCAGTATCGACACCGCAGCTATCGAAAAGCCCAGCAGCTGAGAGCCGCTGTCTCCCATGAAAATCTTGGCCGGATGGAAATTGTACGGCAAAAATCCCAGCGCCGCTCCCGCTATGGCCATCATGGCCAGCGTCGGCACGTACTGCCCGTGTATATAGGCTACATATCCTATGCAGAGCGCCGATATCGTCGATATGCCGGCCGCCAGTCCGTCGAGTCCGTCTATGAGGTTGACGGCATTCGTCACCGCTACCAGCCAGAACAGCGTTATCAGACAGCAGGCCACATCTCCGAACACCATGTTGCCCGGCCCGAAGTAGTTCGTTATGACCTCGATGCGGATGCCCATGGCGTATACCACGATGGCGCAGACCACCTGACCGCTCAGCTTCACGAGAGGCTTCAGATCCTTCAGATCGTCTATGAGCCCCAGGATATATATGAGCGTACAGCCGACCATGACTGCGACCATGCCGCTGTCCTTAGCGGCAAATATCAGCAGCGACACCATAGTCCCGATGTATATGGCTATGCCGCCAAACCGCGGCATAGGTTTTTTATGGACCCTTCTCTCATCCTTCGGAATATCCATAGCTCCTATTCTCGGAGCGATCCAGATCGCGAAGGGCGTGAGAGCTGCAGATACCACAAAGGCTGTCAGCAGCGGTCCCCACAGTTCGATGCTGGTTGCTGTCACTGCACGTCTCCTAACATTATTATCTTGAGTCCCGCTTCATCGAGTATGTCTACGGACAGCTGATCCGGATATCCCTCCTTGACAACTATCCTGCTTATGCCCGCATTGATTATCATCTTGGCGCAGATCACGCACGGCTGATGAGTTATGTATATCGTGGCATCCTCTATGCTCTGCCCCAGCGTGGCCGCCTGTATGATGGCGTTCTGCTCCGCATGCAGGGCGCGGCACAGCTCGTGCTTTTCACCCGACGGTACTCCCAGCTGCTGCCTGAGACAGCCGCCCTCTCGTTCTGAACAATGCTCCAGGCCTCTCGGCGCTCCGTTATATCCGGTCGCCACTATGTGTCTGTCCTTTACTATGACAGCCCCCACCTGTCTTCTGAGGCAGGTGGATCTCTTAGCCGTCAGCACGGCCATGCTCATGAAATATTCATCCCAGCTAGGTCTCTTGTCCATAGCGTTTCTCTCCTGTGAAATCATCATCTAAAAATAAACTTCCATCAGATACAGCCCGAACGGCGGCGCCGTATGTCCGGCTCTGCGCCTGTCCTCGGCTGCCAGTATATCCTCTATCTCCTCAGGTCTTATCCTGCCAAGTCCTACATCGACCAGCGTACCGGTCATTATCCTCACCATGTTGTAAAGAAAGCCGTCGCCGCTCACGCTTATCTCCACGTCGCCTGCAAACGCCTCTGCCGCCGCTTCGTCGCTCACGCGATGCCCGCCTCCGCTGCGCTCGCACTTCACCGATATATCGTATATCGTTCTCACCGTCGTCTCTCTCGGCGTTCCTCCCGAGGCCTCAAACGACTTGAAATCGTGCGTCCCCTTCAAAAGAGCCGCCGCGCGCTTCATGGCGTCCGTATCGAGAGGCGCGTCCACATGATAGACGTAGTTTCTGGAAAACACGTCGTCGCCGGCTGCGTTCCTTATCCTGTACACGTACCTTTTGCCCTTGGCGTCGAATCTGGCGTGAAAATCCGCAGGCTTTTCCTCCGATGAGATTATCCTCACCGGCGACATGGCAAAGGCTCCGCGCTCTCTGCCCTTCAGCATGTTGTTGGCCGCCAGCGCTATGCGTTCGGCCGGTATGCTGTTCTGCGTAATAAAAGACGCTCGCTGTCCGCAGGCATGGACGCCGGCATCAGTCCTGCTGGTTCCGTTGAGAGCGATCGTCTCTCCCAGCAGCGACGTCAGCACCTCCTCCAGACAGCCCTGGACCGTCGGCTTGTCCGGCTGACGCTGCCAGCCGTGAAACACCGAGCCGTCGTATTCTATTGTCAGCAAAATGTTTTTCTTCATGTTCCAGCTTTCATTATATATACTTTACTGATATTTTACAATGTTGTTTATGTGATCACAGCAGAAACGGCCACACGACGAATATGTAGAATATGCCGCAGCCGCATATATACGGGCCGAGCGGTCTGACGTCGTCCTTTTTGTATCTGCCTGAGGCCAGTCCTGCAGCGGCGATGATGCCGCTCAGAAGCGAAGCCCCGATAAGCACCGCCACCGTTCCCGTCACTCCCAGCGCCAGTCCGAGCGAAGCAAACAGCTTGACGTCTCCGAATCCCATGACCTCTTTTTTGAAGGCCGCGCCGCCCAGCACCGCCACCATCATCATCACTCCGCCTCCTATGAGCGCACCCAGGAGCGGCTGCCACACGGAGCTGTGGTAAGGTATGAACCCCAGCGCAGATATGGCCAGCATGATCACGAACTGATCGGGTATCACCATGTATTTGAGATCCGCCAGACCTATGATCAGCATGGCCCAACACGCAAATACCCCGGCTGCCGCCAGCCTTATATCGACAAACGAAAGCCGCACCAGCAGGCACGAAAATCCGGCGGCGTATATCCACCTCCACGGGAAGCCCTTGACACGCTGCACATGCGGATCGCTCAGCTCCTGCGAGGGCTTCTCGCCGTAATCGCACAGCCACTTCGCCGGCATCCTGTTGAACATATATACGGCAAAGAAGCCGGCTGCCGTTCCCACAGCCAGGCTCGCTGCGATCTTGATGATGATTATCAGCATGTCATCACCTCCTAAAGCAATTTTTGTCAGCGCATCAGCGACATTATCGCACGCTTCATTTCTTCGGCGTCGGTTATGGCGTTCGTCCTGCGCCTGAGCGCTGCCGCGCCCCGCATGCCCTTAATATACCAGCCCACGTGTTTTCTGATCTCCCGCACGGCCACGCGCTCTCCCTTGTTAGCCGTCACCATGTCAAAATGCTCCAGCAGCATCTCCAGACGCTCGCGGTCGGACGGCGGCTCCGGCAGCTCACCGTGCTCCCACAGAGCCGTCGCGTCTCTGAATATCCACGGATTGCCCATAGCGCCGCGGGCAATCATCACCCCGTCGCAGCCGGTGCGCTCCATCATGGCGACGGCGTCGCTGCCGCTCATGACGTCACCGTTGCCTATAACGGGGATCGACACGCTCGCCTTGACTCTGGCTATCGCCTCCCAGTCGGCCTTTCCCTCGTAATACTGTTCTCTGGTTCTGCCGTGGACGGTCACCGCCGACGCCCCGGCCGCCTCGGCAGCCCTGGCAGTCTCCACCGCCGTATCGCTCCCGCGCTCAAAGCCCATCCTGAACTTAACTGTCACCGGCTTTCCCGCCTCCGCGACCATGGCTTTCACCACATCATAGAGCACGTCGAGACGCTTCAGCAGCGCCGAGCCTTCGCCGTTCTTCACCACCTTGGGCACCGGGCACCCGGCGTTGAGATCCAGCACCGCGTTTCCTTCATCCCTGAGCTCCCTGGCCGCGAAGGCCATTATTTCCGGATCGCTGCCGAAGAGCTGAAAGCCAACGGGTCCTTCGTCCTCGGCGATCTCAAGCAGCTCCCTGCTCTTCCTGTCGCCGTACCACAGGCCCTTGGCGCTGACCATTTCCGTATATACTAAAGAAGCCCCCTGCCGGCGGCATAGGCTTCTCATCGCTTTATCTGTTATTCCCGCAAGAGGCGCCAGGAAAAACGGCGTTTCGGGGCAGAAGCTGCCGAGCTTAAAAGTCGCCTTCACCGTACTCCTGCCTTTCCTGCATCTCCTTGTAATCGACCTTCCTGTTCTTGCGGTTCTTTTCGTATATGAGCTCCAGACCCTCAAGGGTCAGCATCTTATCCACATAATCTATGCAGTCTATGCCCGAATCTATCATAGTGGCCAGGCCTCCGGTAGCTATGACCTTGACCTCCTTCGATTCATCGCCGCTGTACTCCTGCAGCTCCTTCTTCATCTTCTTGACGATATAATCCACCACGCCCATGTGACCGTACACCAGCCCGGACTGCATGCTGTTGATCGTGTTCCTGCAGATTACGCGGCCCGGCACCTCCAGCTCGACCTTAGGCAGCTTGGCCGTCTTCTCAAAAAGCGCTTCCGAGGATATCTTGAGCCCCGGGGCGATAGTTCCGCCCAGGTACTCCGCCTTCTCGGATATGGCGCAAAAGGTCGTAGCCGTTCCGAAGTCTATGATGATGAGCGGACCGCCGTACTTGGCGTGCGCCGCCACGGCGTTTACTATCCTGTCGGAGCCCACCTGCTTGGGGTTGTCGTATTTTACGACTATCCCTGTCTTGATCCCGGCTCCTATGACTATAGCCTTCCTGTGGAAATATTTTACCGACAGATGCTGCAGCGTATACAGCACAGACGGCACAACCGTGGATATTATGACGTCGTTGACGTCCTTCATATTGAGTCCCTCGTATCTGAAGAGGGCTCCTATTATCATCCCGTACTCGTCGGCGCTCTTATTGTTGTCGGTCTCCAGTCGCCAGTTGGTGATCATCTTGCCGTCCTTGAAAACGCCCAGTACTATGTTCGTGTTTCCAACATCGAATGCCAGTAGCATGTCCTGTTCTTCTCCTTCTACTTAATGATTATGAGGGCCTCTCCGGCGTTTACCGCCGCGCCCTTTTCTGCGGCGACCGCAGTCACCGTTCCCGAAATGGTTGCCGTGATCTCGTTTTCCATCTTCATAGCCTCGAGTATGGCCACTACGTCTCCGGCCGTAACGTGCTGACCGACAGACACCTTGATGTCGATCACAGTTCCCGGCATCGGCGCCGGTACCGTTACTTCTCCCTCTCCGGCAGTCACCGGTGAAACGGACGGCTCCGGCTTTGCTTCCGTCTGCCCGCTGCCCGTCGCCGCAGGAGCCGCAGTCTCTTCCGCAACTGCTTCCTTCGCCGTCGGCGCTTCGGCAGCGGCTGGCGCTGCTGCAGCAGTTGTGCTGCCTGCGGCTGCTGTGCCGACCTCTTCCACTTCTACTTCATATGTCTTGCCGTTTACGGTGATATTGTACTTTTTCATAGATCCCGTTTCCTTCCAAAATAATGATAACAGTTAAACCCTTCTGCTTTCCATCTGATCTCTTCTGGCAGCCATTGTCCATGGCGTCCCCGGATCAGCAATCCTCCTGATCCGCCTGATGATCAAACCGCTGCCGCCGGCTTCCGCAGCATATGCCGCGATCGCTGCCGCTATCACGGCCACCAGCTCATCCTCGTCCATGCCGGCGTCCGCTGCCGTTCCCTGAAGCTCCTCTTCCTTCTGCTTCTGGGGCCTGGCCGCTACGGCCATGTCTATCATCCTTCGCAGCGCCTCAGGCGGACTTGCCGTCGTCCGATCCTCAGCAGCAGTTTTCTCGGCAGCCATCATCGCCAGCCACACTATCCCCACGACGCAGGCGGCGATCGCCAGCCCTATGATGACCGCGAACACAGGCGATGAGCTGTAGTACATTTCCGTAATACTCATGATGCCACCTCCTAAAGCGGTATGTTGCCGTGCTTTTTGGCAGGCAGCGTTTCCCTCTTGGTGCTGAGCATATCGAACGCGCTTATGACTCGCTGCCTCGTCGTCGCCGGTTCGATCACATCGTCCACGTAGCCGAGACCGGCCGCTATGTAAGGATTGTTGAATTTCTCTTCGTATTCCGCTATCTTTTCAGCCCTGAGAGCCTCCGGATCATCTGCCTCCTTGATCTCCTTCTTGACCGAGGAAATGATATTCACGGCGCCCGATGCGCCCATGACCGCGATCTGCGCCGTAGGCCACGCGAATACAAGATCCGCGCCCAGTTCCTTGTTACACATGCCTATATAGGCACCGCCGTAGGCCTTTCTCAGTATGACCGTCACCTTCGGCACCGTCGCCTCGCAATAGGCGTACAGCATCTTGGCTCCGTGCCTGATGATGCCGCCGTACTCCTGTCCCGTTCCCGGCAGGAAGCCCGGCACATCCTCTATCGTCAGCAGCGGTATGTTGAAGGCGTCGCATCGCCTGATAAATCTGGCCGCTTTGTCCGAAGCGTCTATGTCCAGACATCCGGCTCCGAATCGCGGCTGATTGGCTATGACGCCCACCGTGGATCCGTCCAGCCTGATAAAACAAGTGATGATATTCTTCGCGTAATGCGGCATCACGTCGTAGAACTTCCCGTCGTCCGCCAGCTTTACTATGATGTCGTACATATCATAAGCCTTGTTTGGATTGTCCGGTATTATCTCGTTGAACTCCGGTATCATCCTGTTGACATCGTCGTCACATCCGTATACCGGAGGCGTTTCCGTATTGTTTGACGGCATGTAGCTCAGCAGCTCCCTTACCATCAGCAGCGTTTCCTCGTCGTCCCTGCCGACAAAGTGAGCGACGCCGCTCCTGGTATTGTGGGTCATGGCGCCTCCGAGCTGCTCCGCCGTCACCGTCTCGCCCGTCACCGTCTTGATGACCTGCGGGCCGGTGATGAACATCTGGCTCGTCTTATCGACCATGAACACGAAATCCGTTATCGCCGGCGAATACACCGCTCCTCCGGCGCACGGGCCCATTATTACCGATATCTGCGGGATCACTCCCGAAGATATCGTATTGTTCCTGAATATCTTGCCGAAGCCGGAAAGCGCCGCCACGCCCTCCTCGACCCTGGCTCCGCCCGAGTCCTGAAGCCCCACGACAGGCGCGCCCATCTTGAGCGCCATCTCCTGCACCTTCACTATCTTCTCGGCGTGATACTCTCCCAGCGAGCCGCCGCTGACCGTGAAATCCTGTGCAAAAGCGAATACGAGCCTGCCCTCGATCTGGCCGTATCCCGTCACGACGCCGTCGCCCGGCAGATCCTTCTCGTCCATGCCGAAGTTGCTGCACCTGTGCTTCACGAAGGCGTCGATCTCCACGAAGCTGTCCTCGTCAAAAAGAATCGCCAGCCTTTCTCTGGCCGTCAGCTTGCCCTTGTCGTGCTGCGCCTTTATCCTCTTCTCTCCTCCGCCCTGCGAGAGCTTTTCCTTCATCTCGCGGAGCTGATCAAGCTTATTCATCTGCTCGTCCTCCTTAGCTCCTATCCCCTGAATCTCTTATGGAGCGGATATTTGTCCGTCAGCTCCCTGACGATGCCTCTGGCCTTTTCCATGGCTTCACCGTCATCCGGATTGTCTATGACGAGGGCGATAGCCTCGACCGTCCTTCTCACATCCTCCTCCTTGAAGCCCCTGCTGGTCATAGCCGGCGTGCCCAGCCTCAGGCCGCTGGTTATGAACGGGCTCTGAGGGTCGTCAGGTATGGTATTCTTATTAGTCGTTATATTGGCTTCATCGAGCAGGTTCTCGGCTCTCTTGCCGGTGATGTTCTTGTTCACCAGCTTCACCAGCACGAGATGGTTGTCCGTGCCTCCCGACACGAGCTCAAAGCCCTTATCGTTGAGCGCCTCAGCCAGCGCCTGAGCGTTGGCGATCACCTGCCTCTGATATTCTATGAAGTCCGGTTCCATGGCTTCCTTGAAGCATACGGCCTTAGCGGCTATTATGTGCATCAGCGGGCCGCCCTGCGATCCCGGGAATATCGCCTTGTCTATGGCGTTTGCGTACTCCTCCGTACAAAGTATGAGCCCGCCTCGCGGTCCTCTGAGCGTCTTGTGCGTAGTGCTGGTAACGATGTCGGCGTATTCCATCGGATTCGGATGCAGCCCCGCCGCCACCAGTCCGGCTATATGAGCCATGTCTACCATGAGGACAGCGCCCACCTCGTCGGCGATCTTTCTGAATCTGTCCGTCTCTATGATCCTCGGATAAGCCGAGGCTCCGGCTACGATCAGCTTCGGCCTGTGTTTGAGCGCCAGCTCGCGTACATTGTCAAAATCTATCATTTCCGTCTGCGGATCGAGTCCGTACGGCACGAAATTATAGAGCTTTCCCGAAAGGTTGACCGGCGAACCGTGCGTGAGGTGACCGCCGTTTGACAGATCCATGCCCAGCACCGTATCCCCCGGCTCCAGCACCGCCTGGTACGCAGCCAGGTTGGCGTTCGATCCGCAGTGCGGCTGCACGTTGGCGTGATCGGCTCCGAACAGCTTTTTTGCACGCTCTATGGCCAGCGTCTCAACCTCGTCTACGAACTCGCATCCGCCGTAGTATCTCTTGCCGGGATAGCCTTCGGCATATTTGTTTGTCAGCGCGCTGCCCGCCGCCTCCATGATCTCGTAATTCACGAAATTCTCCGACGCGATCATCTCGATCTTCGTCTCCTGCCTGTCAACTTCCCTTTTAATAGCCGCCGTTATCTCCGGGTCGGCTTTTTCAAGATAATTAAAATACATCTCCCTCTCCTATCCTCTATACATTACAGCATCTCCGCGCCTCAGCTGACTACCCTTTCCAGCCGCTTCAGCGCCAGGGCCATGGTAAGTCCCGGTATTATCCTGTTACCGGTGATCTCCACGCCCAGCATTTCATTGATCTTTTTCAGCCTGTACTGGACCGTATTGGCATGTATGCCCATGAATTCAGCAGTCTTGCCGCTGTTCATGCCGGCGTCCAGCACGAATGTCTCAAGGGTCTCCAGAAGCTGTCTGCCCTTGTTTTCTCCCGCCTCCTTAAAAGGCTCCAGCAGCTCCATGTAATTCTTCTTCACGAAACCGCCCTGTATCTGTATGTTTATGCAGTTGCTGACAAGCGTCAGCTCGTACTTTGTGAACACTCTCTTGTAAGGGAACACGCTCTGTACGAACGACCAGCTCTCGCTTATGAGTCTGTAGGCGTCTCCGGCTCCCTCGATCCCGTTGAGCCCGGTGACGTGGAATATACGCGCCTTCTTATTTCCCTTCAGCTTGTCAAAGAGCTGCACGCAGCTGTTCTTGAGCACATGCGTCGGCTTTTCGTCCTCGAACGTCAGTATCATCCCGTACGTCTCGTCTCCCTCGGTGATCTTCATCACGTTGAGATCCTCTTCCTTTTCAAACTCGGCGAATACGTGGTTTTCGATCTCCGAGCTGATGCCCTTGGAAAAGAACACGCTGAGAATGTCGTCTCCGTTTATCTTCGCCTCGTCCTTGAGCGTATAGGCCAGGCTCTTGTTGCCCCTCATGAGCGCCTTTATGAACTCCGCCTTGGCGTCGCGCTCAGGCGTATACTTCCACATGCCCATGGCCAGCTCGATGATCTCCGCCAGCTTTGTTATCTCGCCGGCCGTATAGGAATCCTCGTTGTCCACGATGAACATGTAGTACTTCTCGTTGTTGATCGTCACAGGCCCCCAGTAAGTCAGAACGCCGTTGACATCTATCATCGTATAGGCCTTAGAGCTGCTTTCCACATTGCGCTCCTTGCCCAGCTTGATGGCGTCCGATATCGTGGCCTTGTGGCGCGTCTCCACGGTCAGTATGGGATTGAAATCCTCGCTCAGTATTATCAGCTGAAAATCGTTGTTTATCGCCGCTTCCCTCACCGCTGACTGAAAATTGCTGTGCTTCTCGAAGTTGAGCAGATGGAACACGGTGTTGCTGATAAGGCTGTTGCGGAAATTATCTCCGTACAGCACCTTGTCCATCACCTCGGTAATGGCCGCAGCGTAATTTGCTCCTGCCGGCATTACTATCAGCGGCAGCAGCTCTCTTTCCGCAGCCTCGATCACCGCGGCATCCGGCAAAGCCTCGTCCTTTCCCGTACCGTATACTGCGAGAGCCGCGCATCCGCGGGCAGCGACCTCGTGTATGAGCGCGCGCTGCTTTTCCGCATCGTTCCTTATTCCCGCAAAGCCCGTCAGCAGTATCTCGGTTTTTTCCGCGCCGCAAAGCTCCAGCCCCTCGTCGGCGGAGGCATCCAGAACGGATATGGCCTTAACGTCGTTTGACAGATTGAGCTTCCCCGCAACGACTTCCGCTCCCCTGAAGGCATCGAGCTCCAGGCAGTCCGCAACTGTGACTCTCATTAACCATTCCTCTTTTCTTCATCATCGGCGACGCTGTCGTCACTGCCGGCGCTGTCATCATCGACCTCGTCAGCCTCTTCCTCCGCTTCGTCGTCCGCCTCCTCGTCGTCATCGGCGTTGAGATAGTCCGTATCGTATACGGCCAGTTCCTCTTCGCTCGGCATATCGTCGTCAACGTCAGCAGTCAGATCGCCTTCGATATCCTCCTGATCCGGCTCCTGATCGTCCTGCGGAGGAACCTGATCGTCCTTTGCCAGATGATCCGGGTCAAAAGGCTCTGCGGTCTTGCTCTGATCGTTGTATATCATCATCGCCGGCTTCGATCTTGAAGTCCCGTTCTTTTCCTCGAGCTGCTTCGCGGCTTCCTCCTGACGCTTTCTCTCGCGCTCGGCTTCCTTCTTTCTCATCCTCGCCGACTGAGCCGCTTCCTTCTCGTCTCTGGCGCGCTTCTCCTCCAGCTGCGCCTTCAGCTCCTCTGCCAGCTCCTTCGGCGTCAGCACGCCGTCGTAGAGCTTCACGAACTGATCGTGATCGAGCGTCTCCACCTCAAGCAGCCCCTCTGCGACAGCCTTCAGCTGCTCCATGTGCTCCTTGAGTATGGCCTTGGCAGCATCGTACGCTTCTTCTATTATCGCCTTTACTTCCTCGTCTATCTCCGAGGCCGTTTCCTCCGAGTAATTCTTCCTGGTCGAGAAATCCTTGCCCAGGAACACCTCATCCGAGGAGCTGTAGTTCACAGGACCCAGCTTCTCGCTGAATCCGTACTTGGTCACCATCTCCTTGGCTATATCGGTAGCTCGCTGTATATCGTTGCTGGCTCCGGTGCTGATATCGTCCAGCGTCAGCATCTCCGCCACACGGCCGCCCAGAAGATGGATGATCTGCTCGCGCATGGTCTCCTTGGTGCCGTAGTATTTGTCCTCCTTAGGCAGGATCATCGTGAATCCGCCCGCTCTTCCTCTCGGTATGATGGTTATCTGATGGACAGGATCGGTCTTAGGCAGCACGTGCGCCACGACGGCATGACCCGCCTCGTGATAAGCCGTCAGCTTTCTTTCCTCTTCGCTTATGACACGGCTCTTCTTTTCCGGTCCGGCGATGACCTTGGTTATCGCCTCTTCTATTTCCTCCATCCTTATCTTCATGCCGTTTCTCCTGGCTGCCAGGAGCGCCGCCTCGTTGAGCATGTTCTCTATGTCAGCTGGCGAAAAGCCCGGAGTCCTTCTGGCAAGCACCTTAGGATCGACGTCCTTATCGAGAGGCTTGTTTCTCGAATGTATCCTGAATATCTCCTCTCTGCCGACGATATCAGGTATGCCGATCACTATCTGCCTGTCAAATCTGCCCGGCCTCAGAAGCGCCGGATCCAGCACGTCAGGCCTGTTGGTGGCCGCCAGGATTATGATGCCGGCGTTATCGGCAAAGCCATCCATCTCCACCAGCAGCTGGTTCAGCGTCTGTTCTCTTTCATCGTGGCCGCCGCCGAGCCCTGCGCCTCTCTTACGTCCTACCGCGTCTATCTCATCTATGAACACGATGCACGGCGCGTTTTTCTTGGCCTGCTCGAACAGGTCACGCACTCTCGAGGCTCCGACTCCGACGAACATCTCCACGAAGTCCGAACCGCTGATGGTGAAAAACGGTACGCCCGCTTCTCCGGCGGTCGCCCTCGATATATAAGTCTTACCTGTTCCCGGAGGGCCTACCAGCAGGATACCCTTCGGGATCCTGGCTCCCAGACTGTTATACTTGGCCGGGTGTCGCAGAAAGTCTACGATCTCCTCCAGCTCTTCCTTTTCCTCCTTGAGTCCCGCAACGTCCTTGAACGTGATCTTCTTCAGGTCGCTGTCCTTCTGCAGCTTGGCCCGGCTCTTGCCGAATGACATGGCTTTGCCCCCGCCTCCGCTCTGGTTCATGATCAGTATGAAGAACACGACCATGATGCCGATCATGATGAACGTCGGCAGCAGGCTCAGGAGCACCGACTCCTGCTCCGGCTCGTCGCTCTCCAGATTCAGATCCCCCTCGTTGACCTGCGGCATTATATATGACTCGTATATGTAGTTGAGATCCACTATGCTGTTGACATATGCGTACACAGTGTCTCCGGACTTGAGCTCTGCTGTCAGCTTCGTTTCGGTGACGTTGATGGTCTTGACCTCATTGTCCTGGAGATATTCTATCATCCTTGAGGTCCTGATCTCCTTCTGCGGTTCTTCGTTTCCGCTGTTGTAGAACCATACCATCGCCAATACAAGTCCGAATATGACTACATATATCCCGATGTTTCTAGCTTTTTTCAAATTATCTTTCCTCCTGCTATCGTTTTGATCTATCTTTTTTTGTGAATATATACAAATTTATCATGTAATTTTATCATGTAAATCAGTTGCCTTCAATAAGATGCAGGCTTTTTTTATGTAAATTCACACAAATTTCAGTTTACCTTCGTCATTTGCAGAACATGACGCGGCCTTTCGCTACGCGCAGCCTGTAGCCGTGCGGAAACTCCACGACCTTCGGCGCCTGTTTCTTCTCTATTATGGCGTCAGCTGCCCTGAGGCGTTCCTCCGATATGTCGCTGTCCAGGCCTATCTCGGCAAAGGCTCTCATGACCAGCCTGTGTCTTACGGCTCCCGGCTCGGCGCTGAGCGCGGCGCGATCCATGGCGACCTCGACGGCATTACCACTACCGTCTTTGACAATGACTGCCATGCTGTCATAAGCGCTTTCCACCTGGCTCCAGATATACTCCTTGTCCTCGGTCGCGATCCTGCCCAGTCTCACCAGAGCTTCCTTTATATTGACGTTGTATTCCTTTTCCAGATACGGCAGCAGCTCCAGTCTGATCTTGTTGCGCGCGTAGAGCGCCTCGTTGTTCGTGTGGTCGATGACCGGTTCAAGCCCGTGCTCGCGGCAGTAAGCCTCTATGTCCTCACGATCGACATCGAGCAGGGGTCTGATGACCTCGAATCCTCGCTCCATACGGCTGTAGGCTATGCCCGCCAGGCCGTCTGTGCCCGTTCCGCGCAGAAGCCTGAAAAGTATGGTCTCAGCCTGGTCGTTGGCATTGTGCGCCACGGCGATCTTGACCGCTCCGCACGCGCCGCTGTCGGCGTTCCTGCCCGCGTCTTCGCTCACGGCACTGCCGGCGCTATTTACCGTTTCTTCGCTTTCGCTGCCGGCGTTTCTTACTGCATCTTCGCCCTTGGCGCTGCCGGCCGCCAGCTGTGCCGCCACATCAACCGCTGTCTCATGAAAAGCGTCATAGCGAGCCTTTCTCCCGGCCTCTTCACCGGTGATCGACAGCTCCTTTGCCAGCGCCGCACAGTCCACCGTGAACACGCGACATTCCACTCCCATGCGTCTGCACAGCTCCTGCGAATACCGCTGGTCGCGTTCAGCCTCTCCCGGCCTGAACATGTGATTGAGATGTACAGGATGCACCGTTATTCCCAGCTGCCTGCGCAGGCTCATGAGCACATGAAAAAGGCATACCGAATCGGGACCGCCTGACAGTCCCAGCACGATATGCTGACCCTTCTCGATCAAATTGTGTTCTTCTATGGTTTTTCTGATTCGTTCGATCAACATTTCATCCTTTTACCGAGCAACACTCCGTTTTATGAAAGATGTATATATTGTATCACGAATGAGTGCTTTAAGCTATAACATTTATACCCGGGCGCCGCTGCTATGCAGCGCCGTTTCGGCACGATGCCGCGCTGCAGTGGGCTCCGCCGCCGCGAGCTTCTTCACACGATGGCGCGCCGCTGCACGTTCTAGCCTCTGATGCCGTAAAAACGCATTGCGTTAGCCTTCGTGGCGGCAGCGACCTCCTCCAGGCTCAGCCCCTTGATCTCAGCCACCTTGGCAGCCGTATACTCTACGAGCGGCGGCGCGTTTTTCTTGCCGCGAAACGGCTCCGGCGTCAGGTATGGAGAATCCGTTTCCACCAGCAGGAAATCCAGCGGAATCTCCGATACCACGGCCACCGTCTTCCTGTTGTTTTTATACGTTACCGGTCCGGCGATCGAAAGCGTAGCCCCCAGCTTCACGTACTGCCTCCCCAGCTCGGCGCTGCCGGAAAAGCAGTGCAGCAATACGCGCGCATCCGGACACTCACCGTCCGCGCTCACATAACCAGCTGTATCCGGCCTTTTCGCGAACCAGCTCTTTCTTTCCTCGGAAAACGCCCCTTCCTCCTTGAGGATGTCCATTACTTCCTGATCCGCTTCCCGGGAATGTATGACTATCGGCATTTTCAGTTCGTTTGCCAGCCTGATCTGCTTCCTGAACCACTCTCTCTGCACATCTCTCGGCGAATGATCGTAATGAAAATCGAGCCCGATCTCACCGATGGCCATGACCTTGTCCTTTCGCGCCAGCCCTTTTATCAGCGCCAGCTGCATATCGTCCATATCCTTGGTATCATGCGGATGGCAACCGGCAGCCGCATAACACCACGAAAAGGCAGCCGCGTGATCGGCCGCCAGCTTGGAGCTTTCCAGATCGAAGCCCACATCCATGACGTAATCAAGCAGGCCTGCCTCTATCGCTTCCTCCACCTTCTTTATCATAGCCGCACGGTCCTCCTGCGGCATATCGTTGTTCAAATGAGCATGTGAATCAAACAGCATATTTTCATTCCTTTCTATTCCTCGCTTTTCCCATTATAACAAAGGGGATGCGAAAAGAAAACTCCTTAACGACTCCCGCTTTACACAGGAGCCAGGCTGTCCACAATGCGCGAGATCCCTGCCACGTCAAGCGCTCCCGTGCCGCTGTCACACGTTATCACGAGATTCGATCCGGGGAAAATGCCGTTATAATAGTAAAGCTCCAGCTTTCTCCACGCCGCCTCCCTGTAGCCTTCATCCATGAGCAGACCCAGATGCTCCCAGTACACCGCGCTGCCGTCATCGGAGCGTACAGTGAAATCGGGGTACCGCACGACAGCTCTTCCGTATTCGTCCACAAGCTGCAGCGGTTCTTCATAGCAAAATTTTACGCCTCTGCTGTGCAAAAGCTCTGCTATCATCGCCTCTGATTTTGACCGCACCATGAGGCCAAACGTGGTCCTGTGGATGCGCTCGTCACGGCGGAACGACGTCTCGCGGTTCTTGTGATCGTCAATAGGCGATTGACGTTTTAATGTCGATAATATATTCTCCGATCTGTAAGTCTTCGGAAGCAGCTCGTCTATGACCTGCGGGGAATAACTGCAGTATGCTCTGAGCAGTCTCTCCTGCACCTGCACGTTTTTTGTCAATATCCTCAGGGCCTTCTCCGCATACCTCCGTTCTCTCAAATCCTCCACTATCGCTTTATCGCCTCTGCCTATATACTCTTGTTTCTTCGATCCCGGCTTTACCAGATAATAATAAGTATGTCCGCATATCGTCTTGCTCGCCAGGTGCCCCTCCGGCAGTTCGTCTATGCGCTCGCTGTAAGCTGCTATCAGCTCCTTTTCGATCCGCATATCTCTCTTCGTCGCTTCTATATAGCCCATATCATCCTCCTTTTTCTGCTTTCTTTCCCACTGCATGTACTGCGCGGATATGTTTTTCCATAATTTAACATATTCTGCGGCGATTTGTCAATATTTTCCTGCAGCCTTATACATATGTTTTTTTCTTGAATATTTCTGTATAAGTTATTGGGGGTCATCTCGCTTCACACAGCCGTTTTTTATACGTCCAGCATATGAATGAAATGCTGATGTATAAAATTTCTCCAAAATCAGGCTGTCGTGCACGCAAACCACGTGATTTCTTATACAGTTTTTTTGCACGCTTGAATCCATGTATAAGATGCGGCATCGACGGCGGGGTGAGAGACGTCACATGCGCAGCGGCGGCGCAAAGACGAAGTGCTCGGGCAAGGGAAAGGCGTCACATGCGCAGAAGCAGTGATACGCAAAGCGCAAAAGAAGCGGCGGCGCAAAGACGAAGTGCTCGGGCGAGCGAAAGGCGTCACATGCGCAGCGGCGGCGCAAAGTGCAGAAGCGGCGGCACGTAAAAAGCGCTGCCCGGTATCCCGGGCAGCGCCTCTGATATCAATTATATTCTCTATGTCACCGGATTGCCGTCGTCGGCTACGGTGGAGACGAATTCCACCCTTTCCTTGCCATCGACTACATTGTCGGCAAAGAGGATCATGCCCTTCGACTCCAGACCGCGAAGCTTTCGCGGCTTGAGATTGGCAACCACGACCACCTTCTTGCCCACGCATTCCTCAGGCTTGAAATATTCGGCCACACCGGAGATGATCTGTCGTTTTTCCGTGCCCATCTTGACCTGGAATACCAGCAGTTTGTCAGCCTTAGGATGCTTTTCCGCCGAGAGGATTGTTCCCACGCGGAAGTCCATCTTATCGAAATCATCGTACTCTATCTCAGGCTTCAGCTCGAGAGGGATATTGGCTTCCTCGCCTCCGCCCTGCATGGCTTCCAACTCCTCCAGCTCCTTTTCGATATCGAGCCTAGGGAATATAGGATCGCCCTTCTTCACCTGCTCGCCCTGCATCATCTCGAACGTATAGGCGTCCTCCCAGGCAACATCTGCATACCACAGACCCAGCTGCTTCCTGATCTTATCGGACGTCGTATGCATGAAAGGATGTATCAGCACCGATACTATCCTGATCGCCTCAGCCAGATTGTGAAGCACATTATCGAGACGCGGCTTCTGCGCCTCATCCTTGGCAAGCACCCAAGGCATCGTCTCGTCTATATACTTGTTGGCACGCCTTACGACTACCCAGATGTCCTCCAGGGCCATGTTGAAGGCAAATCTGTCCATATCGGCTTCCACCTTATCGGCTGCTCCCGTCGCCACAGACTTCAGATCCTCATCGACCGCCTCCGTCGCCTCCGTCAGGTCAGGCACGATACCGCCGTTGTATTTCTCTATCATTGATACAGTCCTGGACACGAGGTTTCCCAGATCGTTGGCCAGATCGTAGTTCATCCTTTTGAGCATCACTTCGTTAGTGAATATGCCGTCCTGCCCGAACGTGTACTCCCTCAGCAGAAAGTATTTAAGCGCGTCTATACCGTACCTGTCTATCAGCTTGACAGGATCCACCACGTTACCCTTGGACTTCGACATCTTGCCGCCCTCCAGCAGCAGCCATCCGTGTCCCAGCACCTGCTTCGGCAGCGGCAGACCGGCGCTCATCAGCATCGCCGGCCAGATTATCGTATGGAACCTGACTATCTCCTTGCCTACGAGATGCACATCAGCCGGCCAGTACTTCTCATAAAGCTCCGGCTCATCAGGCCAGCCGAGAGCCGTAATATAGTTGGAAAGCGCGTCGAGCCATACGTACATCACGTGCTTTTCATTGATCGGCACAGGTATGCCCCAGTCGAACGTGGATCTCGATATGCAGAGATCCTCCAGGCCCTGCTTGATGAAGGCTATCATCTCGTTTCTTCTGGTATCCGGCTTCAGGAAATCCGGGTTGTTTTCCATCAGATCGAGCAGTTTATCCTGATATTTGGAAAGTTTGAAGAAATACGCTTCCTCCTTGGCCTTCTGCACCGGTCTGCCGCAGTCGGGACATTTGCCGTCCACGAGCTGGCTCTCGGTCCAGAACGATTCGCAAGGCGTACAGTAAAGGCCCTCGTATTCACCCTTGTAAATATCTCCGTTCTCGTATATCTTCATGAAAAGCTGCTGCACGCGCTTGACGTGTCTCGGCTCGGTGGTCCTTATGAAATCGTCGTAGGATATCTCCATGGTCTTCCACAGATCCTTTATGCCCGCAACAATCTTGTCCACGTACTCCTGCGGCTTCATTCCTTCCTTCTTAGCAATGTCCTGTATCTTCTGGCCGTGCTCGTCGGTGCCGGTGAGGAATCTCACGTCGTATCCCGCAAGCCTCTTGAACCTGGCCATAGCGTCAGCCATGACCGTACAGTACGTATGTCCTATGTGAAGGTTTGAGCTCGGATAATAAATAGGTGTTGTGATATAATAAGTACCTTTATCTTTCGCCATTTCTTCGATGATTCTCCTTTCACTGTCTGCGAATGTTATCTGTAAAGCTTAACATCCGTGTATTTGATGATGATATCCACGATATCCTCTATCTCTATGTAGCCGCTGTCCATGGAAATATGGTAGTTTACCGGCTCGCCCCACTTCTGTCCCGTGTGGTATGCGTAGTAGTTCGCTCTGCCCTTGTCGGTATCCTTCATCAGCTTCTTTACCACATCCTGCGGCACGCCGTACTCCTGAACAGCTCTCTTGATCTTATCCGCCTCCTCGGCGTATATGAACACATTGGTCGCCTCAGGCATTCCTCTGAGGACGTAGTCGGCGCATCTTCCGACGATAACGCATGAGCCTTCCTCGGCTATCTTCTTTATGGTATCGAACTGCGCCAGGAAAAATCTCTCGTTGAGAGAAAGGCTCTCCGGACCGGCCTCCGCCGTTCCGAGCGCTGATACGAGGCTGTAGAGGAAGCTGTTCTTGGCCTTCTTTTCCGCATCCTCGATCATCTCTCTGCAAAAGCCCGATTCCTCAGCGATCCTGTCCAGCAGCTCCTTGTCGTAATAAGGAACGCCCAGCTTTTCCGCGAGACGCTTTCCTATAAGTCTTCCGCCGCTTCCGAACTCACGGCTAATGGTTATTATCTTCTTATCGCTCATACGGATCCCTCCTTAGGTCTCATTCAGCAATACATATGTTGTCGTCGCCGGCCGTACTGCAAGCCGCAAGGCGCTGCCGCGCACAGCCTTTCTTCCGATTAATTGTGTCCATTATATCATAATTCGGTTTGAGTTGGTAACAGAATTCGCATTTTTCGTCATCGCCGGGCGGGCGGACAGGCCGCACACAGGCAGTCGCGCCCTTCACCTTCACAGAGGTCTAACGAAAGTTTTACTTTACTGCGCTATAAGAGCGGAGCGGCTTTTCATATAATCATTATGTAAAGTCTGGGCGTCCCGGTTCCCGGGTGCAGACTTCACCACACGATATTTCAAGGAACTAAGCAGGAGAGAGATGAAAATGAAGAAAATGATCAGCACCGTCATCGCGCTGATGATACTGGCGGTCTCGGCCGTACCGGTATTCGCGACCGGCGAGGGTGAAGGCGGTAATACGCCTCCGGATCACGTTATAATCAATCAGGTATACGGCGCTTCCGACAACGGATACGCCAGCCACAGCTTCATCGAGCTGTACAATCCGACCGGCGAGGATATAGACATGAGCAGCTGGTCGGTACAGTATAAATCGAGTGCAGATGGATATCATAGTACCGCATGGCAGAAGCTCGATCTCACGGGCACCATCAAAGCCGAGGACTACTATCTTATACGCTGCGGCGCTGTCACTAAAAGCGACAGCACAAATCCATATCAGGTTCCCGACGGCGATCATGAATGGAATATACCGCTCCACAACAAGGGCTTGTCGGTAGCGCTGGTAGACAATCAGACGCTGCTTACAAATGCCTTCACAGGGAATGTAAAAGATCTTGATGTAGACACCGTCCCAGAAATCGAAGGCCTCGTAGACCTGGCTGCTGCTCAGGGAAATGATACAGAAGATAATCAGATCCCGCCTGCATACGAAGGTGATTACGAAGATATCCAGTCCAAGAAAAAAGCTATCAGAAGAGTCAACTTCCAGGATACAGACAATAACAAAGAGGATTTTGAGGCCGTCGATTACAGCAAAACGGTCGCCGCCGACAACGGCCCTCACAGCAGTGCCTCTGCCGAAGGCAACGAGGGTGGAGGCGGCGATGTGCAGCCGGAAGAACCTGCTTTCACAGCGGCAGAAACCACCAACACGACATACTCCGGGTTTTACGACGACACCTCAGCCTCGCTGAAAGCGAAGCTTGTGGCGAGATACAACGCCGGTGCTTCCAGCGCTGACGGCGGCAGCGCCGAGATCACGGCTTACAGCAGCTATAACGGCTACGCCTATTCCGTGAACGGTCTCAAGGGCACGCTCGATTATTTCCCTGTATCTAAAGGCAGCGGCAGTGATTCCGTAGCTGCTGTCGAGGGAGTAGAATTTGATGTCAGTGGAATCATAAATGAAAATTATCCTGATTTCGCATACGGCGACATGACTTCAGTAGCTATATCGCCTGACGGCAAAACTCTGGCAGTAGCCCTGCAAAACGATGATTATACTGAAAACGGAAAAGTCGCCGTATTCAGCTGCATGACAGGAGGCGGGCTCAAGTATATCGGAATGGCCAAGACCGGCGTGCAGCCTGACATGGTAACGTTCAACGGCGACGGTTCTCTCATCCTTACCGCCAACGAAGGCGAGCCGAGAAATGGATATGGAGACGATGCAGTTGACCCTGCCGGCAGTGTTTCCATAATCGAGGCCGCTACGTTAGGTAAAGAAAGCACTAGTGCAGCGACGATAGGCTTTGATGATTTTGACTCGCAGCGCGAGGCGCTCACAGGTTCCGGCATCATCATCAAAAGCGGCGCTGCTCCTTCCGTAGACTTTGAGCCTGAGTACATCACGGTCGCCGGAGACATGGCATATGTGACGCTCCAGGAGGCCAACGCCGTCGCAGCCCTCGACCTCAACGACAGGAGTTTCACCGGCATATTCAGCGCAGGCTTTGAAGACTACTCCGAGGTGAATGTAGACCTGGTGGAGGACGGCAAATATCTGCCTGACAACTACATCAACGCCAAGGGCATCCGCATGCCTGACGGCATCAGCAGCTGCGTGATCGACGGAAAAACATATCTGCTCACCGCCAACGAAGGCGACAGCAGAGAGTGGGGCGGTTATGCAAACGAAGTCAAAAGAGAGATCGAATCCGCCAGCGGAGATACGGCTGAAAAAGTAAGAACGTTGGATACAAGCGATTATGACGGTCTCGATAAGAGCGAGACCAGCACCTACCTCTTCGGCGGCAGGTCCTTCACGCTGTTCAGAGTCGACGGCAACAGTCTGGTCGAGGTATTCGACAGCGGCAGCGATTTCGAAGAGCTGACCGCAGCCAATATCCCGAATTACTTCAACTGCTCCAACGATGATCTCGAGATCGACAGCCGTTCCGCCAAGAAAGGTCCGGAGCCTGAATCTGTAACGGTCGGCACCGTGAACGGCAGGACATATGCATTCGTAGGCCTTGAAAGGATCGGAGGCATCATGATATACGACATCACCGATCCTGACAACGTGAAATTCGACAACTACATCAACAGCAGGAATTTCTCCAAAGAAATCATGGATGACGTATCGCCGGAAGGCCTCTGCTTCATAGGCGCAAATGCGCTCGGAACACCGCTGCTGCTCTCCTCCAACGAAGTATCAGGCACAGTGAGCATGATAGAGCTCACTTCCGCTATGAGTGGACAGCAGATAGTCGACCCGAATGATGAAGTCATCGAGGCTCCGACAGATCCGACAGGCCCGGCAGAAAAAGAACCGGCAGCTTCTCCTGAAACGGGAGATGACACGCTGCTCACATTCTGGCTGACACTGGCAGCGCTCTCCGGAGCGGCCATAGTTGTCACCGTCATCTGCAGGATGAAATCAGTTTCCTCTAAATAGGAATTGATATAAACCCCCATATTTTCCATTGAAAAGACCGCCGCTCAGGATCTCCTGATGCGGCGGTCTTTTCAATTGTCTTTTGAGAACGCGGGATCGCCGCTATCTGCGGTTTATCCTGCCGATATCATTTCTGAACTGCATGCCTTCAAAGCGTATGCGCTTTATGTTGTCGTAGGCCTTCGCTCTGGCCTCCTCGTGCGTCCTGCCCAGAGCCGTCACGCCCAGAACCCTGCCGCCGGACGTTACCGTCGCCATGTGAGGCTCGCCGGTGCATCCCGGCTTGCCCGATCCGGCACATCCCAGCTCGGCCGTGTTTTTCCTGGCCGTGCCGGCGTGGAACACGATCACATCGCCGTCCACCTTGTCGAGGCCGCCGATGACCTTGTTCTTCTCGTAGCTGCCCGGATAACCGCCGGACGCAGCCACGACGCATACGGCCTTCTCATCGCTCCATTTCATCTCAACGTCGGCGAGCCTGTTTTCCGTAACAGCCACGAATATGTCGAGCAGATCGCTCTCAAGGCGCGGCAGCACAGATTGAGTCTCAGGATCCCCGAAACGGTTATTGAACTCTATGACCTTAGGGCCTTCGTCAGTAAGCATCAGCCCGATGAACAGCACGCCCTTGAAATCGAGTCCGTCCTCCTGAAAACCCTTCAGCGTAGGATCGAGAATGCGTTCCCTGATCTGAGCCTCCAGCTCAGGCGTGAACAGCAGGCTCGGCGAATACGTTCCCATACCGCCGGTATTCGGCCCCTTGTCACCGTCAAATATCCTCTTATAGTCCTGCGCCGATTCCATCGGCACGATGGTGTTTTCATCCACGAAGCAGAGCATCGACGCTTCAACGCCCGTGAGGAATTCCTCCACGACAACCTTGTCTCCGGCCGCTCCGAACACCTTCTCGCCCATCATCTCCTCGATGGCGGCTCTGGCATCGGCTTCATTCTCGGCAATGACCACGCCTTTGCCGGCTGCCAGGCCGTCCGCCTTGAGCACCATAGGATACCCGTACAACCCTACGGAGGCGAGCAGCTCGTCTTTATCCGTAAATTCGCGATATCCTGCCGTCGGTATTCCGTGGCGGCCAAGGAAAGCCTTTGTAAAGGATTTGCTGGCCTCAAGCTGCGAGCATTTCCTGTTCGGTCCGAACGTCTTCACGCCGCGCTTTTCGAGCTCGTCCACGATACCCATGGCCAGCGGCACCTCCGGTCCTATGACCGCCAGATCCACATCGCTGTCGGCGGCAAAGGCGCAGATCCCGTCTATATCCTCGGCACTTATGTTTACGCACTCGGCGACAGCTTCTATGCCGGCGTTGCCCGGTGCGCAGTATATCTTTTCAGCTTTGGGGCTCTGAGCCAGCTTCCAGCATATGGCATGCTCTCTGCCGCCCCCGCCTACGACTAATATCTTCATCTTCCGAATCCTCCCGAAAATCAGTGATGGAACAGTCTCATTCCGGAGAAGTACATCACTATACCGTATTCATTGCAGGCCTCGACCACGAGATCGTCTCTCACCGAGCCTCCCGGCTGCGCTATATATCTCACGCCGCTGCGGTAAGCGCGCTGAACATTGTCGCTGAACGGGAAGAAAGCGTCCGATCCGAGAGCCACGCCGTCCATCTTGTCGAGCCACGCTCTCTTTTCCTCTCTCGTCAGCGCCTCAGGCTTCCTGGTAAAGAACTGCTGCCACTGTCCCTCAGCCAGCACGTCCATATAGTCCTCGCCGATGTAAACGTCTATCGCGTTATCTCTGTTAGGCTTGCCGATGTCGTCTCTGAACGGCAGCTCCAGCACCTTCGGATACTGTCTCAGGAACCAGTTGTCGGCCTTGCCTCCCGCCAGTCTCGTGCAGTGTATCCTCGACTGCTGACCCGCTCCTATGCCGATGGCCTGTCCGCCCTTGACATAGCATACGGAATTCGACTGCGTGTATTTGAGCGTTATCAGCGCGATGATGAGATCACGCTTCGCATCGGCGGATATATCCTTCTTCTCGGTAACGATGTCGCCCAGGAAGTCGTCGTTGATAGGCATTTCGTTCCTGCCCTGCTCGAAGGTGATGCCGAAGATCTGCTTCCTTTCGACAGGATCAGGTCTGTATGACGGGTCTATCTTGATGACGTTGTAGTTGCCCTTTTTCTTGCTCTTCAGTATTTCGAGAGCTTCAGGCTCATAGCCCGGCGCGATGATGCCGTCCGAAACCTCGTGCTTTATGATCCTGGCCGTAGCCGCATCGCAGGTGTCGGAAAGGGAGATGAAATCTCCAAACGACGACATCCTGTCAGCTCCTCTGGCTCTGGCATATGCGCACGCCAGCGGAGACATGTCCTGCTGATCCTCGACCCAGTAGATCTTCTTTTCCACATCGGAAAGAGGCAGGCCTACGGCGGCTCCCGCAGGAGAAACGTGCTTGAACGAGGTAGCGGCAGGAAGTCCGGTCGCTTCCTTCAGCTCCTTGACGAGCTGCCAGCCGTTGAAGGCATCCATGAAGTTTATTTATCCCGGCTTGCCGTTGAGCACCTCGATAGGCAGATCGCTGCCGTCAGCCATGAATATGCGCGACGGTTTCTGATTCGGATTGCATCCGTATTTTAATTCGAGTTCTTTCATTGTTCCTCCCTCACTTGTTCTTATTGACTATACGGGTATCGTACTTACCCGTTGCGATATCTATATACCTGACGAACAGGGACACCTTGTTATCCTCGTTGAGACTGTTCCATACGCTCTCGGTGAAACCGTCTATGTCGCCCGTGATATCCACTCTGGCCGGTTCGCCCTCATAGCTCGGCAGCGGACTGCCGTCGCCTACGTACGTATGTATGAATCGCCCCTCGCCCTCCTTGCAGCCGTCATATGCGAAGGTGTTCCTGATGCAGCGTGACGGATCGCCGCCGTCGCTCTTGAGGATGGACATGGCGAAGTCGTATTTGCCGCCGCTCACATTGAGTATACCCGATATCCTCGGCGTATAGTTCGGTTCATCCGGCTCGAACTCTCTCGTCCTCAGTGCTTCCTCGAACGTCCTGCCCTGACTCATCAGCTCGTACACCGTATCGGTCTGATCGCCGTTGGTGACTATGGTGCTGTCGCCCAGCACCCTGACCGGCGCATAGATGATGAGGCTGGGATCGCTCAGCTTGGAAACATCGAATGCTTCCGTCCTGAGGCCTTCGCCCTCTTCAACGAATATGCGGTTGCGGCTGTTGACGCTGCGGCCCATGATGAAATAAGCCGTAACGGCATACCTTCCGTCCTCGGAACGTCCGATGACGATGCCGCGTCCCGGATATGTGTTTTCCTTAAGCAGTGTCGACAGTGATCTCTTTTTCATATCTTACTCCCTTCCATCCCAGCAATAGGTGCAGAGCTTGCACTTATCCACGCCTATGGCCTCGATCGTGTCCTCCAGATCCTGAAATCTCAGGCTGTCGAACTTGAGACGTTTTCTTATCTCATCCACCATGGCCTTATGCTTATCCGTGCTGCCGTCGGCGTATTCCGCCAGCAGCTCCGACGATATCTCATCGGCCTCTATACCTTCAAGGTCCCTGATCACGCGTCGCGTTATCAGCTCCAGATCGCTGACCGATCTCGAAAAGTTAAGGAATTTACAGCCGTACATTATCGGCGGACATGCCGATCTGACGTGTATCTCCTTGGCGCCGTTCTCGATCAGATAGCTGACCGTCTGCGACAGCTGCGTTCCTCTGACTATCGAATCGTCTATGAGCACGAACTTCTTATCCTTGATGATCTGAAAAACAGGCACCAGCTTCATCTTGGCTATCCTGTTCCTGGCCTTCTGGTTCTGAGGCATGAAGCTCCTCGGCCAGGTAGGCGTATATTTGATGAGAGGTCTGGAGTACGGCACGCGCGACTGATTGGCGTATCCGAGCGCATGAGCCGTGCCGCTGTCGGGCACTCCGGCCACGTAATCTACATCGAGATCGCCGTCCTTCTGCGCCAGCAGTTCGCCGTTGCGGTTTCTCATCAGCTCAACGTTGCGGCCTTCGTATATCGACGTCGTATATCCGAAATACGTCCACAGAAAGGCGCAGATCTTCATCTCGCTTTGCGGATCGGCCACCGTCTTCTCGCCGTCGGCAGTGATGAACGCCACCTCTGCCGGTCCCAGCTCCCTCTTGTATCTGTATCCGACGTTTATGAAGGCGAAGGACTCGGAAGCAGCGCAGTACGCTCCGTCCTTCTCTCCTATTATCAGCGGCGTTCTGCCGTACTTGTCTCTGGCGGCGTAAAGGCCTTCCTCCGTCAGTATGAGCATGGTCATGGAACCGTCTATCTTCGCCTGGGCTATCCTGATGCCGTCCACGATATCCTTGCCCGTGGATACGAGCGCCGCCACCAGCTCAGTATTGTTGATGCCGCCGTTGCTCATGGACATGAACTGTCCGGCTCTGTCCTTAAGCAGCTCGTCTACAAGCTCCTCCTTGTTGTTTATGCGCCCTACCGTGGTGATCGCGTAATCGCCCTGTCTGCTCTTCACGGTCAGCGGCTGCGGATCGCCGTCGCTTATGGAGCCTATGCCCATCAGGCCGCTCATTTCCTCCAGGTCTTCCTCGAATTTGCTCCTGAAGGGCGAATTTTCTATATTGTGTATCGAGCGGTTGAAGCCGTTTTCACCCATCACGCACATACCGCCGTTCTTTGTCCCCAGATGCGAATGGTAGTCAGTTCCGAAGAACAGATCCATGACGCAGTCCTGCCTGGAGACAAAACCTATAACTCCACCCATTATCTATCTCCTTCTTTCAAGTCGTCTATTGCTCTCTTCAGCCCTCTGGCCAGTATCTCGTGCTCTACCTCCAGCACGCGCGCCGCCAGCGTATCAGGCGTATCGCCGTCCAGCACCGGCACCTTTTCCTGGATGATGATCCTGCCGGTGTCGACTCCCTCGTCGACGTAGTGCACCGTCGCGCCGCTCTCCTTTTCTCCGGCTTCCAGCACGGCCCTGTGAACTCTCTTGCCGTAAAATCCCTTGCCGCAGAATTTCGGAATCAGCGAAGGATGTATGTTTATTATCCTGTCTCTGTAGGCCGCTATGACCTCAGGCGAAAGCACCTTCATATATCCGGCCAGCACTACTATCTCAGCGCCGGACTCTTTGAGCTCTCTCAGCACGTCCTGCTGTTCCTTAGCCACAGCCGTGGCGATACCGGCTCGCCCGGCTCTTTCCAGGGCAAAGGCGTCCTCTCTGCTCGATATCACTCTGACTATCTCCACATTGTCCAGCTCTCCGCCGGCCACCTTGTCTATCAGCGCCTGGAGATTCGTTCCGCCGCCCGAGACCAGGACGGCTACCTTTGTCTTACCCTCAGCCATCACTTCACCGCCTCTTCATCGTATCTGATATCGACGCTCTCTCCGGTCTTCTCCGTGATCTCTCCGATGATATATGCCTTCTCTCCGGCTGCCTCCAGAGCCGCTACGACTCCGGCTGCGTCCGCTGCGTCCACCACCATCATCATACCTATACCCATATTGAAGGTGGAGAACATCTCTCTCCTGTCTATGTTGCCGCACTTCTTGATGTACGGGAATATCGGCGGCACTTCCCAGGATCCTACATCTATGGCCGCCGCCGTTCCCTCGGGAAGTATCCTTGGTATATTCTCATAAAACCCGCCGCCCGTTATGTGCACGATGCCTCTGACATCGAATTTCGGCAGCACCGCGCCGCAGGCGTTGGCGTATATCCTCGTCGGCGTCAGCAGCGCCTCTCCCAGCGTCTGCCCCAGCTCGTCAACGTGATCCGTGACGCTCATGCCCATCTTATCGAAGAACACCTTTCTCACGAGCGAATAACCGTTGCTGTGTATGCCGCTCGAAGGGATGCCGACGATCTTGTCGCCCTTCCTGATCTTCTCGCCTGTTATTATCCTCTTCTTATCGACGATGCCGACGGAAAATCCCGCCATGTCGTATTCTCCATCGCCGTAAAAATCCGGCATCTCGGCCGTCTCTCCCCCTACGAGGGCGCTGCCGGACTGGCTGCAGCCGTCCGCTATGCCCTTGACGATGTCGGCGATCTTCTCAGCCTTCACCCTGCCTGTAGCTATATAGTCCAGGAAAAACAGCGGCTTTGCGCCCTGACACAGCACGTCGTTGACGCACATGGCTACGCAGTCTATGCCCACGGTGTCGTGCTTATCCATCATGAACGCTATCTTCAGCTTCGTTCCCACGCCGTCGGTGCCGGACACCAGCACCGGCTGCTCCATATCCTTCACGTCGAGGCTGAATAGGCTGCCGAAGCTGCCCAGGCCAGTAAGCACGTTTTCGTTGAACGTCTTCTTCACGTGCTCCTTCATCAGTGAAACGGCACGCTCGCCTTCCTTCGTATCCACACCGGCATCTTTGTATGTGAGCTTCTTTTCTTCCATCGCTTTCCTCCGTATCAGCAGGTTAATCGTTCTTCACTCTTCGCAGCACCTCGGCGTACGTTTCCTCTATCTTGCCCAGGTCTCTTCTGAATCTGTCCTTATCCATCTTCTCGTTCGTCTTCACATCCCAGAGTCTGCACGTGTCAGGTGAGATCTCGTCAGCGAGGATGACCTGTCCGTCGTAAAGCCCGAACTCTATCTTGAAGTCCACCAGCTTCAATCCCTTGTCGAGGAAAAATTCCTTAAGCGTGTCGTTGACGATGGCCGCGTACTTTCTCACTTCCTTCAGTTGCTCCTTCGTCACCAGCTTGAGAGCCAGCGCATGTGACTCACACATGAGCGGATCGCCCAGATCGTCGTTCTTGTACGAGAGCTCGAACGTCGGCTCATCGAATACGATGCCCTCCTCTACTCCGTACCTCTTGGCAAACGAGCCGGCCGAAATGTTTCTCATGATGACCTCGAGAGGCAGGATCTTCACGGCCTTAACCACCGTCTCCCTGTCGCTCAGCTGTTCGATGTAATGCGTCGGCACGCCCTTCTGCTCCAGAAGCTGGAATATGATGTTCGACATGGTGTTGTTGACAACGCCCTTGCCTACGATCTGACCTTTCTTCTCGCCGTTAAACGCCGTCGCATCGTCCTTGTAATCGACGATCAGACATTTCGGATCATCCGTCTTGTATACCTTCTTAGCCTTTCCCTCGTAAAGCTGCTCAAGTTTTTTCATTTGCTGATACCTCCTGTTTCTCAGTTCGTTTATCTGTTTTTTCGGCTGCGCACCATATCGCGCCGCGCTATATGCTGTCCTTGTTCTCGTTGAATTCCCTGTCCAGAGCCACTATTTCCTCTTCCTGCTGCTTCTTGAAATCCTTTACGGCCTGCCTCAGCCCCGCATCGGCAGTGCTGAGTATCTGCACGGCCAGCAGCGCTGCGTTTTCCGCGCCGTCTATGGCCACCGTCGCTACGGGAACGCCCTTCGGCATCTGCACTACCGAGAGGAGCGAATCAAGTCCGTCCATCGTGCTGGACTTCATCGGCAGTCCTATGACCGGAAGCGGCGTCGTCGCCGCCAGCACTCCCGCCAGATGAGCCGCCTTGCCGGCAGCCGCTATGATGCAGCCGAAGCCGTTCGCTTCCGCACCCTCCGCAAAGGCTTCCGCCTGCTTAGGCGTTCTGTGAGCCGAAATGATCCTCGTCTCGTACTCCACGCCGAATTTTTCCAGCATTTTTTCCGCTTTCTGGACAACCGGGTAATCGGATTTACTGCCCATGACTATCGCTACTTTCATGTCTATGTCCTTTCCTCCCCGGCTGTGCGCCGCGGGATGTTCATATGTTCATATTTTATTTGAGCTTACGCAGGCGTTTCGCCTGTTATTTGAAGTATTTCACTCCTGATTCAAAGATCTTCTGATCCTTATCGCCCAGCACGTTCTTATAGAGATCGTGGCCGATTCTCTCCGAATGACCCATCTTGCCCAGCACTCTTCCGTCAGGCGAGGTTATGCCCTCGATGGCCATCACCGAGCCGTTCGGGTTGAAGGCTATATCCATCGACGGATTGCCGTCGAAGTCCACATACTGAGTGGCTATCTGTCCGTTGGCCTTGAGTCTTTCCAATACGTCCTCGCTCGCTATGAAGCGGCCTTCGCCGTGCGAAACAGGGATCGTGAAGACATCCCCCACGTTGACTCCCGCCAGCCACGGTGACTTGACGGAGGTGATGCCCGTCCTCACGAGGCATGAAGCGTGTCGCCCGATCCTGTTGTACGTGAGCGTCGGGCTGTCCTCGGTGCCGTCCACTATCCTGCCCTCAGGCACAAGACCCAGCTTTATGAGCGCCTGGAAGCCGTTGCAGATGCCGAGCATGAGCCCGTCTCTGTTTTCCAGCAGATCCGCCACCGCATCGCGTATGCCCGGGTTCCTGAACACGGCCGTTATGAACTTGGCCGAGCCGTCCGGCTCGTCTCCTCCGGAAAACCCGCCCGGGATCATGATGATCTGGCTGGTCCTGATCTTGCGCTCCAGCTCTTTTATGGAATCCTCAAGCTGAGCTGTCGTCAGATTTCTGATGATATGAATGTCCGCTTCAGCGCCCGCTTTCCTGAAGGCTCTGGCCGAATCGACTTCACAGTTCGTTCCCGGGAAGGCCGGGATCACTACTCTAGGTCTGGCTATCTTCACGGCCGGCCCCGTCGTATTGCGTATGGCATATACAGGCTGCTCCACAGCCGTGTTGTCTTCAGCGTATCTGAACTCCGGCGTCCTTACCGGGAATACGCCCTCCAGCGTATCGCTCCACTGTGCCGTCAGCTCCTTGATGTCCTCAGCCTCGCCGTTGATGGTGATGTTCCTGTCGGCCGTAGTCGTGCCCAGCACGGTATATACCGCGCCCGCCAGCAGACTGTCGACATCCTCGGCTCCCGGGATCTCCAGCACCAGCGAACCGTACATCGGCGAAAGTATGTCGCCCTCAGCCTTTATGTCCGCGCCGATCCTGTTTCCGGCCGCCATCCTGACCATCGTCATGTAAAGTCCGCCCCTGCCGATCGTATCGGCGGCCAGCACCTTACCGGCAGCCGCCAGCTCTCTCACCTTACGCAGATTGTTTCTGTATATATCAAAATCTATGACGCCGTCTCTGGCTATCGGGGTCGTCACCGCCACCAGCTTGCTCCCGGCGAATTTGAACTCCGTGGATATCACGTCGCCTGCATCCATGGCTGTGATAGCAAATGACGCCAGTGTCGGCGGCACGTCTATATCCATAAAGGTGCCGGACATGCTGTCCTTGCCGCCTATAGCCGGTATCTCCAGCTCCTTCTGCACTCTGAGCGCTCCGAGCAGGGCTGCCATCGGCTTGCCCCACCTGGCCGGATCTTCTCCCAGCTTCTCAAAATACTCCTGGAACGTAAGTCTTATCCTGCTGTAGTCTCCGCCCATGGCGACGATTTTAGTCACCGAATCGACTACCGCGTAGAGCGCGCCGTGGAACGGGCTCTTGACCGCCAGCTCAGGATCGAAGCCGTAGCTCATCACCGTCGCCGTATCCGTCTCGCCCTCCGTCACCGGCAGCTTGGCCGCCATACCGGCGGCAGGTGACAGCTGGTATCTGCCTCCCAGAGGCATCAGCACCGTTGCCGCCCCTATCGTGCTGTCGAACATCTCGATCAGACCCTTCTTGCTGCAGCAGTTGAGGTCCGTAAGCAGCTCTTCCTTCGTCTTCGTTTCCTTCAGGATATCGGAGAGATCTCCGCCGATGCCCGTCACGAACTGCGGATCGGCCGCGAAGGCGCTGGCAAACTGCTGCGCGCCGTTCGTATTGAGGAAATCTCTGGAAAGATCGAGTATACACTTCTCTCTCCAGTACATCCTCACCCTGTTCGTATCCGTGACCTGCGCCACCGTCGTCGCCTCCAGGTTCTCCTCGTCGGCGTAGGCGATGAATTTCTCCTCGTCGGCAGCATCCACTACGACCGCCATCCTCTCCTGCGATTCCGATATGGCCAGCTCCGTACCGTCCAGCCCCTCGTACTTCTTAGGCACGAGGTCGAGGTTTATCTCCAGCCCGTCGGCCAGCTTTCCGATAGCCACGGAAACGCCGCCGGCACCGAAGTCGTTGCATCGCTTGATGAGCGTGGCGACCTCTTTTCTCCTGAAAAGCCTCTGTATATTTCTCTCCACCGGCGGATTACCCTTCTGCACCTCGGCTCCGCACTGGAGTATGGATTCCTCCGTATGCTCCTTTGATGATCCCGTCGCGCCGCCGCAGCCGTCGCGTCCGGTCCTGCCGCCCACGAGAATGATGACGTCTCCCTTCTGAGGCGTCTTCCTTATGACGTGATCAGCCGGCGCCGCTCCGACTACCGCTCCGATCTCCATTCTCTTGGCAACGTAATCATCGTGATATACCTCGTTTACCAGGCCCGTAGCCAGGCCGATCTGATTGCCGTAAGAACTGTAGCCGTGAGCCGCTTCACGCGTGATCTTCCTCTGCGGCAGCTTGCCGCTGAGCGTTTCGCTTACCGGGCGTCTCGGATCGGCCGCTCCCGTCACTCTCATAGCCTGATATACGTACACCCTGCCCGAAAGCGGATCTCTTATAGCTCCGCCCAGACACGTCGCCGCGCCTCCGAACGGCTCTATCTCGGTAGGGTGATTGTGCGTCTCGTTCTTGAACATCACGAGCCAGTCCTCTTCCCTGCCGTTTATCCTTGCCTTTACCTTGATGCTGCAGGCGTTTATCTCCTCGGACTCATCAAGATCGTCGACCTTACCGTGCTTCTTCAGGTACTTGGCTCCTATGCAGGCCATGTCCATGAGGCAGAGATTTTTCTCCCTGCTGCCGTACACGTCCTTCCTCATGTCGAGGTACTGCGCAAAGGCCTGCGCCACCAGCCTGCCGTACGGACTGTCGTCAAAGCCCACGTCCTTCAGCGTCGTATTGAACGTCGTGTGCCTGCAGTGATCCGACCAGTAGGTGTCGATGACCTTCAGCTCCGTCAGCGTCGGATCGCGTTTCTCGTCCTCGAGATAATACTGCTGCACGAACCTTATATCGGCAGGGCTCATGGCGAAGCCCATTTCTTTCCTATAATCCTCTAGCGCCGCTTCCGTCATGGTCCTGAACCCGTCTATGACGGCCACATCCTCAGGCACCGTCGTTTCCATCTCCAGATTATCCGGCTTCTCGACAGCGGCTATCTGCGAATCCACCGGATTGACGCAGTAGCTCCTGACAGCATCAAGCTCCGCCTCGCTGATATCTCCCTCCAGCACTATCGTCCTGGCGAACTTGACGGTCGCCTCAGCGGCTGTGTTCATCAGCTTTATACACTGGGCAGCGGAGTCGGCACGCTGGTCATACTGTCCCGGCAGATATTCCACCGCAAAAAAAACAGCAGAACCGGCGTCCTCAGGCATCGTTTCTTCGTATACGACATCTATGGCAGGTTCTGCAAATACCGTGTATTTTGCCGCCTCGTAGGTAGCGTCATCTATACCGTCAATATCGTAACGGTTAAGTATCCTTATACCCGTAAGGCCTTCGATGTGCAGATTCTCCTTCACATCGTTGAAGAGCGCTCCGGCTTCCACATCAAAGCCCTTTTTCTTTTCAACGTAGATCCTTCTTACCATTGATATATTTCTTCCTTTCCGTTCTCAAAAGCAGCGTCGCGCACAATACATTCATTATATGATAATGTTAGCACTTTTGGCCTGTCATATCAATGTCTTTCGCGCAAAAACTTTGAAATTTGAACGTTTTACGAACATTGCCCGCATGTTTGCTTCCTATCGTTCGTGTCACCTGAACGCCACGGCCGCCACACGCGGTTTTCAACGATTCTTCACAGGCGTTTCTCCAAATCAGCATATTCGGCTGTTACTATATAATCACCCCAAAGGGGTAAAACACCTCTCCTAATAAATAGTAAATAAGTGTGATGACAGCGAAAAGCTGCCGGAGCTCGAAGCTCAGGCAGCTTTTTCGTATGTATTCACGCTTTTTCGCGCGCGGCGCACCGCATCGCCGCCGGACGCGCAGTCTTCAAACGTCACGCAGACGCCGGACGCCGCCCATCAGAATATGCTCAGATATCTCTCGCCCGTGTCCGGCAGCACCACGATTATCCTCTTGCCGGCGTTTTCCTCTCTGGCGGCCACCTGCCCGGCCGCCCAGAGCGCAGCTCCCGACGACACTCCCGTCAGCAGCCCTTCCGTACGCGCCAGCTCCTTCATCGTCTCCAACGCGTCATCATCGCTCACGGTGATGATCTCATCCATGATGTCCACATCCAGCACCTCGGGCACGAAATTGGCTCCTATGCCCTGGATCTTGTGAGGTCCCGCCTTGCCCTCCGTAACCAGCGGCGATGCCGCCGGTTCCACGCCGATGACTCTGATCGACGGATCCTTCTCCTTGAGATATCTGCCCACGCCTGTCACAGTACCTCCAGTGCCGAACGCCGACACGAAAATATCAAGCTTACCGTCGGTGTCGCGCCATATCTCAGGGCCGGTGGTTTCATAGTGCGCCTGCGGATTGGCCGGATTTTCAAACTGACCGGCGATGATACTTCCCGGTATCTCACGCGCCAGCTCATCCGCCTTGTCCAGGCTTCCCTTCATGCCCAGAGACTTGTCCGTCAGCACCAGCTCGGCTCCCAGAGCCGCCAGCAGCTTTCGCCTTTCCACGCTCATGCTCTCCGGCATGACCATGATGGCCTTATAGCCCCTGGCCGCCGCCGTCATCGCCAGCCCTACTCCCGTGTTGCCGCTCGTCGGCTCTATGATCGTACCGCCCGGCTTGAGTCTGCCGCTTTTCTCGGCTTCTATCACCATGTTGTAGCCTACCCTGTCCTTGATGCTTCCCGCCGGGTTGAACAGCTCTACCTTCGCTACGATCTCTGCGCGGGCGCCGAAGCGCTCTTCCATCCTGTGAAGCCTGAGAAGCGGCGTATCGCCTATCAGCTCCGTTATCGTGTTCTTTATATTCATACTGACCTCCTGTCGCGGCCGTGCGGATCAGAACGCTTCCGTCTCCGTCACTGCACCGTCTTCCAAATACAACATATATCCGTGCCCCGGATCCGGTATCCACTTGTAAAAGTGCTCCCGCTCCCGCGGGTGTATGCTCTCCATTATCGCCGATATCGTGCCTCCGTGGCATACGGCGATGGAAAGCGCCTCCTGCTCCTTATGCCGCAGCGCAAGCACTCTGCGGGCATGCCTGGCCTTCAGCTCCTCAAAGCCCCGGTTCGCTCTCTTGTAAAACGCCATCAGGCTCTCACCGTTCGGCGGCGACAGCGACCCCAGCTTATCGGCTCTCCAGCTCCTGTACTCTTCAAGATCCTTGAGCTCGCCGTGGCTCTTCATCTCAAAATCGCCGAAGTTCAGCTCCTTGAGCCGGTCCAGCACTTCATGCTCCCTTCTGCCGTATATGAGCTCCATGGTCTGCTCGGCGCGTCTCAGGCCGCTGGTGTAAAACTCCGCGCCCTCTCCGTCAGGGTAGAGCCCCGAAGCGGCCAGCTCTTTTATATCGCGTACTCCCTCCTCGGAAAGCGGAATATCGGCATAGCCGTAGTATAGCTTGTGCTTATTTCCTTCTGTCTTGCCATGCCTTATGAGGCATATCCTGGATTTCATCTGCCTACCTTCTTTCTGTCAGCCCGCAGCTTCGCAGTCATTCACTGCCTTTGGCGCTCCATCTTCGGCTCCGTTTGCCGCCCGGGATGCCGCTCTGTTCTCTGCTGTACGCTGCGCTCTTGCGGGCGCTATAATATAATATACCACAAATAGCGGCCCGGCAAAATGCAGATTGCGTTAAATTTGCGGCTGCAGATGGTGTTAAATTTGCGACTGCCGGCCGGCGCAGTCTTGATAACTCGCAGCTTTACTGCTATACTTTTCTTTGGTTCTGCGAACGGCCGCGCGATTGCGCGCCTGCAGACCTGCAGGCAGGCAAGACGCAGTGCGGCAATCTCCGCGAACAGGCTGCTGCGTGCTGCGGCAACCTCCGCGAGCAGCGCAAGCTGCCGAAAAGCGCAGGCAAGCAGCGCCAGCCAATAACTTTTACAAGGAACATATATCATGAACTCAAAATTAAAATCGACAGCATGTCTTTTTATAACAGCTATAATCTGGGGCTCGGCCTTCGTCGCTCAGAAATGGGGGATGGAATCGGTCCTGCCGCTGTATTTCAGCGCCTTCAGGATGCTCATCGGTTCGCTGGCGCTGTTCATCATGATCGCGCTGACAAACGCCGTCAGCAAGAGGCGCCGCGCGTCAGCCGGGACAGGAGCATCAGACAAGACAGAAACGTCAGCCGGGACAGGCTCGTCAGAAAGGCGGGCTGCGAATGACAGCAGGACGCTGCGCATCGGCGGACTGGTATGCGGCGTGGTGATTTTCTTCGCCTTCAATCTGCAGCAGCTGGGACTTGTCTCGGTGGACGCCGGCAAGACGGGCTTTATCACTGCCCTGTATATCATACTGGTGCCGATACTCGGCATCTTCCTCAAGCATAAAACATCGCTGTTCACATGGATGGCCGCCGTAATCGGCGTCTTCGGTCTGTACTTCCTGTGCATCACCGAGGATTTCACGATCATGCGCGGCGATATCATCGTCATGATCGGCGCGTTCTTCTGGGCCGCGCATATCCTCTGCATCGACCACTTCGCTCCGAAGGTGAATATACTCAAGCTCAACGCCTATCAGTTCCTGATAGCCGGCATTATGAGTCTGATCGTAGCTCCGTTTACGGGAGACATCACTCTGGCCGGCGCGCTGGACGCCGCTCCTGCCATACTGTACGCGGCGATATTCTCGACCGCCATTGCCTATTCGTTCCAGGCTTACGGCCAGCGCGGCCTCAATCCGACGGTAGCCTCGATAATAATGAGCACAGAGGCGTTGTTTGCAGTCATATTCGGCGGCATCTTCCTGCACGAGACGATGACGTTCAGGGAAATCATAGGCTGTGCACTGATGTTCGCCGCCGTGATTCTGGCTCAGATACCGCCTCCCGGCAGCTCCGCGAAAGGAAGTGATGCAGATGCTGCATGACGATATCACGATGACAAGTGCTCTCCGCAAAAAACTGGACGCACTGACCGACATGCTGAACGGCTGCGGTAAAATTGCCGTAGCTCTTTCAGGAGGCGTCGACAGCGTCTTTCTGCTGGTTTTCGCGCGAAAGGTCCTGGGCGCCGATAATATCCTGGCTCTGACCGCGACAGGCCCGCACTTCGCCGAGGATGAAACGGGCTACGCTATCCGGCTCTGCGACGAGCTGGGGATCGCACACGAGACCGCAGCGATGGACGGCATACTCAACGTGATAGGAGACAATCCGCCTGACAGGTGCTACATATGCAAGCGTGAAATATTCTCAGGACTGAAAGCCATGGCCGACGGCCGCGGTTTTGTCCTCGCCGACGGCACCAACCTCGACGATCTGGACGACTACAGACCCGGCCGCAGAGCCCTGAATGAGCTGGGCATACGCAGCCCGCTGAAGGATGCAGGTCTCACGAAACAGGATATCAGGACGGCTCTTGCGCTGCTGGCAGCCGACGATGACGTTGTACGCCGCTCTCTGCATATCAATACCGAGGACGGCAGCATGCTGCCAGTATGGGAAAAACCGGCCTTTGCATGCCTGGCTTCCAGAATACCGTACGGCCAGTCCATAACCGCCGACAAGCTCTCGGCGATCTACAGAGCCGAGAGCTTCATGAAACGCCTGGGCTTTACACAGATACGCGTACGCCATCACGGCGACGTGGCGAGGGTAGAGGTTTTACCTGAGGACAGGAAGCGGTTTTTCAGTGAAGAGCTTATGGATACTGTAAACGAGGGGATAAAGGACTGCGGCTTCAGATACGCCGCCCTCGATCTGGGCGGGTACAGGATGGGCAGTCTCAACACCGACGAAGATAAGGAGTGATTGATATGTCAGCAGATAAGATTTCAGGCGCAGGGCGCTGTTCAAAGCCGGACGCGGGCTTCAGCCCGGACGCAAATCTCAGCCCGGACACGAGATCAAATGCATGCCCGGACGCGAGATCAAATGCATGCCCGGACGCTAACGTCAGGAGATTCGATCCGGAAAATCCCAGGAAATACGACTTCAGCGACTTCCTGGATATCATCGCCGCGCTGCGGGCTCCGGACGGCTGTCCCTGGGACATAAAGCAGACGCACGAATCGCTGAAGGAATGTCTTGTCGAAGAGTCCGGAGAGGTGATCGCGGCCATCGACAACCGCGATGACGCCAACCTCTGCGAAGAGCTCGGCGATCTGCTGCTGCAGGTGGTGATGCACGCTCAAATAGCTGCAGAGCGCGGCAGCTTCACGATGGACGATGTGATACAGGGCGTGTCCGAGAAGATGATCCGCCGCCATCCGCATGTGTTCGGCGACGTCAAGGTGACATCGCAGGAAGAAAGTCTGGCGCTGTGGAAGCAGATAAAGGAGAAGGAAAAGGAAAGAGCCGGGAAATGATAAAGAGCTGCAAAGCAAATTGCAGCTCTTTGTCTATATCCTTGATTTTTATTCGTTTTGCAGTCATTTTTAAATTTTTTTATATATGACTGCAAAATTTTGTGCGTTTGCAGGTTTAAAGCCCCATATGAGCCCATTCAAGCCCTCTACAAAACGGGCCACATCATTCAAAATCGTTCAACCCCATTGATTTATGCAGTCATTCAGGTGAAAACAGCAAAACAACTGCAAATAGATATATAGCATTACATCATCACAGCACGTTCCAGAGGCGTTCTTCGTCGATGCCGATATCGGCGACGATGATACGGCCGCAGTACGGAGCGGCAAAGCGCTGCAGGTGTACGGGCTTCCTAGCGTGAAACGTGACGGTTACGTCAGCTCTGACGCTCCTGGTCTCCATCTCCTTTTCTTCCGTCAGGTCACCGCCGAGGCCGGACGGTATATCCAGAGAAAATATCAGCGGTGACGTAGATGACGCCGCGGCTTTTTCGGCGGCGAATTTGTTCATATAGATCGCTGCTCTGAGACCGTTGCCGGCAAGCGAGCCGCGAAAGCCCGTGCCGTATATGGCGTCCACGATGATGTCGGGGCGCCATTTCATATTCATAAGCGCTCTTTCGTCTCTCTTCATATCGGCGATGACGACAGGCAACTCGCGAAGCAGCTCAAAATTCGTGATCGCATCCTCCGTCACCGGTTTTCCGTCCACCAGGATCACTGTGACGCGATATCCTTGAAGGCTCATGAGCCTGGCGACCACGAAGCCGTCTCCGCCGTTATTGCCCTTGCCGCAGAAAACAATGACATTTCTGCCATCCTCCACAGGAGCTGTGACGCTGGCGATGTGCGATGGTGCCGCCGAAAAATCCGCGCGTCCATCCGCAACCGCTGCGCCGGTGCCGGTCGTATCCCTGTAAGCCACGGTCTCCATGATGGCCGAGGCCGCAGCGCTGCCGGCGTTCTCCATCATCTGGTAGTAGGACAGCCCGTCTTCGTCGGCTCTCCGCTCCAGGATCTTCATCTGCCCGCATGTGACAAAATGTTCGCTTTCTTTTTTCATCAGCTCACCTCCGTGCCGCTGCACAAACGATTTAATCCATCACCGAAAGATCGAGGCCGTCAAACGACGACAGGAACTTTTTCATGAAATCTGCTATGGCCTCACAGCCTCCCGGTTCATCGGAGGCCATGTTCACCGGCAGGATCGGATCGTGAAGCGACTTCCTCAGCAGGCACCAGCCGTTCGGGAAGTTTATCCTCACGCCTTCATAGTTCGGCTCTTCAAGGCTGAGGCCCTCCGTTTCCTGCGCGGCTTTTCGCAGCGCCTCTATCACCTGATCTCCGCAAGCTCCGAAATCTGCTGCCGTGATCGGTATCCTGACCTCTCTCTCATCGGCAGGCGAGCCCAGCTCCTCTATCAGGCTGTCCAGCGTCCTGCCCTGCTTTCTCAGCCGTGCCGCTTCAATAACTATCTTCGTCGCCAGATAGGCACCGTCGTCCAGGAAATGATTCTCCTTGAGCGCCGCATGGCCCGACGTCTCTATCGCCAGCTGGCAGTCGATGCCCTGCTCGTTCAGCTCCCTGGCTTTGTTGATCACATTTTTGTATCCGCGCTTGAACCGCAGATGCTTCAGCCCAAGCCTGTTTTCGAGAAAATCCGTCAGCTGTCTGCTGGTGATACTGTCGGTCACGACCGTCGTCCCCGGATGATCACCGGCTATGAGTGCCGCCGCCATGGCAACTATGCCGTTTCTGGCTATCTCATGACCGCGCCCGTCCACGGCTGCAGATCTGTCCACATCAGTATCAAATATGAGTCCGAAATCAGCGCCCTTCGAAACTACCCTCGTCATGAGCGCATTGATGGCCTCAGGATCCTCCGGGTTCGGCGCATGGTTGGAAAACATGCCGTCAGGCTCCAGGAACTGGCTGTCGGACACATCCGCTCCTAAAGGCTTGAGCACCTTTTTCGCGTAAAATCCGCCGCTGCCGTTGCCGGCGTCCACCACGATCTTCATGCCCGCAAGCGGCCGTTCGCCGTCTCCGACGCCGTCGATTATGAGCTTGCGCAGATGCCGGCAGTAAAGCTCCATGAGATCTCTTTCCTCAGGCTTGTACACGAGCTTGCCGAAATATCTGACCCTGTCCTCCTGAGCTGTAGGCTCGCCCAGCTTTTCGCGGCACAGCTCCTCGTCCTCGGCGTATCTGAGGACAGCGGATATATCACCTTTATCAAGTCCGCCTTCCGCGGTAAAAAACTTGAAGCCGTTCCTGTTGTACGGCAGATGGCTGGCCGTTATCATCACGGCTGCATCGCACGAAAACTCCGGGAACACGGTCGCCATGAACATGGCCGGTGTTGAAGCCAGTCCGCAGTCATAAGCCGTAACCCCATAAGGGCCGAGACCGTTCATGAAGCCCTCCATAAGCCTCTTGCCCGATACGCGCGGATCCCTGCCTATAGCCACGGTCATGTCCTGCGGCTTTTTACCAAGCTTGTCGCTGAGCCATACCGCAAAGCCGCGCCCTATGTCAGCCGCTTCATCCGGCGTCAGGTTAGGCAGCTCGCCCGGCACTCCCGTTATGGCTATTCCTCTTATATCGCTTCCGTTCTGCAGTTTTCTGTAGTCCTTCATGTTTTCTCTCCCGGTTCATAAATTTCAGACGCCCAAGCGTCAGATCACTCATCATATCCCGCAGGACCGCGGCGCGTCACGCCCCCCGCTACCGTCTTAAGGCGCGTCATGCCGCCGCGACTGTCTTACGGCGTATCCTGCCTGCCTTTCAGCTTCAGGATTTTGAGTACGATAAACGCCGCAAAGAATACGACCGCTATTATCAGCCCCGGTATCCATACAGCTTCAAAGCCCTTCTTCGTCATGATGAATATCATCGTATCCGCCGCCGACACCGAAGTCATCGCTCCCAGCGCCACAGCCATAGCGCAGTATACCATTGATACGACCGCCATGGTGATCGCACACCACAGAAAGCCCAGCTTGCTGCGCCAGCAAAGCGCCACGACAGCTGCCGCCAGCAGCAGACAGGCGATCACGCCCATGGTTTCCATGACC
>CASESB010000083.1 GCA_949290475.1 uncultured Bacillota bacterium
TCAGCATATGCTTCTCGAGATCTTTCCTGCTGCTTATGCCCAGCTTCTGCATAGCTGTCGATATGTGGCTCTTGACCGTATGCTGGGATATGCTCATGTGTCTCCCGATCTCCTGATTCGTCCATCCTCGCGCAGCCAGCATGGCAACGGTGAACTCCGTCGTCGTCAGGTTGTCGGCCACGTCGTGTCCTGTATCGGGATTGTGCACACGACGCCAGCCCGCGGAAAACCTGTAGGTGATATCTATTATCCTCTTGAAATCCTCCGGCCATCCGGGCTTGATCACGGCCTCGAGCATGCCGCCCAGAAGCCCGTGATGCTCGCCCAGCCCTTCGATGAGATCATCGGGCTTTGCCAGCTCCCACGCCGTCAGCATATGCTTCTCCGCCTCTTCCTTTTTACGCAGGCTCATGTAGTCCATGACAGCCACCAGATGCAGATATATGGCCGGTATCGGGTAGTCCTGCGCTCCCATGGCAAACGTGGCCTCCACGACTCCAAGGCTCTTGTCGTATTCCTTGCTCAGATACAGGTAATGAGCCTGCACGTACAGTGCAAACGCTCTGATACCAGGCGGCAGCTCCGGCAGAAACTCGTTGCACGACGGCAGCTCCTCCGGCAGCGGCAGATGCAGCAGCACAGCCGCGGCGGCGTTTATAAAGCTTCCCGCCGCTCTCATTTCAGGCGACACGTTTTTCGTGCCGCTCAGCATACGCTTCACTTCGTCAAGCGCATACCTGGCGCGCTGAATCTCCCCTATGGAAAGGTTCGCGTAAGCATATATCAGACAGGCCGACAGTCTGATGTACATGTTCTGACTCGTCAGATAAAGCTCCGTTTCGCGCACCGCCTCGTCTGCCCTGCCGCTGAAATAATGATACTCGGCTGTGGCGATATCCTTCTCCGGGCCTTCCTCCATGGCTCTTATTATTTCTTCGCATTGTCCCGGCCGGAATGGCGTGTTCATCAGCGGCATGAGGCCAGGATACCGCTTGCCGTCTGCCTTTAAAGGCCGCACGGGTGACGTATCCGCCCTTCTCGGATCGACGGGCTTCTCAGCGTCCTTCGGGATCCCCCAGGATACGCCCAGCTTAACGACTCCCTCTATCCTGCCCTGCGCGCAGTATTTCTGCACCAGTCTCTCAGATATATTCCACTTTTCCGCGGCTTCCCGCGCTGTCATGTACTCCATATGATGTCTCCTGTATGTCGCTTTAAACTATACTGCTATTTCTGTTCGCAGCTCCGAACACTTTTATTATATCCCGCTGATAAATTTTTTCAAGAAATGCACCCCAAAAAACACAAAAGCTCCGCACAGACGCCGCTTACGTCCGCACGGAGCGCATTTGCATATATCCTCTGCCGCAGAGCGGTCTGCTGACCGGCTTACAGAAGCTCTTTTCGCGAAAGGTTGATCCTGTTCTGGCTGTCGATCTCGGTCACCTTGACCTTTACCGTATCGCCCACGTTCATCACGTCCTCCACCTTTTCCACTCTGTGCTTTGCCATCTTGGAAATGTGGAGCAGTCCCTCCTTGCCAGGAAGTATCTCGATGAAGGCTCCGAACGGCATCACTCTCGTCACCTTGCCCTCGTAGATCTCGCCCGGTTCAGGCTCCTTGATCAGCAGCTCGATCTCTGCCATACCGGCTTCCGCCGACTTCATGTCAGGCGCGGCGATATATACGAGACCCGTATCGTCGATATC
>CASESB010000084.1 GCA_949290475.1 uncultured Bacillota bacterium
GGAAATGCGACAGCACAGAGAGACTGCCGCAGGCAGGCGAACGAAGGAGCGAAGCGCTAAGCGCAGAGCGTTGTCCTCCGCCAGAAAGCAGAAATACCCACCAACGGTGGGTATTTCTGTTTTTTGAAGACAAGACGGGACTCGAACCCGCAGGAGCGGGGAGAGCCCGTGCGCATTTACCCGGAGAGCGAAGCGATCCGCAAGGGAAATGCGACAGCAAAGAGAGGCTGCCGCAGGCAGGCGAACGAAGGAACGAAGCGCGAAGCGCAGAGCGTTGTCCTCCGCCATCAGACCGTTGAAATTTCAACGGTCTTTTTTCTTCCTATATGATTTTCCGTAAAAATTATTTTATATTCAGGAATTGCTGAGACAGAGTATCTGCAATATTCCTATCTGCAACCTTAAAAAGATGTGTGTAAATATTTAATGTGGTTGATAGCTGCGAGTGCCCTAGACGATTGTTCACCTGCATTTTATCAGTGCCAAGATATGCAAGCATGGAAGCGTGTGTGCTTTAAAGCGTGCAAGCCTATGTGGCGCAGACCGTGCGTCGCCTTTACCTTTTCGCTTCGTCCCTGGCATTGTATCATACAGCCCTTATACATCAGATCCCAGAGATGGGTCTTTTGTTTTATTCAATCTCCTTGGGACTCTTAGCGTTTTTTGATGTAATAGCTGACTTGCCAGATTGCTTTTCGATTTCTTCTCTTGCGTTTCGAGCTATATTACCACCTTGGCGAGCCACCTTCTTGCTTTCTTCAAATCCTTGAGGATTACTCCCTCGGGAAATTTCAGTAGTGGATACTTCTGCGAGCATATTTAGTACAAGCTCAAGGTTCGACATATTATCACGGAGATTCTCTTTTTTCAAACCTTTAAAGTCCTTATACTCTTTTGTTGTCATTCCAGACCATGTCTGAGAAATCTCGTTTGTAAGTATGGCGTATTCTCTACCTTGCTTTACTCCGGATCGTTGCCATTCGTCTGTAAGTTCCTTGCGCATTTCTATCGTTTTCATACGCTGGTTGATCCATTCTTCGGAGTAGCCTTTTTTTCTATATGTATCATAGGCCCGTTGTATAGCTTTTTCAGGGTCAGCAATTTCATCAAGCCTATCTTTGCCAACTTCAGCAAGCCACATCTTAAACGGCTCGGCTTTAGGCGACGGGATAGACTGAATAATGCGGAGAAGTTGTTCGGTATCAGCAACGTCAGTCAACCTCTTTTTTCCATCCGTTGCAATCATTTTCAACTGCTTACAATTTGTAAGCAGTTCATCGGCACCCTCCTCTTTCATGCGTTTTTTTAAAACCGACCAATAAGTGCTTGCACCACGTGTTGTTTTTTGTTCGGTTAAAACCGCAACCACATCAACGATGGAGAAATACCATTCCTCATTTTCGGCATCCCATGCTGTACGTATTTGACTATCTTCAAAAAGTTTTAGTTCGTTTTTCATAATAAATTACCTTCCCGTGGTTACATATCCAAAACCCCACATCTCTTCCTTCTCTTCCTGTTTTTTTAATTCATATTCATAACAAAGACGGAGTTCTTCTAACCATTGCTTTTAGCTTTCTTTTTAAACAGACCCATAACACTTCTCCTTCTTTAAATTAAAATATCCTCTTCATCTCAACAACTTTACCATCAACCTCAACCGGCAATTCTTCAATTTCCTTATTGCTGTAAAAGTGAGGTTCATACACAGCCGGATTATAGGCTATAAGCGTTATGCCGTCAGGGCTTTTCTGCACTTTCTTCAATGTCGCTTCGTCTCCGTTCACCCTCACAACGGCTATATCACCACTCTCGACATCGTTCTGTTGTTTAACGACAACGATGTCGCCTTCCTGAATTATAGGTGTCATGCTGTCACCCTTGACCTTAAGACACACGAAGTCGCCAGTCTTTGCCAGTTCAAAACTGATTTCCTCATATCCCAGCGGATCTTCGTATGCATCAGCGGGCAGACCAGCTACGATGGTGCTGACGATAGGTATGGAAACGCCGGTGGCTTTACCGAAAATGCTTTCTGTGTCATCGACAATTTCAGATTTGCTTATATTAAAATAATCAGACATTCTCTGAATTGCGCCCATGCGGGGCTCGGCAGTTCCACGTTCCCATGTTGATACTGCACCACCAGACACGCCTGCAATTTCTCCGAGTTCGTTTTGCGTAAGGTCAAATCGTTTTCGTAATTTTTTTATATTATCTGCAATACTCATTTGCGTGACCTCCTGATATCAATGATTATATAATTAAAATAGAGAAGAATCAATGTAGCATCGATAAAAAGCGAAAATAATTCGAAGACATGCTTGATACTTAAATTTAATTCAAGTATATTAAAAATCAAGAAAGAAAGCTAAATTGAATGTCCATGACAATGAAAATGGCTCGCATAAGTGCGGGCATTACGCAACATTAGGTTGCATATTGCTTACCGCCGCGGATTGTGGTATCTTATCCTTTGTGACAAAAGCAAGATTTTAACAACAGCCGGCGGTGCAGAATCTGCGGCTGGCTGACGAGGTGATACATGAAAAAACTGATGCTGCTCCTGCCCGTGCTGTCGGGAGTCCTGTGGGGCTCTGCCGGCATTTTCGTGCGGACGCTGGACGCTTTCGGATTTGACAACTGCACGATGATATTCATGCGTATACTGGTGGCGGTGATACTGCTGTTCTTCGGCATACTTGTAATAGACAGGAAGATGCTGCACGTCAAACTGCGTGACCTCTGGCTTTTCGCGGTCTGCGGCATCTTCGGCATACTGGGGCTCAATCTGTGCTACAATCAGGCCATGGTGGGACTCACGATGTCTCTGGCCGCCGTGCTTCTCAGCATGTCGCCAGTATTCGTGATGGTGATGGCCACCTTTGTGCTCAAGGAAAAGATAACGTCACGCAAGATCATCTGTACGGCCATGGCGGTGCTGGGCTGCGTGCTCGTCAGCGGAGTTCTGGAGTCGGGATCCGGCATGGAGCTTTCGACTGTAGGGGTGCTGGCGGGAGTGGCCGCGGCGTTTTTTTACGCCCTGTACAGCATCGTCTCCAAGGTGGCGATGAAACGCAAATACAACGTTTTTACGATCACGTTTTACAGCATGCTGACGGGCACGATAGTGCTGCTGCCGTTTGCCGACTGGGATATAATGTGGCGCTTTGCCGCTGAGGCTCCTGTAGGAAACACGATATTCATACTGGTAAACGCGCTGTTCACATCAATACTGCCGTACATACTCTATACGCTGTCGCTTTCATACGTGGATGCCGGCAGGGTATCGATACTGGCGGCCGGCGGCGAGCCGTCCTCGGCCATGGTGTTCGGCTTGATATTTTTCTCGGAAAAGCCGACCGTGCTGTCGCTTTGCGGACTGGCGATCACGATCCTGGCGCTGTGGCTGCTGTGCGCGCCCGGCAAGACGGGAGCGGAGGAAGACGTTCATGCCGCACAAAGCCCTTGATTTTCAACATGCCCGGGGGTATAATTGTTTTATAAAATCTGACGGCGGGGAGCTTGTGGGACAGGCTGAGAGGAAGGTGAGACCTTCGACCCGGAACCTGATTTGGATAATGCCAACGTAGGGAAGACCGGAATACTGTCAATATTTGCGATACGAGTATTTGGGCGCTGCCTGCGGGCAGAGCTCTTTTTTCTTGAAGCGGCGGGCTGCCGTGATGTGAGCCCGGGAAACGGAGTATGATGTGGTAAAGATAAACGGAGAAGCGAGCGACATGGCCGGCAGGACTGTCGCCGAATGTCTCGAGGAATACGGATATGACGCAAAGCGCGTCGCCGTCGAGAAAAACGGCGATATCGTACCGAAGGCCCGGTACGGCGAAACGCTGCTCAAGGACGGCGATATCATTGAAATAGTAGGCTTTGTGGGAGGTGGCTGATTTTGAACGCGAATAAAGGAGCGCCCCCGTCGGCCGAAGAAATGCTGGCGGCGTTGGAGGCACGTCACGGCGGCGAACTGCATAAGGCTTTCACAGAGGCTTCCGTGGCTATATGCGGACTTGGCGGCCTGGGCTCCAACGTAGCACTGGCTCTGGCCAGGGCGGGAGTAGGCAGGCTGCATCTCATAGATTTTGATCTCGTCGATATCAGCAACCTCAACAGGCAGCAGTACAACGCCTGTCAGGTGGGGATGGCGAAGACGGAGGCGATGAAGGAGAATATCAGCGCCGCGGCTCCGTACGTCGAACTCGTGACGGATACGGTCAGGATCAACGCCGAGAACGCGGAGAGTCTCCTGCGTAAAGACGACGTGATCTGCGAGGCCTTCGATGATCCGGAGGCCAAGGCCATGCTGGTGAATCTGACGCTGGAGCGCATGCCGGAGAAATACGTGGTAGCCGCTTCAGGCATGGCAGGGCTCGGATCGTCAAACGATATAAGGACGCGGAGAGTGGCGGAGAAATTTTACATCTGCGGAGACGGGGTCAGCGATATAGATGACGGCCCCGGGCTGATCGCGCCGCGGGTCATGCTCTGCGCCGCTCATCAGGCGAACATGATATTGAGGATATTAGCCGGCCGCTTTGACGCCTAGGTCGCGGCGGCTGTGGAAGGAAGGGATAATATGGATAAGAACGATAAGCTGGTATTGGGAGGGCGCGAATTCACCTCAAGATTCATACTTGGATCGGGCAAGTATTCGCTTAACCTCATCGAAGCGGCGGTGAAGGACGCGGGCGCGGAGATCATAACGCTGGCCGTGCGCAGAGCCAATACGAAGGACGAGGAAAACATACTGGACTATATACCGGAGGGAGTGACGTTGCTGCCTAACACCTCGGGCGCCAGAGACGCCGATGAGGCGGTGAGGATAGCGAGGTTAGCCAGAGAGCTGGGCTGCGGCGATTTCGTGAAGATCGAGATAATGAGGGATTCCAAGTATCTGCTGCCGGACAACAGCGAAACGATCAGGGCGACGGAGATCCTGGCCAACGAGGGCTTCATCGTCATGCCGTATATGTATCCCGATCTGAATGTGGCGCGCGATCTGGTGAATGCCGGCGCGGCCTCGGTGATGCCTCTGGCCTCGCCGATAGGCTCCAACAAGGGCCTGGCAACGAAGGAGTTCATACAGATACTGATAAACGAGATAGACGTTCCCATCATCGTCGACGCCGGCATCGGCAGACCGTCTCAGGCCTGTGAGGCCATGGAGATGGGCGCGGCGGCCATCATGGCCAATACGGCGCTGGCTACGGCCGGCGATCTGCCGCTCATGGCTTCCGCATTCAAAGACGCTATCGAAGCCGGCAGGAAGGCATACCTGTCAGGTCTCGGCCGGGTGCTGGTGCGCGGCGCCGAGGCGTCCGATCCGCTGACCGGATTTCTCAGAGACTGAAGAGCGCGGCAGGTGCAGACTTATATAAAAAGGAGACGATGATATGGCAAGGAAGGAAAACGACTTTTTCGTCGATTCAAAACGGCTGTCTGAGGCGGCGCTGGCTAAAAAGCACAGGCTGGAGAGCGATCCGTCCTCGCGCAGAAGCCACATGGAATACATGCCAGGAATGGAACAGATAGATTCAGATGTGCGCGATACGGTCATGGGACAGATGAACAGCTACGACTATTCGCTTTACACCGCGGCCGATGTGGAGGCTGCATTGATGCACGATACATGCTCTGTAGACGATCTCAAAGCACTGCTTTCGCCGGCGGCAGAGCCTTTCCTCGAGCGCATGGCTCAGAAGGCGAGAATAGAGACGCGTAAGCACTTCGGCAACAGCGTATATCTGTTTACGCCGCTTTACATAGCCAACTACTGTGAAAATTACTGCGTATACTGCGGTTTCAACTGTTACAACGACATCAACAGGATGCGCCTGACGCCGGAGCAGATAGAACGCGAGATGAAGGTGATCGCCGACTCCGGCATGGAGGAGATCCTGATACTTACCGGCGAGAGCCGCAGCATGAGCGACGTGGAATACATAGGCGAAGCCTGCAGGATGGCGCGCAAGTATTTTCGCATGGTCGGGCTTGAGATATATCCTGTGAATACGGACGAGTACAGATATCTGCACGAATGCGGAGCCGATTATGTGACCGTGTTCCAGGAGACGTACGATCCGGATAAATACGAAACGCTGCACCTCATGGGGCATAAACGCGTATGGCCTTACAGGTTTGAAGCTCAGGAACGGGCGCTGATGGGCGGCATGAGAGGAGTGGCATTTTCGGCGCTTCTGGGCCTTTCGGATTTCAGAAAGGACGCGCTGGCTACGGCTCTGCACGCGTATTATCTGCAGAGAAAATATCCGTATGCGGAGATATCGCTCTCATGTCCGCGGCTGCGGCCGATCGTCAACAACGATAAGTTAAATCCGCTCGACGTTCATGAGAAGCAGCTGTGCCAGATCATCTGCGCCTATAGGATATTCCTGCCATTTGCCGGCATCACGGTATCCTCGCGCGAGAGCGAGAGTTTCCGAAACGGTATCGTCAAGATCGCCGCGACGAAGGTTTCGGCCGGAGTATCCACAGGTATAGGCGACCACGAGAGCAAATACACGGGGAAGGAGAGCGGCAGCGAGGAGGGCGACGAGCAGTTCGAGATAAGCGACAGCCGCAGCTTCAGGCAGATGTACGATGATATCTCGGACGAAGGGCTGCAGCCCGTGCTGAACGATTACCTATATGTTTGATATCATATGCGTGACTGACAGGAAAATATGCTGCGGAGATTTCATGGAAAGGATCGGGCGCATAGCGGCGGCCGGGCCGAAAGCGATCATCCTGAGGGAAAAGGATCTGTCGCAGGAGGAGTACGGGACGCTGGCAGAAAAAGCTGTCGGAGTATGCCGTATCTACGGGATCGAGTGCGTGCTGCACAGCTTTGTCAAGGTCGCGGCCGGGCTTTCGATGAAAGAGATACACATGCCGATGGCTGCGCTGCGCGCGATGAGCGCTGAAGAAAAGGCCGGCTTTGACGTAATAGGAGCTTCATGCCATTCCGTTGACGAGGCGCTGGAGGCGCAGGAGCTGGGGTGCGCTTATGTGACGGCCGGACATATATTTGCGACGGACTGCAAGCGGGGTCTGGAGCCGAGAGGGATTGATTTCCTGCGCGAGGTGTGTGAAGCGGCGGAGATACCGGTTTACGCCATAGGCGGGATAAACGCGGGTAACGTGCGCGATGTGAAGGCTGCGGGAGCAGCCGGAGCCTGCATCATGAGCGGAATGATGACGTGCGGCGACCCCGCGGAATATATTGCTGATCTCAGGAGCGCAGCCGCAGCGACCGGGAGAAAATGAGACAGAGGCGACGGAAGCAAAGGAGGCAGCGATGCCCGAAACGGAATATGCGGGGCGGAGAGGTGAGAAGTGATGAAATTTGACAGGAACCAGCTCAGGCTTTACGCGGTGACAGACCGTGTGCCCGGGATCGGAGTCAGCCTGTACGACCAGGTAGAGGCGGCTCTCCGCGGCGGCGTGACGTGCGTACAGCTGAGAGAAAAACATATGACGGACAGCGAATTTATGGAGGAAGCCGTCAGGCTGAGAGAGCTCTGCCACAGCTTCGGCGTGCCGCTGATAATCAACGACAATGTGAATGTGGCTCTGGAGGCCGGCGCCGACGGCGTCCATGTGGGCAGGGACGATATGCCGGCTGCGGAGATCAGGAGGCTGGCCGGCAGCGATTTTATCATCGGCGCCACATGTAAAACGGTAGAACAGGCTAAAACGGCGCAGGCCGAGGGCGCCGACTATATGGGCGTAGGCGCGGTATTCCCGTCGCCGACAAAGAAAAACGCCATCAGAGTAACGAAGGATGAGCTGCGCCGGATCTGCGGGGCGGTGGAAATACCGGCGGTGGCCATAGGCGGCGTCAGTCTGGAAAATATGGCTCAGCTGAGAGGACTGGGCATGGCCGGTTTTGCCGTAGTGTCGGCAATATTCGCGACGGACGACGCCGAAAAGGCGGCCGGGCGGCTTCGCAGTGAAGCCGATGAAATATTGGGTTTAGCAGCAGACGATATACCTGCGGAGGGAAAACGATGAAGCTTAAAGCGGTGTTGACGATAGCGGGCAGCGATTCGAGCGGCGGGGCCGGCATACAGGCCGATCTGAAAACGATGATCATGAACGGCGTTTACGGCATGAGCGCCTTGACGGCTCTGACGGCGCAGAACACGACGGGAGTTTCGGGGATCATGGAGGTCAGCCCCGAATTTCTCAGAAAACAGATCGATGCGGTATTTGATGATATACGTCCGGATGCCGTGAAGATCGGGATGATCCCGTCGGCGGAGCTGGCGGTCACCGTAGCGGACGCGCTCAAAGAGCACGGTGCGCGCAACGTGGTGCTTGATCCCGTCATGGTGGCGACCAGCGGTTCGCGTCTGATGAAGGAGGAGACGGTAAAAGCGCTGAAGGAGCGCCTGATACCGGTATCCGATATCATCACGCCGAACATCCCGGAGGCGGAAGTCCTTACGGGTCAGACGATAACGAGCTGCGGCGATATGGAAGGAGCTGCGGCAGCGCTGGGCAGAGAGTTCGGATGCGCCGTGCTCTGCAAGGGCGGTCACAGCGTGGCGGATGCCGACGACGTGCTTTTTGCCGGCGGGAGGCTCACGTGGTTTCACGGTGAGAGGATCGACAACCCCAATACACACGGCACGGGATGTACGCTTTCCAGCGCCATAGCCGCCAATCTGGCAAAGGGCATGGACGCTGAAGGAGCGGTGAGAGAAGCAAAGGCATATATATCAGGCGCTCTGGCGGCCATGCTGGATATGGGCAGAGGCAGCGGACCGCTCGATCACGCCTTCGACAGCAGCGGGAGGTTCATGGGTAGATGGTAATAGGTGAGATGATCACATCGCTGGTGATGATATTCCTGCTCATGATACCGGGCGTGATCTTTAAGAAAAAAGAGATAATCTCCGTGGAGCAGAGCGACGGCATCTCGTCGATCGTCGTCAACGTCACATGGCCCTGCATGGTCATAGACGCGATGCAGATGGATTTCAGCGTCGCGGTGCTGAAGGACAGCGGCTATACCATGGCCGTAACGCTGCTGCTTTTTGCGGCGATAGCTGTACTGACGCTATTGCTGGCAAAGCTGCTGAGGCTGGACAGGCGCAAGCGCTGCATAACGGCGTTCATGCTGCTGTTCGGCAATACGGGCTTTATCGGCATTCCCGTCATCAGAGCGCTCTATGGCACGGAGGCCGTGTTCTTCGCCGCTATAATCGAGATGGTGAACGACATCGCCATATTTACCGTAGGCATGGTGCTGATACAGATGTCGGCGGGAGCGAAGCTGAGTATGGATCCGAAGAGGCTCATCAATCCGGGTCTTATAGGCGTGATCATAGGACTCGTGCTCTTCCTGCTGGATATGAGACTGCCGGAGGTGATAGGAGGCGCCGTAGAGCTCATAGGCAACGCCACGACGCCGCTGACGATGTTCCTCATAGGCTATCAGCTGGGCGGCATCAGGATAAAGGAGATCCTCAGCGACCGCAATGTCTATGCCATAACGTTCGTCAGACTGCTGGTGATACCGGTGATGGCGCTCGTCGTCATGAGGCTCATAGCCGGCGAGTTCTCGCTGCTGGAAAAGGTCATCGTTCTGAGCTTCGCCATGCCGGCGGCCTCGGTGTCGGCGATATTCAGCCAGCAGTACAGGGGCGAGACGATGCTGGCAGCCAAGACGGTGCTGCTCTCCACACTGCTGTCCGTCGTGACCATATCCGTTTTCGCCATATTCATGGAAATCTAAGCCGGGGCGCCGCTCCGGCCGTTTTTTATTCCTGTGAATTTATCATGAATTTAACGTACAAATATATTCCATTTCAACTGTAAATAAGGTATACTAATTTATTAGATAATTTCTGAATGTAAGAGGAATTTTCGAAGGGAGAGAAACTGCGCCCAATGGATAGCGACAGTACGGGATATTTGATAGTAATAGCGGTGCTGATGATGGCGCTGGCGTATTTTTCGGCCGTTGCGGCCGCATTTTCCTCGGTGGACGGAGCGAAGCTCAGGAGCATGACGAAGGACCGCGACAGGAGGACGGTCAGACTGCTCAGACTTTCCGCCGGACGTGAAAGGCTGAGAGTGTCGATGCTGACGCTCGATATCATGCTGATCATAGCCGTCACGGCTATGGGCGCCTGTCTGGCAAACGACTGGTGGGGCGCGTCGGGAGCGGTCATAGCGGCGGCAGTGATCGCCGTGATATCCATGCTCTGCTGCGTCATATTCGGAGCCATAGGAGAAGGAAAGGCTGAGAGCCTCGCACGCGTATCGGTGCCGGCTCTGCGCGCTATGGAAACTGTTTTGACTCCGGTGACGGCGCCGCTGATCAGGATCAAGAGGGCGATAGCCGGTCCGCCGCAGGGTGAGAGGAAGCCGGCCGTCACCGAAAAGGAGATACTGACTATGCTGGAGGAGGCCGAGAGCGCCGGCAGCATAGAAGAGGAGCACAGCGAGCTGATACAGAAGGCCATAGGCTTTTACGATCTCACCGCTGAGGATGTTATGACGCCGCGTCCGCAGATACGCGCCGTCGATGCGAGCTGTTCTGCGGAAGAGCTGGAGGTGATCTTCAGGGAGACAGAATACTCCAGGATACCTGTCTATGAAGAGGATATAGACAGGATAGCGGGCGTTATCAGTCAGCGGGACTTTTACGGCATCATGGCCGATCCGTCAAAGAGCATTTCCGAGTGTATCGGTCCGGTGATATTCGTCAGCACATCCATGCACATATCGGAGCTGCTGCAGAAGATGCAGGAGATGAAGACTCATCTGGCGATAGTCATCGACGAATACGGCGGCACGGAGGGTCTCGTGACCATGGAGGATATCATCGAGGAGCTGGTAGGAGAGATATTCGATGAAAAGGACGCTGTAGCGGCCAGGGATATCATGCCGCTGCAGAACGGGAGCTTCAGAGTCAAGTGCGCCGCCAGCATCAACAGAGTGTTTGAATATCTGGGTATAGAGGAGATCCCCGACGTATCGACCGTCAACGGCTGGGTAGTGATGAACCTGGACAAGCTGCCGGAGAAAAACGATACGTTTGAGACTGTCGAGGACGGCAGGAGGATGAAGGTAAGGATAACGAAGGCCGACGGAAAGAAGGCCATAGAGATAAATCTCAGGGTAGATGACGAATAGAGCGTAAAGCCTCGGCTCTGCCCGGCGAACAGATGAAAGGAGAACCATTTTATATGGGATTGATGGAAAAGATCTTCGGTGATCTTAACGAAAAGGAAGTAAAGAAGGTTTCAAAGATAGCGGATCAGGTCATGGCCTACGAGGCCGAGATGGAAGCGCTGACCGATGACCAGCTCCGCGAAAAGACAGCGGAATTCAAGAAAAGAGTCCAGGAGGACGGAGAGAGCCTGGATGACATACTGCCGGAGGCCTTTGCCGTATGCCGTGAAGGCGCGTGGCGAAGCCTTGGTATGAAACACTTTTATGTGCAGGTCATAGGCGGCATTGTGCTTCATCAGGGCAGGATATCGGAGATGAAGACAGGTGAAGGTAAGACGCTGGTGGCGACGCTGCCTGCGTATCTCAACGCTCTCGAAGGCAAGGGCGTCCACGTGGTAACTGTCAACGATTATCTGGCAAAGCGTGATATGGAGTGGATGGGCAAGCTCTATACGTTCCTGGGACTGACGGTGGGCTGCGTGATACACGGCATATCGGAGGCCGAGAGACGTGCGGCATATCAGGCCGACATCACATACGGAACGAACAACGAGTACGGCTTTGACTACCTGCGTGACAACATGGTTATCTACAAGGAAGCCATGATGCAGAGAGATCTCAACTATGCCATCATAGACGAGGTCGATTCCATACTCATAGACGAAGCCAGAACACCGCTGATCATATCGGGCAAGGGCAACAAATCCACTGATATGTACCAGAAAGCCGACAGGTTCGTGAGAACGCTGCGAAAGGACGAGGATTTCACCATCGAGGAGAAGGATAAGCAGATCGCGCTCACCGACGAAGGCGTCGTAAAGTGCGAGCAGTACTTCGATGTGGAGAACTTCTCGGATCCTGAGAACATGGAGATTAACCATCACGTGCTGCAGGCTCTCAAGGCCAGACACATGATGAAAAAGGACGTCGACTATATCAAGAAGGACGGCGAGATCGTCATCGTCGACGAGTTCACCGGACGTCTCATGTTCGGAAGAAGATACAGCGACGGCCTCCATCAGGCCATCGAGGCCAAGGAAGGCGTGCTGGTGAGATCGGAATCCAGGACGCTGGCCACGATAACGCTGCAGAATTATTTCAGGATGTACCAGAAGCTGGCGGGCATGACAGGTACGGCCAAGACCGAGGAAAGCGAGTTCAGGGACATTTACAACATGGATGTAGTTGTGATCCCGACGAACAAGCCGGTCATCAGAGAAGACCTGGACGACGCCGTATACGCTACAGAGAGAGGCAAGTACAGATCGATCGTCGACAGGGTAGAGGAGGCTCACAAGAAGGGGCAGCCGGTACTCGTCGGCACGATATCCATAGAAAAATCTGAGCTGATCGCCGATGCGCTCAGGAAGCGCGGCATCAAGGATTTCAACGTGCTGAACGCCAAGCAGCATGAGAAGGAAGCGCAGATAATCGCTGAGGCCGGACGTCTGGGCGCGATAACGATCGCTACCAACATGGCCGGAAGAGGTACGGACATTATCCTAGGCGGCAATCCGGAATTTGAAGCCAGAAAGCTCATGGAGGAGAAGGGATACGACAGGGAAGCGATATCGTTTGCGACCAGCTTCATGCAGTCGGATGATCCGGAGCTTCTGAAGGCCCGCGAGGAGTACAGAGAGCTGCTGGAAAAGGCCAAGGCCGACAGACAGAGCGAGCAGGAAAAGGTCGTAGAGCTGGGAGGCCTCTGCATAGTAGGTACGGAGAGGCACGAGTCGCGAAGAATAGACAACCAGCTGCGAGGACGTTCCGGAAGACAGGGAGACCCGGGACAGACACAGTTCTGCGTTTCCATGGAGGATGACCTCATGAGACTTTTCGGCGGCGAAAGGATGCAGTCCATCGTACAGCGTCTGGGCGTCGAAGAAGATGAGGCCATCGAAGCCAAGATGATAACCAAGCAGATAGAGAATGCGCAGAAGAAGGTCGAGGGCAAGAACTTCTCCATCAGAAAATACGTGCTCCAGTACGACAACGTCATGAACAAGCAGCGCGAGATCATATACGGCGAACGTAAGAAGGTGCTGTTCGGCGAGGATCTGCGCGAGGATCTGGTGTCGATGACGCACGAGCTCATCGACGAGATCGTCGAGCCGGTGACGCTGGAATCGAAGTTTGCCGAGGAGTGGGATTTTGACACGCTCAACAAGGACCTCAGGAGGATAACGCCGAAATTCGAGCCGCTCGAATTCGACAGCGAGACGCTGGCGGACATGGATGCGCAGAGCCTCAGAGAAGGCCTTTACGCGGACTTCGAGGATCTCTATAAAGAAAAGGAAGAGGAGATCGGCGTCGATAAGCTGCGCGAGGTAGAGCGTATGCTGCTCATCAGGATAGTGGATAACAAGTGGATGGATCACATCGACGCCATGGATCAGCTGAAGAGCGGTATCGGGCTTCGAGGACTCGGCGGACAGGATCCGGCTGCGGCCTACGCGCAGGAGGGCTTCGATATGTTCGAGGCGATGATCCATTCGATCAAGGAGGATTTCGTCAAGTTCTGCTACAACGTAACTGTCAAGACGTCGACGGAGAGAAGGAACGTGCTGGGCAGCGGCGAGGAGCACAAGGACGAGTTTTCCGAAGAAGATGCGCTGATGGCCGGAGGCGGGCAGGACGTGCCGGCCGAGACCGTTGTGCCTAAGCGTGAGCATAAGCAGCAGACGGTGAGAAGAGAAATGCCGAAGGTCGGCAGGAACGACCCTTGCCCGTGCGGCAGCGGCAAGAAATACAAGCACTGCTGCGGGAGGACGACTGCGACTCCCCAGGATTGACGAGCCCGGCAGATTGACGAGCCAGGCAAGTGAGCGCAGCGAAGGCGCAGGGTGAAGACAGATTAGCGGAATGCCCCGGTGCTCTGCCACGGTGAGGGTGCGAACGCCGCGTTAAATATAAGAAAAGGATGTGAGATTATGATACAGCTGGATCAGATCAGAGGCCAGATGCCTGAGCTGAGAACCATGCTGCAAGAGGCAGGTGAGTCCCTTTGACCCGGCAGGGATGAAGGGCAAACTGGAAGAAATAGATAAAAAGGTAAACGAGAGCGGTTTCTGGGACGATCCGGAGGCGGCTCAGAAGGTGATGAAGGAAAAGAAGTCTCTGGAGGATAAGCTCGAGGAGCTGGAGGATCTGCAGGGGCAGCTCGACGACCTGGAGGTCATGATAGAAATGGCCGACGAGGAGCAGGACGAGTCGTTCGCGGACGAAGCGCAGGAAGCGTTCGACAGCCTTTCCGCAGCGCTGGAGGACTTGCGGCTGAGGACGCTTTTGAGCGGCAAGTACGACAAGAACAACGCCATCATTTCCGTGCATGCAGGCTCCGGCGGCACAGATGCTCAGGACTGGGCGGAGATGCTTTTCCGCATGTATACGCGATGGTGTGAGAAAAAGGGCTACAAGGCCAGACTCATAGATATGCAGGACGATACCGAGGGCGGCATCAAGAGCGCCACATTGCTCGTAGAGGGCGAGTACGCTTACGGCTACCTCAAGAATGAAAAGGGCGTCCACAGGATCGTCAGGATCTCGCCGTTCGATTCGTCGGGAAGGAGACATACGTCGTTTGCGTCGCTCGACGTCATACCGGAGATAGACGATGACGTTGAGGTGGAGATAAACAGCGAGGATCTGAGGATCGACACCTTCCGTTCCAGCGGAGCGGGCGGACAGCACGTAAACAAGACGGATTCGGCCATTAGGATAACCCATATACCGACGAACATAGTCGTGACGTGTCAGAACGAACGCTCTCAGCACCAGAACAGAGAGACGGCCATGAAGCTGCTGATGTCAAAGCTCATCGAGCTGAAGGAGCAGGAAAAGAAAGAGAGTCTGGACGAGCTGAAGGGCGACTACAGCCAGATAACCTGGGGCAGTCAGATCAGATCGTACGTTTTCCATCCTTACACCATGGTCAAGGATCACAGGACCGGCGCTGAGGTGGGCAACGTGGAGGCTGTCATGGACGGAGATATCGATTACTTCATCAACGAGAAACTGAAGCAGAAGGAGTAGCAGATGGATATAGCGGGGAAGATAGCCGGTGAGCTTGGACTGAGAAAGGATCAGGTCGAGCGCACCGTCGCCCTCATCGACGAGGGCAACACCATCCCTTTCATTGCCAGATACAGGAAGGAAGTCACCGGCGGGCTCAGCGACGAGGTGCTGAGGAAGCTGGACGAGAGACTGACGTATCTGAACAACCTGCAGGACAGGAAGGAAGAGGTCACAAGGCTCATAGACGAGCAGGGAAAGCTGACGGAGGAGCTGCGCCGGCAGATAGATGAGGCCGATGTGCTGCAGCGGGTCGAAGACCTGTACAAACCTTACAGAAAGAAAAAGGCAACGAGAGCCTCCAGGGCTAAGGAAAAAGGACTTGAGCCGCTGGCTCTCGTTTTTTGGAATCAGGAAAGCACGACGCCGCCTGACGAGGCTGCGGCGTCCTTCGTAGATCACGAAAACGGCGTTGAAACGGCAGCGGAGGCCGTGGCGGGCGCCTGCGACATCATAGCGGAGATGATAGCGGATGATCCCGACCTTACGGCAGCGATCAGGGAGAAGACGTTTGAAACGGCAGTCATCGTCACCGAAGCTATGGATGCGGACGAAAAGACTGTGTACGAAATGTACTATGATTACAATGAGCCGGTGAAGAAGATCCCCAATCACAGGATACTGGCTATAAACCGCGGTGAGAAGGAGAAAAAGCTCAGGGTGAAGGTCAGCGTCGACGCACAGGCCATGGAGACTTTGATCCGAGGCAGCGTGCTGCGGGATGAGAGCTCGCCTTATGCCGATCTGCTGAACGAGACCGTCGCCGACGCTTACAAAAGGCTGATGGCGCCGGCAGCGGAGCGGGAGATAAGGAGCATGCTGACGGAGCGAGCCGAAGCGGAAGCCGTCAAGGTCTTTGCCGGAAACACCGAAAAACTGCTGATGGTGCCTCCCGTCAATGGAGCGCGTATCATCAGTATAGATCCCGGATACAGGACGGGATGCAAGGTGGCCGTTATCAATGAGACGGGAAAGCTGCTGGCATACACTACGGTCTATCCTACCGAGCCGAGGAAGGATATCAGGGGCACTGAAGCGGTGCTCGGCAAGCTGGCCGACAAGTTCAGGATCAACACCATCGTTATCGGCAACGGTACGGCTTCGCGTGAGACGGAAGAGGTGGTGGCCGATTTCATCAGGCGATCAGGACGCGATATACGCTATACCATCGTCAACGAAGCCGGCGCATCGGTCTATTCGGCGTCGAAGCTGGCGACAGAAGAGTATCCCGATCTCGACGTTACAGTCAGGGGAGCTATGTCGCTGGGCAGACGGCTGCAGGATCCGCTGGCCGAGCTGGTAAAGATCCCGACCAAGAGCATCGGGGTGGGGCAGTATCAGCACGACATCAACCAGGGACTTTTGGAAAACGCGCTCGATAACGTCGTCGAGGACTGCGTGAACCGCGTCGGCGTCGAGCTCAATACGGCTTCGCCGTCGCTGCTGGCACATGTAGCCGGCATAAATATGACGATCGCCAGAAACATAGTAGCCTACAGGGAAGAAAACGGAGCCTTCAAAAGGCGCGGCGATCTGCTCAAGGTCTCGAAGCTGGGTGAAAAGACTTTTAACCAGTGCGCCGGATTCATCAGGATCTCCGGCGGAGACGAGCCGCTTGACGGTACTTCGGTACACCCGGAATCGTACGGAGCAGCCGAGGCTATGCTGGCGAAGCTGGGCATAGATAAGAGCGAGCTCAGCAAAGGAGGTATCCCGGACATCGACGACAGGATATGGGCCGTTTACGGAACGGACAGTTCTGCCGATAAGACGCTGTCCGCCGGAGCGCGTAGCAAAGGCGGATCGGACGCCGCCGCAAAACGCGACACGAAGCGCGATGCGGGACAAGCCGTGAAACGCGATGCGAAGCGTGATGCGGGGCAAGCGGCGAAACGCGCTAAAAGCCTGAGCGAGCTCAAGGAGCTCACGGCACAACTTTACGCAGGCGAAGAAAAGGAGCATGACGCGACGCGAAACGCAAGACGCGGTATGAAGAGTGATGCGGGGCAAGCGGCGAAACGCGACATGAAGCATGCCATAGCGAGGATGGCCGCCGATCTTGACGTGGGCGTGCCTACGCTTTCCGATATAGTAGCGGAGATGAAGAAGCCGGGCCGCGACCCCAGAGAAGATGCGCCGCCGGTGATCTTCAGAAACGACGTCAGGGGTTTCGATGATCTCCAGGTAGGCATGGAGCTTGAGGGAACCGTGCGCAATGTCGTTGATTTTGGCGCCTTCGTCGATATCGGCGTCAAGAACGACGGACTCGTGCACATATCGCAGCTGAGCAACAGGTTCGTCAAGCATCCTATGGATGTGGTATCAGTCGGCGATACCGTGAAGGTGAGGATAATAAGCATAGACAGGGAGAAGCAGAAGGTGGGACTCACCATGAAGCTGAAATGAGGAGGAACAGCGATGAACAGCATAGATACGGTGCTCTTCGATTTTGACGGCACCGTTATGAATACGAATGACGTGATACTCAGGTCGTGGCAGCATACCTTCCGCACGCTGAGGGGCAGAGAAGAGGATCCGCAGGTGATACTGAGGACCTTCGGCGAGCCTCTGGAGACGACGATGGCTAAATTCTTTCCTGAAATGCCGGTGGAGGAATCCATACGCGTCTACAGGAGCTATCACTATGACAATTTCGGAGAGCTCATCAGCGTCTTCCCCGGTATGAAGGAGCTCATCGAGGAGGTCAGCGCGCGCGGCTTCAAGCTGGGACTCGTGACCTCAAGGCTTTACAATACGACGATGCAGGGTCTCGAAAAGTACGGGCTCAAAGATTATTTCGATGCCATCGTGACAGCCAACGATACGTCGAAGCACAAGCCGGATCCGGAGCCTGTCGATATTACCCTTAATAAGCTGGGTTCTGCGCCGGAGCGTGCGATAATGCTGGGCGATACTTTGTTCGACCTGCTCTGCGCCAAAAACGCTGGCGTCAAGTCCGTGCTCGTATCGTGGTCGCTGGCACTGGGAGGAAAGACGAAGGAAGAGCTGGGCGATGCCGCCCCGGATTACATCCTGCAAAAGCCGGCGGATCTGCTCGACATCATCTGCTGAGCACCGCCATCGCGTCGCAGCCCCACGCATTCGCCGCACACTTTGCATCGCCCTGAAGCGCGATGCACTTTTTTTATGTATTTCTTTTCGTAAAGGGCAATTTTCTAAAAAAGTCAACAAATTCTCATGAAAATCAAAAAACAGGTACAACGGAAACAGCTTTGGTTTCCATATAAACCCATTTTACGGCGCACAGAGCTTAGATTTTATACATCTTTATAAACCTTTATAGTAATTAAGTACAATTTCATCTCGACTCCCCGGCGGCTTGTTGCCCGGAAAATTACAAAATATGCTCTATTTAGTACATCTCGACTGGAAAATGTTGACAAGCAACTATGGCAAATGTAAAATGCTGGCAAACGAAACGCTCCGAGATCGAACGGAGTGAGAAAGGAGATCGTGATGGGATACATCGAACTTACGAAAAACGATTTACAGGTCGAGAAAGAGCTGATCGAAATCTACAGCAGGATGGTCAGCAGACTGCCCGAAGGACGTTTGACGATGAAAATACGCGGCGGCGGCACATATTACTACCGAACAGGCGGCGGCTCTGCAAAACAGGAATACATAAGCGTTAAGGATCGGGATCTCATAGAGGCGCTCAGAGACAGACGCTATGCTGAGAAAATGCTGAAGGTGCTCAGAGAAAACATCAGAGTGCAGGAGCGGATGCTGCGTTCGTATCGCAGCTATTCGCCGGAGCACATCACTTCAACTCTGGGCAAGGCTTATCAGAGTCTGGGGACGTTGCCCGGAAAACCGGCAGATGCAAGGAGAAGATCTTCAGGCGCAGACAGCGGGGCTGCCGGAGCATCGTTTCGCAGTGACGAGCTGCTTCACAGAACGAGCTTCGGCCTCATGGTGCGCTCAAAATCCGAAGCGCTGATAGCCGAGCTGCTTCGCAAGCACAGAATTGATTTCAGCTATGAAAAACCGCTGCGGCTTGTCGATGATGACGGCTTCAGCGTCGTGAGATATCCTGATTTCACGGTGCGCTCGCGCGGGAGCGGCGTAATGTATTGGGAGCATCTGGGGCTTTTGACGGATGCGGATTACAGGGAAGCGGCATACAGGAAGCTGGGGCTCTATTATGACAACGGCATAATTCCCGGCTCAAACCTCATCATCACATGCGACAGCGCCGACGGCGGCCTTGATATGAGCGCGATATCGAAGATAGCGGCGAGCCTGGTGTGAGCGCTGGATCAGCAGTTCGTCGGATCAGAGGCTTTCGCAGGCGCGCAAAGAAAAAACGGCGGGAATCCCCACCGACGAAAAAACACAATATATGCGTTATTATTTTGATGATCGCAGTGTGCGGCGTTTAGCGTACCGAACGCGTAACGTCTGCATACAGATTGACATACTGCTTCAGGTCTTCCATGAATGCTGCAAACCCTTTCATCGTCCTCACCTCGCTGTTCAAAATTTTGGGATCTGCTTGATCGCAGCTCTCTGTCTAAGGGCATTATACAGAACGGACTTGCGGCATTCAACAGCAAAAACGGTATCCGTTTGCTGTCTTGTAAAATCCCGAAGCCGTTGTCCTGCAAGGAGTTTACGGAAAACGCACTGCGTAAGCATGCTCAGGCGCGTAAAAAACGTCAAAATATGTCATTTTTTGCTGAGATTGTAAAGGGGAAAGGTGGAGCTGCTGCGTTAACTAAAGCTGAAATCGTTAGAAAATGAACACTTTCGTTAATATAGTTTAAGAAATATTAATTTAGAAGCATAAACACTCGCGGGCTGTCAAATACCTTGCAATGTAAGGGCTGCAGAGATTTTATGTTAACTTGATGCCCGAATACAATGAAATATATGTAAAATGTTACAATAATATCCTTGACCGCTGTGTAAAGAGAGGGTTAGCATGGTCTTACAGCTATATTTTGACAATGCGAGGAGGAATACTATGAAGAAAAGAATGCTGGCTGTAATCACAGCAGTGCTTCTGAGCCTGTCGCTGGCATCGACGGCGTCGTTTGCAGCGACGACATCCGATGCGACCGGCGGCACGGGCACGGCCGACGATCCGTACACGAGCGTAGAGGCTTATGCAAATGCATATAAATCTGATGCGAACAAGCTCGCCGGAAAGGACGTATACGTTACCATAAGCGGTCAGATGTTTACGGAGGGAACGTTCATGCTGCCTAACACGCAGAGCATGTCCAATCCGCCGCTGCTGCATCTGACGATAACGGGATGCGAGTTTACCGGCAATACGGCGGGAGATACGACGAACTCATCGTTCATGTATCTGCCTAACTGCAAGGAGCTGGTGATTGATGACTGTACCTTTAATGCTGATACAGGGCTTAAGTACGGCATCAACTGGAACCTCGTCAACGTGACGGGAGCTACGGTGAAGATCACCAACAGCACGTTCAGCGGAGCATATGAGAAGAATGCCATCAAGGTTAACCAGAGAAACGGTGCTGACGACGTGGCGAACGATGTGAAAACAGAAGGCTATAAAGCGGCCTCGGTGGATTCAGTGGTGATTTCAGGCTGCACGTTCAGCGATACGGCCAAGATATCTATCGGCAGCCAGGGCAAGGGCGAAGGTGGTGCAGCCGCGCCTAGCACGGGCGGATTCCCTGTAGATATCAGCGGCAATGAGTCGGCTGTAAGCGTAGTTTTGGATTATGCGGCAGCTAAAAGCGCTACGCCTGAGGCTATCGAGCTGGCAAGCGGAAACGGTTTCGTAAAGACGGAATCCGTAAGCGCCGAAAACCTCACAGTTAAGTATACCAGCGGCGGAGCGACTACATATTATGTAGGCGACGCTGAGGATATCAATGAGGTAGTCAAGAATGCTAAGTCAGGCGACAGCATCGAGATCATTAAGGGCAGTGCGGATCTCGATATACCTGCTGCAGAAGTTACCGTAACGAATAACGGTGAAGGAACTGTTACTGTGAACGACACGGCAGTTACAAAGGGCAGCCCTGTAACTACGGAAGAGGCGGCAACTACGCCTGAACAACCGAGTGATGAAAGCAACAAGCCGACAGATACTGACAAGCCGGCAGCGCCGCAGGATCCGACAAAGGCAACGGCTTCAGATGCTGCACCTAAGACGGGCGACGACTTCAACATGACGCTCATGGCCGGAATAATGGCCGCAGCGGCCGCAGTTGCAGCCGGAACTGTGATCAGTAGCAGAAGGAAGAAAAGCCACTGATCGCACGCGATTTGCAAGACCTTTGAGGGCTCAGGATTTGAGCAGTCAAGGAAATAAATAGTGATGAGGCAGGGGATTTCATATTGAAATCTCCTGCTTGCCGTTTTTGGGAGACGTGTCCGCATGCACGAAAGGAAAAGCGTCTGGCGCGAGGCGTTGCGGGTAGTAGTTGCACCTTTTCAGCACAAATAGTGAATTCAGGGGCAACAGCGTCTGTAAATAATTAACAAATAAGAAAAATAAAGCTATCAAAATGCACATATTTTTTCTGTAACGAGAATATATGTGCATTTTTAACACTTCCGGGGCCTTCGCCCAGAGATGTCGTTGCCCCTAAATTCAGAAAAAAGGCTCCAAATGTTG
>CASESB010000085.1 GCA_949290475.1 uncultured Bacillota bacterium
TTCACCCCGGGACAGCCTTACCATACCCTCGCTCTGAAAATATTTCAGCATCCTGGTAACGACCTCTCTGGCCGTTCCCAGATGAGAAGCGATCTGTTCATGAGTTATCCTCAGGCAGCTGTCACCTTCGATGGCTGCCTCTTCCACGAGAAACGACGCCAGCCGCTGATCGAAGCTCTTCCACATCACCTGCTCCATCAGCCACATGACATCCGTCATCCTGGCCCCCATTATCTCGTTGGTAAAATTAGCGACTGCCGACGAACTGTCCATCAGACGTCTGTATACGGCGATCGGTATCAGCCAGACCTCCGTATCCTTTTCCGCTTCGATGCTGATATCAAACTGAACGTTATTCATCATGCACGAGGCCGAGAAGAGACATATATCTCTTTCAAAAAGGCGATAGAGCGTTATCTCGCGCCCCTGCTCAGACATCATAAAAGCGCGCAGCTGTCCTGAGCGTATCACCATCAGCCCCAGGCAGTCTTCGCTTCCGTTATGCACCAGCTCTCCTTTTTTCATGACCCTCGACATCGCATTATCCTGCAGGAGACTCTGCTGCTCCGGCGTCAGTTTATCAAATACAGGGAAATAATCTGCAAAATGCATCGCTCTCATCTCACTCACCGCTTCATCAGTTTACATCAGTTCTGCTCAGTATCTCCGCCGGGCGTTTTCTTATGGTTCTGAACACAGGCAGCAGCCCGAACAGGAAATTGAAGCCGTATATGAGCGCCAGACACAGCGCGAGCACGGCCGGCGTCACTAGGAACAGATCCGTAAAGTACGACATCTGCGACAGCTGATACAGGCAGTATGCCATCAGCGCAAATCCCGGCAGACTGGCGATGGTAGTTATGGCGAATATCTCCCCGGTAAACATCCTGTATATATCGCTCTTCTTCACGCCTATGGCTCTGTAGACGCCGACCTCCTTGACCCTCGACAGGAACGAAGCCCGCATTATCAGATACATCTCTATGAACGATATCACAAGTATGATGCCCGATACGACAAGCGTGGAGAATATGGACGACCACATCTGCTCCCTGTACTGGGCTTCGCTGTCGGCGTAAGTATCCTTGACGTTCACGTTCTCTTCCTTCAGCTGCGTCAGCGCCGCCTCCTTATCCACAGGGCACAGCGTCACATCTGTCTTGTTGCCTATGAGATCGTATTTCACGGTATTGCCGTTCACCAGCATGAAGTCGCTGTCATAGCTGTCGGAATAATATCCCGATACCACCAGGTTTTTGCCGTTGACCTTCTGCGATATCTTTTTGTTCAACGGCATGCTCTCCTTATACTTTTCATTGACCATGACCTGGTAATCCTCTTCCGGCCAGCTGCCCTTTTCGCGCTCCACCTCCGATGTTTTCAGCGTATAATCTATCAGACCCGTAACGCCCGCCTCCTCCTCCGTATAATCGTCCATGCCCGCCGTGTTGGCGATGATATTGATGAACATATCCGGCGAAGCGTATATGCACGGGCTCTGCATATCGCTGACTCCCACTATGGTCAGCTCTCCGAGATTGTTTACAGGTATGCTGCCTCCTACGAAGCTCTCAGCGCTTCCGTATCCGGCGGTCACAGTCGTCTGGCTTTCCGTCACCTCATCCAGGATCATCCTGTCTACCACTATCTCGTTGTCATTTTCAGGCATGCGTCCGAAGATCACGTCCTGTGCCGTCAGCTTCGTATAATCCGACAGCGAGCCGTTTATGATCGCCACGGCATACTGCGTCTGAAAATAGTCGTCCATCGGCATCTCCAGGCTTATCATCGAATCACCCGGCATCACATACCGGAACATATCGCTGTTCTCATAGCTGAGATACGTGTCTACGTCCGTATTCTTGCTGACGAGTCTCAGATACGACTTGTCGACGGTAACGAACTCATCGTCGGTTATGTTCATGACTCCGAAAATATTGCTCACGGAATACGTTATGAACATGGCGGAAATGAGGAATCCGATCAGCAGTATCTTCTTGATCGTATTGTAGCCCGCTACCCTTCTGAAGCCCTGCGTAAGCATGGTCAGCGGATTTATTATCGAGCGATATCTGCGCACGGTCTCAGTCTTCAGTCTGCTCGGGTCGAAGCTGCCGTCTGTCTGTTCGTCCATGGTGATCTTCGTATAGTGGCCGTCTACGAACTCTATGCTGGATGACTGATCCACCACCTCTATCCTGTCGCCGTCTGATTTGGCCTTCACATATATATTGCCGTCCCTGATAACGATATCAAGTCTCAGATCGCTGCCGCTGTCATTGTAAAAATCCACATCGTAGCGATCCGTTCTTATCCGTTTATGCTCCTTTATATCTCTCAGGTATATCTTGTTTTCCAGCCGGTAATCCAGTCCCTCAGCATTTTCGTTGCTCTCATCGGAAACGACTCTGCCGTCGAGCAGCCTGATTATCCTGGTGGCGTAAAACTCAGCCAACTCCTCCTCGTGCGTCACCAGGATCACCAGCTTTTCCTCGGATATCGACTTTATTATATTCATGATCTCCAGGGTATTTTTGCTGTCCAGATTTCCCGTAGGCTCGTCGGCTATGACGACGGCCGGATCCTTGACTATGGCCCTCGCTATGCCCACGCGCTGACGTTCGCCGCCCGAGAGCATATCGGCATACCTGTTGCGGTACCTGTACATACCGACCTTTTCCAGAACGTAATTGACCTTCTCCTCGATCTCTTTTTTATCCTTCAGCCCCGTCATTTTCAGGGCTATGGCTACGTTGTCGAACACGGTCATATTATCGACCAGATTGTAATTCTGGAATACGTAGCCCACATTGAGATTCCTGATCTTATCTATCTGCGACGACATACGCCTCGTTATACGCTGACCGTTGACATATATATCACCGCTGTTTACCTTGTCAAGTCCGCCGATAGCGTTGAGCAGCGTCGTCTTGCCGCATCCGCTCGGCCCCAGCAGCGCCACCAGCCCCCGGCCTTCCATACTGAGAGTAGTCTCGTTTATGACATGGATCTCGTTTTTCTTGCTTTTGTTGAAATATTTGTTGACATGCTCCAGCCTTACCATGTTCATTCCTCCTCTCTGTAAGCGCCCATCGCCGTTTTCTTAAACAGGTTCCTGGCGAACTTGCCGGATATCAGATAGGCCATCACGGCCATCACCGCATAGAGGACGACATAATCAACGACGCGCATATACTCGATGAGAGCCGATATGTACCCTATTTCCAGCGTGCCCGTTTTGACAAGCGCAACGCAGCAGAGGAACAGGGCGTACGCGATATTCACCGTCAGCAGCAGCTCCACATCCAGTATACGTCTTATCTTTTTTCTGGCCAGACCCAGCATCCTCAGGATGCTGAAATACGATGATCTCGATCTCAGGATAAGCCTGATGACGAAATATGCTATGAAAAAGAGCGCTACGATAATCACTACCGTTACCGGCACCCTGACGATCGACGTCATATCGCTGAACATGCTTATGAGCGTGTCCTTAAGCGGCAGCGTCGTATATCCCATAGTATTCAACGCTTCCAGAACAGGCGCCATCTCATCGGCATCCCTTACATATACCGAGGCCTGATAATTGCCCCTGTCAAACAGCGTCTCGTAATCCGCTCTGCTTATATATACCGTACCGTTATTGGCGTCAAAATCAGACAACCCCGTTATGCTTTCAAACGTTCTGCTCGTGTATACGGCGCTGACCTTCAGCTCCACCGACTGAGTATAGAACATGTTCTCCGCAGTCACCGTGATAGTCTTGCCCCTGACGCTTTCACCCTCGTCATAAAAGTTGCTGAGCTCTTCGGCGACAAACGCCTCGCCCTTTTCTACGCGGCTGTTAGGCACGAGCCTGTAAAAGGCGTTGCCCTCCGTATATTGCTGCACCTTGCCGTTCACCGTCGTCGTGACGGTGCTGTTAGCGCTGTATGTCTCCGTCAGTATCGTATCGATCATCTCATCGGTGGCAAATATCTCGCCCGTATACGAAAATGCGCCGTCACCCATATCCTTATAGGCGAACCCGGTGATGGTGAGCTTCACCGCCGTATCCTCGCTCAGGTCTATCTGGAACGTCTTATCCAGCAGCGCTTCGAGCATATCGGCATCGAAATCATCCCTGACCGCCGTGAATATGATCTCGTTCTCCGCTTCAGGCATCCTGCCGGCTACCAGCTTGCCGTCAAATTCCTCCAGCGATCTCGGATACGCTTCGTAGAACATATCGTTGTTTTCGATATACAATGGAGTATCGAGCAGGATGTCGTTCACCGCCACGGACTTCACTCCGGCCACATTGCCGATGGCTTTCATATCATCAGCTGTAAACGCCGATCCGTCCGTCTTCTTCAGAACTACGCGATCCTCGCTGTAATTATAGAAATAATCGTTGTATCCCAGACGGTCCTCCTGCGCCTCCTGATTGAGGAATGCCGTATACTGGGAAGTCACGGCAAAGACCACGAACACAAAAACAGCCAGCATCAGCAGGAATTTCGGCATTATGTTAAACGTGTTTCTCACACCTAGCCTTATCACGCTTCCGGCGCTCATGCTTCTGCCCATGTGCATACGGCGTGAATCCTCTGTCTTCATGACAGCCGCCGCCGGAACCGCGCCTTCGCCGTTCACATACGTATCTTCCACGACTCTGCCGTCGTGCATCTTTATCTTCCTGGTAACATATCTGGCAAACTGGTCATAGTTATGAGTCACCACTATCACCAGCTTGTCACGCGCTATCTCACTGAGCAGCTCTACTATGCCTTCGGCTGATACGCTGTCCAGATTCCCCGTCGGCTCATCGGCCACGATGATATCCGTGTCCTTCGCCAGCGCTCTGGCTATCGACACCCTCTGCTTCTGACCTCCGGAGAGCTTCGACACCTTGGTGTCCGCATGCGATTCCAGCCCTACTTTTCTTATTATATCCGGCACCCTGCGTTTTATCTCCTCACGTGAATAACCGTTTACGAGCAGTATCAGCTCTATGTTCTGGTATACGGTATAGCTGTTGACGAGATTGAAGTGCTGAAATATATTGCCGATGTACTTCTTTCTGTAATCCTCGAAATCCGATGCCCGGTAGTGACTGGTCTCCTTCCCGTCTATATACATCTCTCCCTCTTCATAGGAGTCCAGTCCCGAAATGACGTTGAGCAGCGTAGTCTTGCCACTGCCCGATTCTCCCGTGATAACCACGAATTCACCGATCTCAAAGGCAAGGTTCACCTTCGAAATCCCGCTGGCGATCATGCCCTTGCTGTAATAATATTTCGAGACGTTCTTTAACTGAATCACTGTCATTGCCTCCTTAACTGTCCGATCCCGCCCTGCGGTCGTCGCAGAGTCTCTCCATCTTCTCATGCACAGCGGCCATGTCGCGTTCATCGCTCATGATCACGATGATGTCTCCCGCCTCCAGCCTGGTGCTGCCCCTTGGAATAAGCTCCTTCGCACCGCGCTGCACCGCCACCAGAAGACAATTGTCCGGCCATTCGATCTCCCTTATGAGTCGTCCGTCCGGCTCCGATCCCTTTCTGACGACGAAATTGTTCAGGATCTTTTCCTTTATATTCTTCTCTTCCCCGCTCGCATCGCCGTTCTTTTCCATGAACCTGTCCAGCAGGCTCTCATATATCGGCTTCGAACCCGTGAGCGTCGCCACTATGTAGGCGACGATGGTAACGACCGAAAGCGACAGCATGTGGTTGAGATTTCCCGTCATCTCAAATATCAGGATTATGCCTGTCAGCGGCGCCCTGACTATGGCGGCAAAATACCCGGCCATGGCAAGCAGCACGAAGTTGTTCACGTACATCGGATCCAATCCGAAATACTGTACTCCCGCCGTCGCGAACGCGCCGCCAATATAGCCGCCTATCACCAGCAGCGGGAAAAATATGCCTCCCGGCGCTCCCGATCCGAAGCTGACAGCCGAGAACAGGAATCGCCCTATGAGGATAAAGAGCACGGCTCCCAGCGCCATCTCCGTATGCGTAAGCTGCGTTATGAGGCCGTGTCCGCTGCCCAGCAGCTCAGGGAACGAAAATCCCAGCAGTCCGGCGCACATAAACGGAATCATCACCTTCAGCCGGCTGCCGCCCACCTTTATTTTGCCGTAGAGATCCTGCACCTTCAGCGTGAACCAGTTGTAAAACGCCCCCAGCAGTCCCAGTATGATGCCCAGCAGCAATATCATCCAGTAATGTCCGGTAGGAAGAGCCTCCTCGATCTCAAATCTGAATATCGAATCCGTCCCCAGTACGATCGTGCTCAGTATATCAGCCGTAAGTGATGCCGTCATGACCGAGGTCAGCACCGATACGGAAAAATTCTTATGTATCTCCTCCAGCGAAAACATAACTCCCGCCAGCGGTGCGTGAAAGGCAGCGGCCAGCCCTGCGCTGGCGCCGCAGGTTATCAGGAAATGCTCCTCCGTCTTGCCCCTGTCAAGTCCGCGCGATACGCCTTTGCCGGCCATGGCTCCCAGCTGTATCGACGGGCCTTCCCGCCCTAACGCCAGACCTCCCAGCATACAGATAAATCCTCCCGCGAACTTGGCGGCGATAACTCTGTACCATCTTTGATGCAGCTTGCCCACCACTTCGCCTTCCACCTGCGGGATACCGCTTCCCGATATCATAGGTTCATAGGCTATGAGGCTTCCTGCCGCCAGCGCCATAAAGGCAAGCGCCACAAACCATATGGCTATGCCGGCTGCGTTTCCCGATGCCCATTCCAGTATCATCCCGTTCCACAGGCCTGCATACTCCAATGCCACCCTGTACATGATGACGACCGCACCCGCCACAAGTCCCACGAGGATTCCCTCTGCTATCAATATTATCTTGAACCGTTCGGCTCTCTTTATCATTCCGGGTATATCCTTTTTCACCTTACCCTCCTGTACCGTTTCAGTATATCGTATTTTACAGGCTTTTTCCACTAAAAGAGCGGACGGCGAAGCGGCGGACATGATACAATATACACATCCATGACACGAAAGGGGATATCTGCACATGATATACGACTGCATCATCATCGGCGCCGGAGCCTCCGGGCTCATGTGCGCCGCTTCCATACCGCGCCGTATGAACGGACTCATACTGGAAAAGACGCGCCGGCCGGGCACCAAGCTGCTGATGAGCGGCAGCGGCCAGTGCAATATAACTCATGCCGGCTCGATCAAGGATTTCGTTGCCCGTTACGGCTCCGCCGGCAGCCGGATAAGAAAATGCCTGTACCGCCACAGCAACGCAGAGCTGACGGGGTTTCTGGAAGAAAACGGAGTCGCGACCGCGGTACGCGAGGACGGCAAGATCTTCCCCCAATCCATGGACGCCCGCGACGTCCTCGATATGCTCCTCCGCAAGGCTGCCGATAACGGCTTCGATATACTCTGCGATCATCCGGCAGAGAGCATCGCCCGCTCCGAAAACGGCTGGCTCGTTCGTTCGGGAAGCGACAGCTTCACGTCGAGGCTGCTCATCATAGCTACCGGCGGCTGCTCATATCCGGCCTCCGGCTCAGACGGCTCGGCATTTCGCATGCTGAATGCCGATCTCGGTCTGGATATCACTCCGCTCAGACCGGCGCTTTCCCCTGTCCGCGTCAGAGACTATCCCTACGGTGAGCTCGCCGGCATATCCTTTGCCGCCGACATATCGATATGGGAAAAAGACAGACGCCTCGCACGCGGCTCCGGCAGTCTGCTGCTGACGCACGAGGACTTTTCCGGACCTGCCGTCCTCGACATATCAAAATATGCTCTTCCTGGCTGCCGTATTACGATATCGTATATCGAAGGGCTCTCATTCGATGAGGCGCTGAAACGGATCAAGCCCCTGCCTGCCCGCAGCACGGCTGAGCTTGCAAACGCACTGGCCGCCGAATTCAGCCTGCCAAAGCGCTTCTGCCGCCTGATGACGGAGCGGTACGGCTCATCTCCGAAAAGACTCGCCGCCTGCATGACCGGAGAAGCCTTTGAAATCTCCTCCGTTGCCGGCTTCAACCGGGCAATGGCCACATGCGGAGGCGTAGAGCTTTCTCAGATCGACACCGCCACCATGGAATCGTCATCTCTGCCCGGTCTGTTCATCATCGGCGAAGCTCTGGATGTCGACGGTGCGACCGGCGGCTATAATCTGCAGTTTGCCTATTCATCAGCGAGAGCTGCCGGCGATCGTGCCGCAGAGCTCCTGTCAAGGGGCGCGCTGACGCGTTAATCTTCCCACGCATATGAAGCCTTCCGGAGACATTCTTAAGAAACAGCAAATCCCTCGTTACATTTTTGACGTTTTTATTGACAGCACATCGCCTTTGACGGTATTATATGAATAGTTATTTTTATCACAATTGTCGGAATTTATATGAGAGAGATGAAAGGAGAATTGCATGGCCAACAATTGCACCATGTGTGCCGACGCGAAAGAAAAGGCGGAAAAGCTGGATGCTATAATTGCCAAGTACAAGGACACCCGGGGCGCTCTGATCCCCGTCCTCCACGAGGCTCAGGAGGTCTACGGATACCTTCCTCTGGAAGTCCAGCGTGAGATAGCCGAAAAACTCGACATACCTCTTGCTGAGGTCTATGGAGTCGTAAGCTTTTACACTCAGTTTTCCATCAACCCTAAGGGTGAATACCAGATAAACGTCTGCATGGGAACGGCGTGCTACGTAAAAGGCGCTAACGATATCCTGGATAAATTCAGGACCAGACTTTCCATAGACGTTGGAGAATGCACCGAAGACGGCAAGTATTCCCTCGACGCCTGCAGATGCATCGGAGCCTGCGGACTCGCGCCTGTAGTGACGATAAACGACGAGGTATTCGGAAAACTCGTTCCCGACGATGTTGACGGTATCATAGATAAGTTCGATAAACTCTAGGAGGTAAAAGCGATGATAAAGAGCATTTCAGACATCGATAAGATAAGAAAAGATAAACAGGCTGACCTCATGATACGTGTCGACAAAAACGCCGAACCGACCGCAACCGGCGGCAAGATGCATATCATGGTCTGCGGAGGTACGGGATGTACATCCTCCAACTCCATGAAAATAATAGACGGACTGGAAAGCCTGATAAAGATCAACAACCTGGAAGACGACGTCAAGGTCGTAAAGACGGGATGTTTCGGTCTCTGCGCCGAAGGCCCGATCATGATGTTCTATCCGGAGCACATCATGTACACCCTCGTTCAGCCCGAGGACGTCAACGAGATCTTCGACAGCCATGTGATGAAGGGCGAGCCCGTTCGTCGTCTGCTGGCAGGCGATAAGGAGGCTGAAGAGATCTCCAATGCCCTCGAAAACGTGGATTTCTTCTCCAGGCAGATGCGTGTCGCCCTGAGAAACTGCGGCGCCATTAACCCGGAGAATATAGACGAATACATAGCCAGAGACGGTTACTCCGCCCTCGAAAAGGTCCTCACGGAAATGGAGCCTGAGGATGTCATAGACACCGTAAAGGCTTCCGGCCTCAGAGGCAGAGGCGGCGGCGGCTTTCCTACCGGCGTAAAGTGGAGCTTTGCTGCCAATCAGCAGGTGGCGCAGAAATACGTCTGTTGTAACGCCGACGAAGGCGATCCGGGCGCTTTCATGGACAGATCGGTGCTGGAGGGCGATCCTCACTCCGTCATAGAAGCCATGGCTATAGCCGGCTATGCTATCGGAGCCGACCAGGGCTACGTATACGTCAGGGCCGAATATCCTATCGCCGTGGAAAGGCTTTCCATAGCCATCAAGCAGGCGCAGGAATACGGCCTGCTCGGCAAGGATATATTCGGTACAGGCTTCAACTTCAACCTTGAAGTGAGACTCGGCGCCGGCGCTTTCGTATGCGGCGAGGAAACGGCTCTCATGACATCGGTCGAAGGCCGCAGAGGCGAGCCGCAGCCGCGACCTCCGTTCCCGGCTGTAAAGGGGCTGTTCGGTCAGCCTACGATCCTCAACAACGTAGAGACGTACGCCAACATCCCGATGATAATACTGAGAGGACCGGAATGGTTCTCCAGCATAGGCACCGAGAAATCCAAGGGAACCAAGGTTTTCGCGGTCGGCGGCAAGATCAACAACACCGGACTCGTTGAGATCCCGATGGGAACGACGCTCCGCGAGATAATATACGATATAGGCGGCGGCATCCCTAACGGCAAGGAATTCAAGGCGGCTCAGACCGGCGGTCCTTCCGGAGGCTGCATCCCTGCTTCGGAGCTCGATACCCCTATAGATTACGACTCTCTCATCGCACTGGGCTCCATGATGGGTTCCGGCGGACTGATCGTAATGGATGAGGACACCTGCATGGTAGACCTGGCCAAGTTCTTCCTGGAGTTCACCGTGGATGAATCCTGCGGCAAATGTCCGCCTTGCAGGATCGGAACCAAGAGGATGCTGGAGATCGTAACCAGGATCACCGAAGGTAAGGGACAGGTCGAAGACCTTGAAAAGCTCGAGGTCCTGGCCAAGAACATAAAGGCCTCCGCCCTCTGCGGACTCGGTCAGACGGCTCCTAACCCGGTGCTCTCCACAATGAGGTACTTCAAGGATGAATACATGGCTCACGTAGTAGACAAGAAATGTCCTGCGGGCGTATGTAAATCCATGGTTCAGTACGTCATATTCGACAGCATCTGCAAGCGCTGCAGCATCTGTAAGAAAAACTGTCCTGTCGGCGCTATCTCCGGAGACAAGGATACTCCGTTCGTTATCGATCAGGACAAGTGCATCAAGTGTGGCGTTTGTATGGAAAAATGTCCGTTCAAGTCCATACTCAAGAACGCGTAATGTGAAGGAGGCCGCATAAAATGAATAAAGTAAACATCACCATAGATGGTATAAATCTTTATGTACCGGAAAACTACACGATACTTGAGGCTGCCAAGGAGGTAAACATCACCATACCTACGCTCTGCTTCCTCAAGGACATCAGCGAGATCGGCTGCTGCCGTATGTGCGTCGTAGAGGTCAAGGGCGCCAAGGCTCTGCAGGCCGCCTGCGTACACCCGGTATCCGAGGGCATGGAGGTCTTCACCCATACGCCTAAGGTAATGGAAGCGAGAAAAGTAAACCTCGAGCTGATACTCTCCAATCACAACGCAAGGTGTCAGACATGCTCCAGGAGCTGGATGGACTGCGAGCTGCAGGCACTTGCCAACAAGCTGTCGGTAGGTGAGGTCAGATTTGAAGGCGAGAGCAAGAAGCTGCCGCTGGACATCGGTCCTTCAATAGTCAGAGATCCTAACAAATGCATACTCTGCAGAAGATGCGTCAGCGTCTGCAAGAACATACAGACCGTAGGCGTCATAGACGTGGTGAACAGAGGCTTCAACACTCAGATCGCCTCACCGTTCAACATGTCGCTCAAGGATACGCCTTGCGTAAACTGCGGACAGTGCATAAACGTATGTCCTGTAGCCGCTCTCCACGAAAAGAGCGATATGGACAGAGTATGGGAGGCTATCTACGATCCTAAGAAACATGTCATCGCTCAGACCGCGCCTGCAGTTAGAGTTGCTCTTGGTGAGGATTTCGATATGCCGATCGGAACCCCTGTGACCGGCAAGATGGTCACGGCTCTGAAGATGCTGGGCTTCGACAAGGTGTTCGATACCGACACCGGTGCCGACCTGACGATAATGGAAGAGGGCGCAGAGCTCATCGACAGGATAAGAGGCGGCGGTAAGCTGCCGCTCATCACCTCCTGCTCGCCGGGCTGGATAAAATTCTGCGAGCACAACTATCCTGATATGCTGGATAACCTCTCGACATGCAAGTCGCCTCATCAGATGTTCGGAGCTATACTGAAGACGTATTACGCAGAGCAGAACGACATAGATCCCGAGGATATCGTAGTCGTATCGGTAATGCCTTGCACCGCCAAGAAATTCGAGGCCGGCAGGCCTGAAATGCAGGTTGACGGCCACGCAGATGTCGATATCGTCATCACGACGCGTGAGCTCGGCACTATGATATACGACTCCGGTATCGACTTCCCTGATCTGGGAGACAGCGACTTTGACGCTCCGTTCGGCGGAGCTTCAGGAGCCGGCGTCATCTTCGGAACTACAGGCGGAGTAATGGAGGCCGCTCTCAGAACGGTTTCCGATATCCTGACGGGGAGCTCAGCCGATAATTTTGAATACGAGGACGTTCGTGGACTGGAGGGCATCAAGATCGCCAACCTGAAGATAAACGACCTCAACATCAGGGCTGCCGTGGCGCACGGTCTCGGCAACGCCAGAAAGCTGATGGATGCCGTGAAGGCCGGCGAGGAGTTCCACTTCATCGAGATCATGGCATGTCCTGGCGGCTGCATCAACGGAGGCGGTCAGCCGCTGCAGCTGTCAGACGTAAGAAACTGGATCGATATAAAATCAGAAAGGGCGAAGGGACTTTACCGCGAGGACAGGAACACCTATGTGAGAAAGTCTCACAACAACCCGGCAGTAAAGAAGCTGTATAAGAACTTCCTGGGAATGGCTAACGGCAGCAAGGCTCATCAGCTGCTCCATACGCACTACACCCCTAGGGATAACTACCGAGACTAACGTCTCTCTCATAATGAATATGGGCGGCCGTAAGGCCGCCCTTTTCATTTTTGCTTATATCACCGCACGAATCTGATGCCCGCGGCACGTTTTACCTTTTGCTCACCTCAGCTGCAACCCTCGCCATGCGTTCAAGCCCTTCGCGCACGAGAGCTCTCGGCATCGCCAGATTTATTCTTACGAAGCCCTCTGCATTGTCTACAAACAGCTTGTTGCCGCTTTCGACCAGGACTCCCGCCTTCTCCGCAAAGAAGCGCGACAGATCGACCGTTCCTATGCCGCAGTCTCTCATATCCACCCAGAGCAGATACGTAGCCTCCGATATGCTACATTTGGCTCCCGGAATATTCTCCGATATATATTCGACGGCAAACCTGAAATTTTCATCCAGATAAGCCCTCAGCTCCTCAAGCCACATGCCGCCCCTTTCGTATGCTGCCCTGCACGCCTCCAGCGACAGCGGGTTCACCATACCTCCCAGCTTGTCTTTTCTTATAAACGTCTTTCTCAGCGCTTCATTTCTGATGATCACGTTGGAAAACATCATCCCCGCGATATTGAACGTCTTGCTGGGCGCCATGCACGTTATGAGCTTATCGTATCCCGACATGATCCTGCCCATAGGTATATGGCGCTGCCCGCTTCTTGTAAGATCGCAGTGTATCTCATCCGAGATCACCCACAGGTCATGCTCTGACGCTGCGGCAGCGACGGCCTGCAGCTCCTCCTCCGTCCACACCCTGCCGGTAGGATTATGCGGATTGCACCAGATGAGCAGCTTTACATCCGGATCCGCCGCCTTCTCCTCAAGATCCGCCATGTCCACGGTAAAGCGTCCGCCCGCCTCTTTCATAGCCGAGCAGATGAATTCGCGTCCGTTGTATCTGCACGCGTGCTTGAACGGGCCGTATGCCGGCGTCAGAAACAGCACCTTCTCTCCCGGCGCCGTGATGTCGCCCACGAGCTCGTAAATCGCCGGCACCACGCCCTGCGAAAATACGAGCTGCTCCCGTGGAAACTCCCAGCCGTATCTTTTGCGGCACCACCCGCCAAAGGCTTCGTAATAACCGCTGTCAAACACCGCAGTATAGCCGAATATCCTCCTGTCGATCCGCTCTCTGACCGCTTCGCATATCTCAGGCGCTACGGCAAACTCCATATCCGCCACCCACATCCTTATGAGCTGCTCATCCGGCACCGGCAGCTCTATATCTTCTTCTCCCGGAAACATGTACTGCCTGAAGCCCTCGACGTTTTCGGCATCCGTACCGCTCCTGTCTATGATCTCGTCAAAATCGTATTTCATGTCTGCCTCCGTTTTTTCTCATTATATCAGAACGGCAGAGAAATTTCACATACTCAAATATTCTGACATGTGGTAAAATAAAATATAATGCTGTATTATATATGTGGAATATAATATCGAGGAAGGGGATTTATGATTTATTTAGATTACGCAGCAACCTCCGGCGCAAAGCCGGAAGCGGTATACACGGCGTCAGATGATGCGCTGAGAAACGCCTCTGGAAATCCGGGACGTTCAGGTCATAAGATATCGCTCAAGGCCGGAGCGATAGTAGCAGAGACAAGGCTTCTGTGCAGCCGTCTGTTCCACGCCGAAAACCCGGAATCCATCGTATTCTGCTCCAACGCGACCGATGCGCTGAACCTGGCCATACAGGGCTCCGTCACGAAGGGCGATCACATCATCACCTCCACCATGGAGCATAATTCAGTCGCCAGGCCTCTGGAGCATCTCATGGATGAGGGCGTAGAAGTGACAAAGATCAGGGCTGAGCTTGAAACCGGCGTCGATCCCGCCGCCGTAGCCGCAGCCATAAAGGATAATACGAAGCTGGCGGTATTCACGCATATATCTAACGTGACAGGTACCGTCAACGATATCGAAGCCATCGGCGCCATATGCAGAGAAAAGGGCGTACCGTTCCTGGTAGACGCGTCTCAGTCCGCCGGCGCCGTGAAGATAGATGTGCAGAAAATGAACATAGATATGCTGGCATATCCGGGGCACAAATGCCTCTACGGACCTCAGGGCACGGGCTGCCTCTATATCAAGCCGGGACTGGAGCTTAAACCGCTCAAGCAGGGAGGCACGGGAAGCAGATCGGAGCTGCTGCACCAGCCTGAAGACAGGCCCGATAAATATGAGAGCGGCACCCTCAATGTTCCCGGGATAGCCGGGCTCGGCGCAGGCATAAGGTTCATAATGGAAACGGGCATAGAAAAGATACACGAAAAAGACATGGCTCTGACTGCCAGACTGATAGACGGACTTTCCGCACTCGACGGCGTGAAGATATATTCTCCGCTCCACAGCCAGCGCGGGCCTGTGGTATCCATAACCATAGACGGCTATGAACCTCAGGATATTTCCATATACCTGGATCAGGTGTTTGACATCGCCACCAGGAGCGGTCTGCACTGTGCTCCCGACGCTCACGGCACCATCGGTACTCTGGATGCCGGCGGTACGGTGCGCATCAGCCCGGGATATTTCACTACTGAGGAGGAGATTGACGCCTGCCTTGAAGCTATAGGCATAATAAGCAGAGGTGAATTGTAATGAGCAACAACGTTTCACGCTATGTCAGACAGGAGATCTTTGCCGGCATTGGCAAGGATGGTCAGGAGAAGATCAGCAAAGGACGCGTGGCCATCATCGAGATGAGCTCCATCGGCGCCGCGGTAGCCAACGATCTGGCAAGATCGGGCGTAGGATATCTGAAGCTGATAGACGGCGATTACATCGAGACTGCCGAGCTGCAGCGGCAGACGCTCTTCACGGAGGAGGAAGCCGCCAATGAAGTTCCGAGAGCCGTCGCCGCATGTGAATACCTCAGGAAGGTCAACTCGGAGATAGAGATAGAGCCCGTGATATCCGATGTCAACAGCGGCACTATCGACAATCTCATAGAGGATGTAGATCTCGTCATTGACGCCACGGACAGCATGGAGGTCAGGCTCCTGCTCAACGAAGCCTGCCACCACCTGAAAAAGCCGTGGATATACGGCGGCACGCTGGCCTCGTCCGGCATGACCATGAATGTTCTGCCCGGAGAAAACGAGCCGTGCCTTAAATGCTTCCTGGGAGATGAGCAGGAGGACACGGGAGAACAGCCTACATGCGCCACCGTCGGCATACTGAACTCAGCCGCTTCGATCGTAGCTGCACTCCAGTCGGCGGAAGCGCTCAAAATACTCATGGGCTCCGACGCCGTACGGCGCGAGCTCGTCACCTTCGACGTATGGGAAAACTTCTTTGACCTCGTGCCTGTAGACAAGGATCCGAACTGCCCGGTATGCGGCCGCAGGGATTACGCATACTACGGCAAGGTCACCGGCTCGCAGACCGCGACCATGTGCGGCAAAGACTCCGTTCAGGTCATCCCGACGCGCGAGGTGGAGATCGATTTTGAAAAATACGCCCAGAAGCTCCAGTCCCAGGGCAGCGTTAAATACACACAGTACACGCTGGATTTCAGCGACGGAAACATAGACATCAAGCTGTTCAAGAACGGCCGGGCCATCATCAAGCACGTAAGCGATGAGAAACGCGCCAAGGCCGTATACGCCGAATACATAGGACTTTGATAAGGAGGTGAGACTTATATGAAGGTCATACTTAACCAGAAGGAAACAGAGCTGGCCGACGGCATGAACGTCGCCGAGCTGATGAAGGAACAGAAAATGAGCCGCGCCATGGTGAAGATAAACGAGGCGCGTATCCGTCCTGCCGACTACGAAGCCACGATCATACAGGACGGCGATAAGGTGGTGCTCAGGCGCGTGGTGGCCGGAGGCTGATGACGCGAGCTGAGTATTGAAATTTCAACGTTATTATCGGCGGTTCCACGATGTGGAACCGCCCTTTCATATGCCGGAACACCCCCTGTTGACCTGTTGATTTTTCGGAATTATCATATAATCGAAGAGCAAAATAATACATGAGCAATATATACCGAAGATATACAAAAAGGGGGAATACGAAATGTTGACAATCAAAACAGGAAGTAGCACGAATCCAAACGCCGCAGCAGCGGGAAAGGAAATCGCACAGCAGGTAAAGGAATATCTCGATGATATGAAGATGGCCTTCGTATACAGCGGAGTCCAGTACGATCAAAAGGAGTTCCTGAACGCCATATCGGCAGAACTTCCGGGCGTACCGCTCATAGGCAACACATCTTTTACCGGTATCATCACTCCTGACGGCTTCGTATCCGGCGATGACGGCTTTGCCGGTATAATGGCTATATCAGATGATGAACTGACAGTAGGCGTTGCAGGCATGCCTAAAGAAGGCACAGCCAGACAGACCGGCCGCATGGTAGCGGAAAAGGCGATGAAAGCAGCCGGAAAGGACGAACCACCTGCATACTTCTACATGTCGGCTCCGTCGGGAGAAGAGGAATACTATCTTAAAGGCATCACCGAAGTGGTAGGCAGGATTCCGTTCTTCGGCGGTACGGCGGCCGACAACACCATAACCGGCGAATGGCTCATCTATACG
>CASESB010000086.1 GCA_949290475.1 uncultured Bacillota bacterium
GGCGACGACGAGCTCTATCTCATAGATCAGCATGCGGCTCACGAGCGCGTGTTTTACGAGCGGCTGCTTGCTCAGTACAACAGCGCCGACAAGATGACCCAGCAGCTGATAATGCCCGTGAACATCAGCGTTGCGGCTAACGTCGCCTCGTGCGAGGACATGTGGCTGGAGGATGTGCGCGCTATGGGATACGAGCTGGAGTTTTTCGGCAACAATACGTACATCGTCCGCGGCGTGCCGGCCTTCATGGAGCTGAGCGAAGCCGAGGCCTTCATGTCGGACTTTTTCAAGGCGGTCGAGGAACGCCCGGATCTTACGGACAGGCGCGTTTTGGAGAAGATAATCACCAGGTCGTGCAAGAGCGCAGTCAAGGGCGGGGACGTGCTGAGCGACGCGGAGATACGCAGACTGATCGATGATCTTTCCTCGTGCGACAACCCCTTTTCCTGCCCTCACGGCCGGCCGACATTTATCAGAATGACGCGCTATGAGCTGGAAAAGATGTTCAAGAGGGTGTGAGAGCATGAACGCGAAGATAGTAGTGGTCGCAGGGCCTACGGCGGTCGGCAAGACCGATATGGCTATCCGCATCGCCGAGGAATTCGGCGGAGAGATAGTGTCCTGCGATTCCATGCAGCTTTATAAATACATGGATATAGGCAGCGCCAAGCCCACTCCGGAGGAGCTTGCCCGCGTGCCTCACCATCTGGTGGACGTGATCGATCCCGCCGTGGATTTTTCGGTGGCCGAATACCAGGCGCTGGCAAAGCAGGCCATAGCGGACATCCTATCGCGCGGAAGGCTGCCGGTAGTGTCGGGAGGTACGGGGCTCTATCTCAATTCGCTCCTGTACGACATGGATTTTTCGGCTTCGCCGGGCGATCTGACCTACAGGCGCGAGCTGGAGAAACTGGCGGAGGAGAAGGGCAGCGGCGCGCTCCACGATATGCTGTCCGGGCTGGATGCCGAGGCCGCCGCCAGGATACATCCGCATAACGTGAAAAAGGTCATCAGAGCTCTTGAGCGTCTGAAGCTTGGTGAAAGCAGGGTGAGACAGTTTCGCGACATCACCAGAGAAAACGACGAATACGAAGCCGTACTCATAGGCCTTACGAGAGACAGAACGGAGCTCTATGAAAGAATAAACAGGCGTGTCGACGCGCTGGTATCCAGGGGGCTGTTCGCGGAGGTCGAAAGGCTGCGCGATATGGGTCTGACCGCCGATATGATCTCCATGAAGGGCATCGGCTACAAGGAGATCCTTCATTACCTCGACGGCGAATATACCAGGGAGGAAGCCGTCGAAAGGATCAAAAAAAACACCAGACATTATGCTAAAAAACAGTTAACCTGGTTCCGCAGATATGATAGAATGAAATGGTATAGTATTTCAGATTTTGACAGCGATGACAAAGCGGCAGAGGAGATCATGTCATGGGTGAGGGAAAACGTGTAAAACTCCATAACAAGAGCGACAAGCCCGATAATGTGATCCTCAGAGAGCACGAGATAGAAGCGAAGTGCGAGGACATAGAGCGGCAGCTGCCGTCGTTTCTGAGAGGGTTTTTCGCTTACCTGCGAGGGAACGTGCTGCCGAGGACCAGGCTCGCCTATCTGAACGACATCAGGTTCTTCTGTCAGTATCTGATAGATGAGACCGAGCTGACGTCGGCAGAGAAGACGCGGGACATCAGGCTCAGCGAATTCAATACGATAAAGGCTGCCGATATCAATATCTTCATAGATTACTGCAGACGGTACATGGTCGAGAAGGACGACGAGACTATCGTCTACGAGAACAGCAACAAGACGCTGGCGAGAAAGAAATCCTCGCTGTCGGTCATGTTCAAGCAGCTTTACCGCGACGAGCTGATATCAAAGAATATCACGGACGGCTTCGACCCCATAAGGGTGCCAAAGGCGGGAGAGCGCGAGATCAAGGCGCTGCAGGACGACGAGGTCATGGTAATGCTGGATGCCGTTTCCACGGGCGAGCATCTGACGGAGAAGGAATATCAGTTCTGGAAAAAGACGAAAAAGCGGGACAAGGCTATACTGGTGCTGTTCCTGACATACGGGCTGCGGCTGTTCGAGCTGCAGCAGCTGAACGTATCGTCCTTCAACTTTTCCAGAGGAGAATTCAAGATATACAGGAAGCGCGACAAGGAGGCGGTGATGCCGCTCAACGAATCGGTCACTGAGGTGGTCTCAGACTACATAGAAAACGAGAGGGCCGGCGACGACACGCTCGCCGAAGACCAGCGCGACGCGCTTTTTCTTTCCCTGCAGGGCAGGAGGATGACGGAACGCCAGATCAGGCAGCTGGTCAAGAAATACACCTCCATCGGCATGGCCACCTCGAGAAGAGCCGGATACAGCCCGCACAAGCTCAGGGCTACGGCGGCGACGAGCCTCATAGGCAGAGGAAACTCCATCTTCGACGTACAGGCGCTGATGGATCACGAGCAGGTAACTACGACGCAGCTTTACGCAGCGCATAAGATGAATGTCAAGAGAGATCTTGTCAACGATATGGAATGGGAATTGGAAAGAAAGGAAAGAAAATAGCGGCTATGAAACGATCACTTATCTTATCAGTAGCAATAATAATGGCGGCAAGCACCGTTACGGCGGCGCCTGTTTCATATGCCGTCAACGGCAATACGAACTACAACAACGGTTATAACGGCTACGGCGCCGGATACGGCGGCAGTCAGGAAAACGAGGAGGCCGAGACGACGCCGGCGGCAACGAAGGACACGTCGTGGTTCGACTATTACGAGCAGAAGGACAGATACGAGATATCAAACGAGGCTCAGCTGCTGGGCTTCGCCAGCCTGGTGAACGAAAATCAGGTCGACAAGTGGAAGCCGACGCGGCTTGAGAATTTTGAGGACGTCACCTTCGTGCTGACGAAGGATATAGAGCTGACGACGCAGTGGACGCCTGTGGGCTCCGGCGTGGCGTCGTATTTCGCCGGTACATTTGACGGCAACGGTCATACCATAAGCGGGCTGGATGTGAATATGAACTCCGGCGCGGCGGGACTGTTCGGATATCTGGTGGGAACGGTGAAGGATCTGACGGTAGAGGGCACTGTGAAATCAGGTGACGAACGGTGCGGCGGCATCGCCGGCGTAGTGATGAGCGAGGGCAGCATCGTCGGCTGCACCAGCGATGTCAAGGTCGAAGGCCGCGATAAGGTCGGCGGCATCGCCGGCTACAACAACGGCGGGCTGATCGAGACCTCTATCAATATCGGCAGCGTTTCCGGCTCTCACAAGGTCGGAGGCGTAGTCGGTGAGAACTGGGGCACGGTATTCAGATGCGGCAATCGCGGCGATGTGGAGTCAACTAGGCGCGGCGTAGGCACCTTCGGCACAGGAGGAGTTGCCGGACGTTCTGTTTCATCGGATTCCAGCGTTTCGGAATCATTTAACCAGGGAAAGATAATCTCTAATACGGAAGCCACGGGCGGCGTGGTCGGCTACGTGAACGCGGAGGGTGCGAATGTCAGCGAGAGCTACAACACCGGCGAGATAACGATCGACAGCGGCGATAAGGCCGCGAAGATGTCTGAAGCATACGGCGGCGGTATCATCGGGATCGTGGGATCTGCAGGTGTCAGAGTGATGAACTGCTATAATGCGGCCGCTGTTCTCAATGCTGATGTGAGCGGCGGCATCATCGGCGCTTATATCAATGATGAGGGCGCGGAGAACGACAGATCGTATATGGAGAACAACTATTATCCGGGCGGCATGTTTACTGACGGCATAGGTCAGATCAGCGACGAAAACGATCCGTACGCCGGGAAGGCTGTCTCCGGCATCTCGCTCAGTAGCTTCAAGGAGCTGAGTACCAGCATGTCTGTCATATACAAATCGGACGACGGCATATACGGCAACAACGGATATCCGGTTCTCATGTGGCAGGAGCCGATAGATACGGATGAAAAGGAGTATATTGAGAATATAGACGAGGCTACGCAGAAAAGGCTCGATAGGTATCTCGCGGAGAACGCCGAGAATTCACCTTACGGACACGATCTCGTCAAGATATTTTCGCCTGCCAATTACGTGAACGATTCGATAGTGGTATATACTGAAAACATCAACGAACTTAACAGCTGATACACGGGGGACAACATGCAGAAGAACACATACAGACTGCTGACGGAGGAATTCGACATATCTCCGAAAGTACTCGATCTCATAAACAGGAGTGAAGAGCTTGTCGCGGACAGATTCGACGAGCTCGACGACATCATGACATACAACCAGTACAAGGTGCTGGATGCGTTCCAGAAAAACGGCATCAGAGACATGCATTTTTCATGGAATACCGGATACGGCTACGATGATCCGGGAAGAGAGGCGACGGAGAGAGTATACGCCGATATATTCCATACCGAGGCGGCTCTCGTGCGCCCGATAATCGTCAACGGAACTCACGCGCTGACGCTGACGCTGGCCGGCATACTGCGTCCCGGCGACGAGCTCATATACTGCACCGGTGCGCCTTACGACACACTGGAAGAGGTGATCGGCATAAGAGGGGAGGGCAAGGGCTCTCTGAAGGAGTATGGCATCACGTACAAGCAGGTCGAGCTGACGGCTGACGGGAGGATCGATCTGGCGGCGCTCAGAGAGGCTATCAGCGATAAAACGCGCATGGTAACGGTCCAGCGCGCCACGGGCTACGGCTGGCGCAAGGCCATATCCATAGAGGAGATCGAGGAATGGGCTTCATTCGTGAAGTCGATCAACCCGAACATCATCTGCATGGCCGACAACTGTTACGGCGAATTCCTCCACACCAAGGAGCCTACCGATGTGGGCGTCGATGTCGTGGCCGGATCTCTCATAAAGAATCCGGGCGGCGGACTGGCGCTCACGGGCGGATACATAGCAGGCAGACGTGATCTGATAGACAGCATTTCCTACAGGATGACCTCGCCGGGGATTGGCGGTGAATGCGGACTGACGTTTGGTCAGACGAGGACCATGCTTCAGGGGCTGTTCATCGCGCCGAAGACGGTCAACGGAGCCGTCAAGGGCGCCATACTGTGCGCCAAGGCGTTCGAGCTGCTAGGATATGACGTGTGCCCGCAGCCGGATGATATCAGGAGCGATATAATACAGGCGGTAAAGCTGGGGACTCCGGAGGGCGTGATAGCGTTCTGCAAGGGGATACAGGCCGCGGCGCCGGTAGATTCGCAGGTATCGCCGGAGCCGTGGGATATGCCGGGATATGAGGATCCGGTGATAATGGCGGCAGGCGCTTTCGTCCAGGGCTCTTCGATAGAGCTTTCGGCCGATGCACCGATCAGACCTCCTTATATCGTATATTTCCAGGGCGGTCTTACATACGAACACTCGAAGTTCGGAGTCATCAAGGCTCTGCAGGAGCTGCACGACAAAGGACTTCTGAACATATAAAATACAGTGCTGCAAGTGAGATCTGAAACATGATCTCGCTTTCTTATGGAGTAATAATGACAATATCAAGCGAGAGAAAAAAGAAAATAAGGGGCAGGATCAAGGTCGTCGGAGCTATAGCCAAGTTCCTGCTGCTGCTTGTCATACTGATCGGCATCCCCGCATATATCTACTTTTTCCAGCGAGATATCATCAGCGATTTTTCGAGCCTGGACAAGGTGGAAGCATATCTCATGGAATACAAGGCGCAGAGCGTTTTCATATACATAGGCTCTCAGATCCTGCAGATAGTGATATGCGTCATACCGGGACAGTGGCTGCAGTTCGCCGCCGGCTACATGTACGGCTTCTGGATGGGATATCTCTTCTCGCTGGTGGGGGCGTTCCTGGGTTCCGTAATTACATATTATGTAGCCAAGGTACTGGGTCATGACGCCATGCACCTCATATTCGGCGAGGAAAAGATACAGAAGATGCTGACGACGCTCAACAGCAAGAAGGCTGTCGTCCTGGTATTCATCATATTCCTGATACCGGGAATACCTAAGGACCTCTGCAACTACGTGGCCGGGCTTTCCGAAATGAAGCTCAAGCCTTTCCTCGTGGTTTCTCTGATCGGCAGGTCGCCGGGGATGATGGGCAGCCTGCTCATCGGACGGCAGATAAATACCGGCGGCTACGTAAGCGCTGCGGTGATCGCCGCCGTAGCCATCGTGCTCTGCATACTGGGAGTGATTTTCAGAAAGAAGCTGACGAACCTTCTTGACAGAGCTTACGATAAGCTCATGAAAATGTGATAAGGAGAACTAATGATGCTGACACTCGATAAAATATACCATGCCGCCTTCGTGCTCAAAAACGTGGCGCGAAAGACGGATCTCATCAAGGCGACGAAGCTTTCGGAGAAGTGCGAGCTGTATCTGAAGACGGAAAATCTTCAGGAGACCGGCAGCTTCAAGCTGCGCGGCGCTTATTACAAGATCAGCCAGCTCACGGACGAAGAAAAGGAGCGCGGCATAATCGCCTGCAGCGCCGGAAATCACGCTCAGGGCGTGGCCATGGCCGCTTCGCATAACGGCATCAAGGCCATAATCTGTATGCCGGACGGCGCGCCGATCAGCAAGGTCGAATCGACCAAGCAGCTGGGAGCCGAGGTCAGGCTCGTGAAGGGCGTATACGACGACGCTTATAACGAAGCGCTCCGGCTGCAGGAGGAAACTGGCGCCACGTTCATACATCCATTTGACGACGATCAGGTCATAGCCGGGCAGGGGACCATCGGTCTGGAGATACTCGACGAGGTGGAGGATCTCGACGCCATAGTCGTGCCGGTGGGCGGCGGCGGCCTTATTTCGGGAGTCGCCTACGCCGTGAAGCATCTGAATCCCGGCATCAAGGTATACGGTGTGCAGGCGGCGGGAGCAGCCGGCATGTACGAAAGCTATAAGGCCGGCCATCCCGTAACGCTTGAAAGCGTCGAAACGTTCGCGGACGGGATCGCCGTAAAACAGCCGGGAGAGCTTACGTACAGCCTCGTGGAGCAGTATGTGGACGACGTAGTCACCGTCACCGAGGACGAGATCGCGGCGACGATACTGGCGCTGATCGAAAAACAGAAGGTGATCGCAGAGGGCGCGGGCGCCGTGGCGGTGACGGCCGTTCTCTTCGACAAGCTGCCGCTGGCAGGCAAAAAAGTCGCCTGCATAGTTTCTGGCGGCAATATAGATGTGAATATCCTCAGCCGCGTGATCACCAGAGGCCTTGTCACCAGCGGCAGGAACGCCAATCTGACGATAGCCCTTACCGACAAGCCGGGGCAGCTGCAGGAGGTGGCCGAGATCATCGCCGGCTGCGGCGGTAACGTGGTGGCCGTCCATCACGACAGGGGAGACGCCAACATGGCCATCACCAGCTGTTTCCTGAAGATAGCTCTGGAAACACGCGATCACGATCAGATCGACGAGATAAAGGAAAAGCTGTCGCAGGCAGGCTTTACGCTCGTTACGGAAAGAGTATAAAAGGCAAAGAGAGATATTAAACACACAATTTAATAAAACGCGAACAAATGTTCATGAAATGCTTGACTGCGAACATACATTCTGATATACTCATGACGTAGAGAAAAAAGAACATACGTTTAACAGGGTAGGAAGGAGATGTTCGTGATGATGGCATCAACTGCGACATACAACAGAACTTGCAGGAAGAGATACAGGGTTACTTCTAAATTCAGATTCATAGCATCCATGGTGATGATGATCGGTATCATGGTCGGGATATTCGGGCTCGTATCGGGACTAAACGTATCGCGAGCCATAACAGAGCCTCAGTATACGCAGGTCGAGGTATGCTACGGAGATACGCTGTGGAACATAGCCAATACATATAAATCCGACGACACTGATACGAGACGTGCTGTTTATGAAATATGCGCGATAAACGATATAGAAGCCTCGGATCTGGTTCCGGGAATGACGATATCCGTGCCTGAAGATCTGTAATTGACATTCGGCAGCATATCGCCCGAATAAGCCTGAAAACGGGTGGTATAAGATATCGACGAGCGATAAAAAAATCGCTTAAATCGAAAAATAGAGGCTCGAAAAAATCAGCGTTTCCAAACGTTTGCGAT
>CASESB010000087.1 GCA_949290475.1 uncultured Bacillota bacterium
ATCTGTACGAATACAGGAGCGAATACCAGCGATACTATCGTCATCAGCTTGATGAGGATGTTGATGGAAGGACCGGACGTATCCTTGAACGGATCTCCTACCGTGTCTCCTACAACGGCAGCCTTGTGAGGGTCTGAGCCCTTGCCGCCGAAGTGGCCTTCCTCGATGTACTTCTTGGCGTTGTCCCATGCGCCGCCGGCGTTAGCCATCATCAGCGCGAGCAGTACGCCCGATGAAAGCGCTCCGCCCAGCATGCCGCCGAGAGCCTCAACGCCCAGCACGATACCGATTACCAGCGGAGCGATGATAGCCATGAGGCCCGGAACGATCATTTCCTTGAGAGCAGCTCTTGTGGAAATATCTACGCAGTGAGCGTAGTCAGGCTTTGAAGTTCCCTCCAGGATGCCCTTATCCTCTCTGAACTGTCTTCTTACTTCCTCGATCATCTGGTTAGCTGCCTTACCTACCGAGTTCATGGTCATGGCCGAGAACAGGAACGGCAGCATAGCGCCTATGAACAGACCGATAACTACTACAGGGTTGAGCAGGTCTACAGCCGACATCTGAGTAACCTCAGCGTATGAAGCGAACAGAGCCAGTGCAGTGAGGGCAGCCGATCCGATGGCGAAGCCCTTACCTATAGCAGCAGTTGTGTTTCCTACGGAGTCGAGCTTGTCTGTGATCTGTCTTACATCCTCAGGCAGCTCGGACATCTCAGCGATACCGCCGGCGTTGTCGGATACAGGTCCGTACGAGTCAACGGCAACCGTCATTCCCGTAGTGGACAGCATACCTACTGCCGAAAGCGCGATACCGTACATTCCTGCAGTGTAGTAGGCTGCGAATATACCTACTGCGATGCAGATTATAGGCCAGAGCGTGGACATCATGCCGACGCCGAGACCGCTTATGATAGTCGTAGCCGAACCTGTCTGCGACTGCTCAGCTATCTTCTTTACCGATTTGTAATCAGACGAAGTGTAGACTTCCGTGATCTTTCCGATGGCGATGCCGACTACGAGACCGGCTATGATGGAGATAGCGTAGTTGAACGTACCCATCATCACCTTGGAAAGGATTATCGTCGCGATTATAACTATTATACCGGCAACATATGTACCCATGTTCAGAGCGTTGGCAGGGTTGGAGCCTTCCTTGCCCCTTACCATGAATATACCGATCAGGGAGGCGATGATGCCTATGCCCGAAAGGATCAGCGGGAACAGAGCCGCCGTAGTCTCGTCGAAGAGTCCGCCTGAATTCATGGCGGCAACGGCTGCCAGCGTAACAGCTGATATTATGGATCCAACGTATGACTCGAACAGGTCGGAGCCCATTCCGGCAACGTCTCCAACGTTGTCTCCAACGTTGTCGGCGATAACGGCAGGGTTTCTCGGGTCATCCTCAGGGATGCCTGCCTCTACCTTACCTACCAGGTCGGCGCCAACGTCAGCCGCCTTGGTGTAGATACCGCCGCCTACCCTTCCGAAGAGGGCCATTGACGAAGCTCCGAATCCGAAGCCGGTGATACATTCCATTACAGTAGCCAGATCGAGAACGCACATTACGACTCCCAGACCGAGAAGTCCGAGGCCGGTAACGGCAAGACCCATTACGGCGCCTGATCTGAAGGCTATCTTCAGAGCCCTGTTCATGCCGGATTCCTTGGCTGCATTGGCAGTCCTTACGTTACCCAGCGTCGCTACATTCATTCCGAAGAATCCTGCGGCTACCGAAAGCAGCGCTCCCACTACGTAGAGTATCGCTGTCGTTACACTCTGAAGTCCGAATCCGATCAGCAGGGCTATGACGATGATAACGATAGCCATTATTCGGTATTCTCTCTTCAGGAACGCCATCGCGCCTTCTCTGATATAGCCGGCGATCTCCTTCATCCTGTCGTTTCCTTCATCGGCGTTCTTTATCCATACGGACAGGCCGACGGCCGCTATAAGTCCTATGACCGCAGCAGCGACGGAAAGAATTGCAATAATTTCCATCTTGATGATACCTCCTCCTCGTACCCGGACGCATTACAGGAGGCGTCATTGGCGCCTCCCACAAAATTACCGGACACGAATTGTAAAATAATTTGATTGATATAAACTGTTGATGCCGTGTTCCCCGCAACCCTGCTCTATTCGATCGCTACGAGAACCAGAGCCAACAGTATGAATAACACCGCTGTGACTGTGGAGATCCTGCTCAGGATAGCGTCATATCCCTGACTTTTCCTCTTGCCGAAGAGCTGCTCCGCTCCTCCGCCTATGGAACCGGACAATCCGGCGCTGTTGCTGGACTGCAACAGTATGCTGATAGTCAGTACTACGCTCACCACAACGAGTATAATCTTAAGGGCTATTCCCATATTAAATCCTCCTTCATTGTTCTGTCGCCCGAAGGGTGACAACAGGTGTCCAGAGAAGTCGGGCTCACTTACTAACTTGTTAAGTGTATCACAGGGTCATTCAAAAATCAACGGTTTTGCCTTCTCAGGCGCTCATTTTTTTGCCTTATCGGCATTTATTTTTTCTTGATATTGTAAAACGCATCCCTGCCGGCGTACTGTCCGGACGAATCGAGCAGTTCTTCGATCCTGAGAAGCTGATTGTACTTGGCGATCCTGTCGGTCCTGGAAAGCGATCCCGTCTTTATCTGTCCTGCGTTGAGACCTACCACGATATCGGCTATCGTCGTATCCTCCGTCTCTCCGCTCCTGTGCGAAACGACAGCCGTATATCCGGCCTTCTTGGCCATCTCTATGGCGTCGAACGTTTCCGTAAGCGTTCCGATCTGATTTACCTTGATGAGTATGGAATTGGCGATGCCCTTTTCGATGCCCTCGGCCAGCCTCTCGGTATTGGTAACGAAGAGATCGTCTCCTACAAGCTGTATCCTGCTTCCGAGCTTTTCCGTCAGGTGCGCCCAGCCCTTCCAGTCATCCTCAGCCAGACCGTCCTCTATGGAGATGATCGGATATTTGTCGCAGAGCATCTCATAGTAGGCTACCATTTCCTCGGCAGTCCTGCTCACGCCCTCGCCCGTGAGGTCGTATATATCTCTTTCAGCGTCGTAGAACTCGCTGGCAGCCACATCCAGAGCGATCTTTACATCGTCTCCAGGCTTGTAACCGGCTTTCTCAATAGCCTCGATGATGACCTGTATAGCCTCTTCGTTCGTCGAAAGATTAGGTGCGAATCCGCCCTCGTCTCCCACGGCTGTGTTCATACCCTTGCCCTTGAGCACGCTCTTCAGATTGTGGAATACCTCCGCGCCCATTCTCAGAGCCTCCCTGAAGCTGTCTGCTCCAACAGGCATGATCATGAACTCCTGGATGTCAACGGTATTGTCAGCATGCGAACCGCCGTTGAGTATGTTCATCATCGGCGTCGGCAGCACTTTGCCGTTCACGCCGCCCAGGTACTGGAACAGCGGCATTCCCAGCGATTCTGCTGCCGCTCTGGCTACAGCCATGGAAACGCCGAGGATGGCGTTTGCTCCCAGCCTGCCCTTATTTGGCGTTCCGTCCAGCTCTATGAGCATCTTGTCAAGACCTACCTGATCGAGAGCATCCCAGCCCAGTATCTGATCCGCGATGACATCGTTCACGTTTTCTACGGCCTTGAGCGTACCCTTGCCGAGATATCTGCTCTTATCCCCGTCTCTCAGCTCCACGGCCTCGTGCACTCCTGTCGAAGCTCCCGAAGGAACGATAGCCCTGCCCGTAGAGCCGTCCTCCAGCATAACCTCTACCTCTACCGTCGGGTTTCCCCTTGAATCCAGGACTTCCCTGGCGATAACATCTTCGATATAAGCCATTAGTAATGTACCTCCTTAAAAATCTATGATCTCCATGAAATCGGCAGCCTTGAGGCTCGCTCCTCCGACAAGAGCGCCGTCGATCTCATCCATGTTCATGATATCCGTCGCATTGGCAGGCTTCACGCTGCCGCCGTACTGTATTATCATCTCGTCAGCAGCATCCTCACCGTAAAGCTCTATGAGCGTGTTTCTGATGAAAGCGCACATCTCTTCCGCCTGCTGCGGCGTAGCCGTCCTGCCCGTACCTATGGCCCATATAGGCTCGTAGGCTATGACTATCTTCACGGCATCTGCTGCATCTATTCCTGCAAGCCCCAGCTCCAGCTGAGCTTTCACCTTATCGAACGCCTTGCCGGCATCGCGCTCCTCCAGGCTCTCGCCTACGCACATTATCGGCCTGATGCTTCCCGTCAGCAGCTTTTTCAGCTTCAGGTTCACCGTTTCGTCAGTCTCGGCGAAATACTGCCGCCTCTCCGAGTGCCCTACGATGCAGAAATCCACGCCTATATCCTCCAGCATGGCCGCTGACACCTCGCCCGTGTACGCGCCTTCATCCGCAAAGTGAACGTTCTGCGCTCCGATCTTTATGCCGGTGCCCCTGAATTCCTCCACCAGCGTTTCAAGATCGGTAAAAGGCGCACATATCGCCGTCTGCACGTCAGTTCCCCTGTAGAGCTTCCTGAACTCCTCTGCAAAGGCGCGGGCTTCCGCTCTCGTCTTGAACATCTTCCAGTTTCCCGCAATAAATGGTACTCTCATTTACTTGTCCTCCAAACACAATATCCCCGGCAGCTCCTTACCCTCCAGGAATTCGAGAGAAGCGCCGCCTCCCGTTGAAATATGGGTCATTTTATCGGCATACCCGAACTGCTCGGCAGCCGCAGCGGAGTCGCCTCCGCCTACTATGGTAACAGCGCTGCTTTCAGCCAGCGCCTTCGCTATAGCCTTTGTTCCTTCTGCGAAATTCGGCATCTCGAACACTCCCGCAGGGCCGTTCCACACTATGGTCGCAGCCTTTGCTATCGCTCCCCTGTAGAGCTCGATCGTCTTAGGGCCTATGTCCATGCCCATCATATCGGCAGGTATCTTATCCCTGTCAAAGACGCCCTTTTCGCTGTCGTTGGCGAATTCCGCGGCGCATACCGTATCGACCGGCAGCAGAAGCTCCACGCCGGAGGTCTTCGCCTTTTCCATGATATCCTTCGCCAGTCCGATACTCTCCTCGTCGAGTATCGACGTTCCTATTTCAAGACCCATGGCCTTGAAGAACGTATAGCTCATGCCGCCGGCGATGATGAGACTGTCCACCTTTTTCATAAGATTCTCGATGACAGGGATCTTATCGCCGACCTTGGCTCCGCCCATGATGGCCAGGAATGGTCTCTGCGGATCCTCCAGAGCATCGCCCAGGAACCTGACCTCCTTTTCGATCAGAAATCCGGAAACGCTAGGCATATACCTGGCCAGTCCCGCCGTAGAACAATGCGCTCTGTGCGCGGTGCCGAAGGCGTCGTTGACGAATATCTCTCCCAGCTGCGCCAGCTGTCCCGTGAACGGCTCCTCGTTTTTAGTCTCCTCGCTCCTGTATCTCACGTTTTCGAGCATCATGACCTGGCCCGGCTCCAGTGCTTCAGCCTGCGCCCGCACGCTGTCGTCCACGACGACGTCCGACGGTGTGAATATCACCTCGCATCCCAGCAGCTGCGACAGTCTGTCGGCCACCGGCTTCAGCGAGAATTCAGGCTTCGGCTCTCCTTTAGGTCTGCCCATGTGAGACATGAGTATCACCTTAGCCCCTTTTTCCATAAGATACTCTATCGTAGGCAGCGCCGAGGTTATCCTCCTGTCGTCCGTGATCTTTCCGTCCTGCATCGGCACGTTGAAATCGCACCTGACGAGCACGCGCTTCCCGGAAACGTCAATGTCTCTAACGGTTTTCTTCATAGTCGGCTCCTTCCCTTTCTTTTTGATATTACGACCGGCAGCCGGCCTCTGGCCGGCTGCCGCTGTCCTGTTATACTTATGCGTTGTCTACACTGTACATGTGCTTTATCAGCTCCAGCACCTTCACGGAATATCCGTACTCGTTATCGTAGAAGGCTATCAGCTTGAAGAACTTGTCGTTGAGCTGTATTCCCTCTCTGGCGTCGAATATGGACGTATGCGGATCGCCGATGAAATCGCTGGATACAACTTCGTCATCGATATATTCGATAACGCCCTTCATAGGGCCTTCCTCGGACGCTTCCTTGATCTTTCTGCAGATCTCCTCATAGCTGGCCGAATTCTTCAGCTGTATATTCACGTCGATCACCGACACGTCGTTCGTCGGAACTCGATAAGCTATACCGGTCATCCTTCCCACCAGCGATGGTATTACGAGTCCGACCGCCTTGGCGGCTCCCGTGCTCGTAGGAATGATATTTCCGAAGGCCGATCTTCCCGTTCTCCAGTCCTTGAGCGACCTGGCGTCTACGACCTTCTGCTTTGCCGTAGCCGCATGTATCGTCGACATGAGTCCCTGCTCTATGCCCCAGTTATCTTCGATTACCTTGCATACAGGAGCCAGACAGTTCGTGGTGCAGGAAGCGTTCGATACTATGTCCATGTCCTTCCTGTACTCGTCGTTGTTTACTCCCATTACGAAGGTCGGCGTCGTCTTGTCTTTAGCAGGCGCCGTTATGATGACCTTCTTGGCTCCCTGATTTATGTGTACCATGGCTTTCTCAGTGGTATTGTAGGCTCCGGTACCTTCAACGATGTATTCGGCTCCGCAGCTGCTCCACGGAATATTGGCCGCATCGCTCTCGCTGAAAACAGGCACCTTCTTGCCGTCTATGATAAGTCCCTCATCGTATACCCCCAGCTCTTTCGGAAAACGCCCAAATACCGTATCGTATTTCAGCATGTACTTCATGTACTCTTTATCGGCGTTTCGAACATTGATACCTGCGATCTCGATCTCAGGCATGTCCATTGCCGCGCGGATCACCACACGTGAAATACGACCAAAGCCGCTTATTCCGATCTTGATTGCCATTTTGTAACTCCCTCCTAAAATGTTCTGTAAGTTTAATTTGATTCATCTATATCAAACCCGCGGATCCGTGCCGTCAGGCTCAATATCGCTTTCTTCTGGAGGACGACGGGATGCTCATCTCGTCCCTGTATTTGGCTACTGTCCTCCTCGATATGCTGATGCCCTTTTCTTCAAGCATCGCCACCATAGCCTGATCGCTGTAAGGCGATCTCTGATCTTCGTTTTCTACTATTTCCCTGATAAATTCCTTTATGCTGTTTGACGATATGCCTTCGCCGTGGCTTCCGGAGACGCCGGCCGAAAAGAAATACTTTATCTCGAATACTCCCCTCGGACACTGCATATACTTGCCGTTTATGGAACGTGATACCGTCGATTCGTGTATCCCCAGCTCCTCCGCTATGTCCTTGAGCGTCAGCGTTTTGAGATACTTCACGCCTCTGTCGAAGAATTCTTTCTGATGCTCGACGACAGCCGTCACCACGTTGAATATCGTCTGCTTTCTCTGCTCTATGCTCTTGATGAGCCATATGGCCGAATTGACACGATCCGAAAGATACTTGGACAGATTGTCGTCCTCCTCCGACTGTTTCATCAGCTTGCTGTAATACGAGCTGACCATCAGTCTCGGCGTGCTGCTCTCATTGACCGTGACCACGTAATCGTCATCTACCTTCTCTATTATCACATCGGGTATGATATATCTGGTGTCCGCTCCCGACGCGAAAAGCCTGCCGGGCTTAGGCTCCAGAGTCCTGATGATATCGTTCATCTCCTGTATCTCCTTAGGAGATACGCCCAGCTCCTTGGCTACGGCTCCGAACTTGCCGTTAGCCAGATCCTCCAGGTGCTCGCCGACCACCTTTTCAAAGATATCGGTCAGCTGCCCCTGATATCTGAGCTGTATGGTGAGACATTCCGCCAGATCGCGCGCGCCCACGCCGACAGGATCGAAGCCGTGAATTATATCCAGCGCCTCCTCGATCTTGGCTTCCGGCACTCCCAGAGCCTCGGCCATCTCCTCTACCGTAGATGTGAGATAACCGTTTTCATCCAGCGACTCTATGATATATTCGCCGACTCTCCTGCAGCCCTTCTTCTCAGTCGCGCACTGCAGCTGAAACATCAGATGCTCCGGAAGCGTGATATCAGAAGAAACGTACTGCTCGTACGTGTTCTCCTTTTCTTCCCCGTTTCTGTCCTCCCACTGTCTGTAGCTTATATCGTCGTACTGTCTGTCCTTGATATATTCCTTCCAGTCGAAATCCTCATCCTTGCCCGAGGCAGAAACTTCGCCGCTTTCCGTCCTTCTCACGTCAAAGCTCTCTTCCCTGCTATCGGCTGCGCCCTGCTCGGAAGAGCCTCTGACATCTCCCGCGGCCTGCTCCAGCACCGGATTCACAAGCAGCTGCTCCTGCACATATGAATCCAGCTCCTGCGTATTGAACTTCAGGATCTGTATCGCCTGTATGAGCTCCGGGGTCATCACCAGTTTCTGGGACTGTTCAATTTTTAGGTCATATCCTAGTTTCATACCCATTTTTCTAAATACCTCGGTTTATATTATATCATACAGCGTGTTTTTTACCAATGCTTTACCCCGAATTGACATTACTATTTTAAATTCGGGAACCCCTGCTGCCGCAAGGATTCAAAGAGTATAATGTTGACTGAATTTGCCAAGTTTAGCGACCTGAGCCGCGTGTCTTCGCTCATCGGGATGCGTATCGCCGCCTCCTCGTGCTCCGCTATGAACGGACGCGGCAGCCCCGCCGTCTCCCTGCCGAACAGTATCATATCCTCGTCGCAAAAATCCACGTCTGTATATAACCGTCCTCCCTGCGTCGTCGCCAGGAACATGCGCTTCTTCCCGCCGTATTTTTTCATGAAACCGTCAAGGCTGTCATGCACCTCCAGCTTCACGAACGGCCAGTAATCAAGGCCGGCCCGCTTGAGACTCCTGTCGTCTATGGAAAAGCCCAGCGGCTCCACCAGGTGCAGCACGCTACCCGTCGCCGCACAGCTTCTGGCTATATTTCCCGTATTAGGCGGTATCTCCGGCTCCACCAGAACTATATGCATCGCCATTATGCTCTCTCCTTTCCGCTTCCCGTCGTTTTGTATATCGGCAGTTATAAAAAAAGCACCGCCTGATATGGTTACTTGTGCGGTACTTTTTGACCCATGAGAAGAGCCGCTCCGGCCCTCCTTTTACTGATTTTTATTATACCATTTGCCAGCGAGGCGCACAAGAACATAATATGCGTGCTGTACCGCACAGTCAGTCTGCAGCCTCCGCATCCGTCCTTTATCAAAAAATACGAGACAAAATGTGAAATGTATTATATAATTACTTCATTGATCGTTTGTTTAGCGGAGGTAAAAATGAAAACAGTAAAAATCGGACTGCTGGGGCTGGGAAATATCGGCACCGGTACATATAAAACACTGGAAATGAACAGAGACGAGATCGAAAGCTCTCTCGGCGTCAAGCTGGAAATCGTGAAAATACTCGAACGCGATACGGAGCGCGACAGAGGCATCACCGTGCCGATGGAAAAATTCACTTCCGACCCGGATTCGATATTCACAGATCCTGACATAGATATAGTAATCGAGCTGCTGGGCGGCATCGAGCCTGCCACATCGTTCATGCTCAAGGCTATGGAAAACGGCAAGCATGTCGTTACAGCCAACAAAGCGGCCATCGCCGCCAATTACCAGGCTCTCATGGATACGGCGGCGGCCAACGGCGTGCTTCTCAGATTTGAAGCCAGCGTCGGCGGCGGTATTCCTATACTGACCTCGCTCACAGGACCTCTGAAGGCCAACAAGTTTGAAGAGGTCATGGGCATACTGAACGGCACTACCAACTACATACTGACGATGATGACTCAGGAGGGGCTCGACTACGAGACAGCTCTCAGGGATGCGCAGGCACAGGGCTTCGCAGAAGCCGACCCTACGGCTGATGTCGAGGGCATAGACGCGGCCAACAAGCTGTCCATACTGATGGCGCTGATGTTCGATAAATACGTGGCTCCCGGAGACATTCCGACCATAGGCATCACGAAGGTAACTAAGGATGAGATCGAAAAGGCGCGTCAGGACAACTGCAGGATAAAGCTCATCGCTCACGCCAAGAAGCTCGACAACGGCGACGTCGAATACGCCGTCAAGCCGATGTACATAGATGAGAACCACCCTCTGGCAGGAATAAACAGGGAGTTCAACGCCGTGTTCGTAAAGGGCAACGCCGTAGACGAGCTGATGTTTTACGGCAAGGGCGCCGGCCCGCTGCCTACGGGAAGCGCCGTCATGGGCGACGTCATGGATATAGTCAGGACTGCTCTTAAATAAGCGGACGCACCTAATATAACGACAGGAGGTCTAAAATGACTTTATTTGAAGAATGGAAAAATCTGATAGAGAATCAGACTGAAGCGACGTTCCCTGAATTCTGGAAGGAATACAGCGGCGCCGAGACAAAAATATACAGCGATATCCTCGACAGGCCGACGGAAAAGGTCACGGGCACTCTTGGAGAGCTGGCAAAAAAATACGATGTGCGCCCTGTGATTTTCATGGGCTTTCTCGACGGCATCGATTCCAGCCTCAAGAAGAGCAACGATTTCGAGAGCTTTGACGAAAGCTCGGCCGTAGAGATCGAGATCGAACCGGAGAAGCTGTTTTACAACATGCTGGCAGCCGAAGCCGAATACCTGTATACTCTGCCTCAGTGGGAGGACATTCTCGGCATCGACAAGATCAAGGAGATAACTAAGGAGTACAAGAAATCCAAGACCGTAGTCAAGGGCAAAAAGATCGGCCGCAACGAGCCGTGTCCTTGCGGCAGCGGCAAGAAATACAAGCACTGCTGCGGCAGGAACGCCTGATCAGCAAGAGAAGCGAAACGCCTGATCGGCGAAGGACCGCGAAACGCCTGATCAGCGAAAGACCGTCTGATCAGCGACCAGACAAAAAACGGAACGGGGACCGCGCACCGAACGCATCGATGCACGATCCCCGCTTTTGTTTTCTCAAGGCAGCTCGCCGCCGCCTGCAGCCCTTGCCCTTATATTCTTTCCAGCTTATCTCCTATGGCTCCGCATACAGGGCACGCCGGCTCTGTTCCTTCAGCAACCGGGAATATTTCTCCGCACAGCTTGCACCTGTATCTTGTCTCTCCTGCAGCCGAAGCGGTTTGGGCCGCCGGCACGTCAACCGGCTCCGCCAGGTGTTTTATATCCGTATACTCGGCGATATCACGGCTCGTCGTCATCAGATCCGCCACTGACAGATCGTGTACCGAGCTGTGTCCGGTAACGCGGGCAAACGTCTCCAGCTCACGGCGCGAAACATCGAGATAGTTAGCGACGCGCTGCGCTGCAGCATCCGTCTTCATCCTCGCCCTCAGCTGCGGATCCTGTGTCGCCACTCCCACCGGGCATTTGCCGCTGCCGCAGATACGGTACTGCTGACAGGCAGCCGCCATCATGCCGGCTGTCGCTACGGCCACCGCATCGGCTCCCATGGCAAGAGCCTTGGCGAAATCAGCCGATACGCGCAGTCCTCCCGTTATCACCAGCGATATGTCAGCGCCTGCGGCATCGAGATATTTCCTCGCTCTGTGGAGCGCATATATCGTCGGCACCGTAGTAGCCTCACGCAGCAGCATCGGACTCGATGCCGTGCCGCCGCCTCTGCCGTCCACGGTTATGAAATCAGGCTTTGCGAAAACACAGTACTCGAGATCGCGTTCCAGTCTTCCGGCAGCGATCTTAATGCCTATAGGTCTGCCGCCCGAACGCTCTCTCAGCATCGACACCATATCCCTGAGATCCTCCCTGGAGTTGAGCTCCGGGAATTTGCTCGGGCTCTGCACATCCTCTCCCGGCTTTTTGCCTCTGATGGCGGCGATCTCCTCGGTCACCTTATCTCCCGGAAGATGACCGCCCATCCCCGGCTTCGTTCCCTGACCGATCTTGATCTCTATGGCGTCTGCTGCCTGCAGGTTCTCGTCCGTAACGCTGTATTTGTTCGGGATGTACTCAAAGATGTATTTATACGCTTCCGCTCTTTCCTCCGGCAGGATTCCGCCTTCACCGCTGCACATGGCTGTTTTCGCCATTGCCGAGCCCTTCGCAAGCGCTATCTTCGTCTCCCTCGACAGCGCCCCGAACGACATATGCGAAATATATACCGGACTTTCGAGTATCATAGGCTTCGCGGCATGCTTTCCGATCACCGTCCTGGTCTCCACCGGATCTCCGTCATTGAGCGGAGGCGGATTCAGCTGCGCACCCATTATCAGGATCTCATCCCAGTTCGGCACGGGCATGAGCGTACCCATGGACGCTCCCACCGATTTCCCCGTAACTGCCATCTCGTGTATTTCCGCCATATACCTCATGGCCGGATCATGCCTGGCTGTATCAGGATCATAAGCGAGACTGCCGCCGCTCCACGCCTCCTGCACCGCCGGCTTTGCTTCCTGCTCTTCCACAGGCATAAACTTCGATATCGGCTGACCGCAAACGGGGCACTCCGTAAGCTCCGCCAGAGGTTTGCCGTTCTTTTCTTCATCATAGATAAAACCACATACGCTGCATCTGTAAACTGCCATGATCACACCTCCGATACGTTTATCTGCCTCTTTTTACTTAATATTATCACTTAGCGCTTCCCGTGTCGACGGGAATATACTCATTCCACGCCGATCTTCATGCAAAGCTCTTCTATCGGACACTGATCGCATTTAGGGCTTCTGGCCGTACAGCAGTTCCTGCCGTGGAATATGAGACTGTGGTGAGCCTCCGTCCATCTGTCTTCCGGCAGCACCTTCATCAAGCCCTTTTCCGTCTTAAGCACATCCTTTTCGCTGACGAGCCCTATCCTGTTAGCCAGTCTGAAAACATGCGTATCTACCGCGATCTTCTGATGCCCGAAGCCTACCGCCAGTACGACGTTAGCCGTTTTCCTGCCCACTCCCGGCAGCGCGATCAGCTCATCGTAATCCTCCGGCACCTGCCCGCCGTGCTTTTCGACAAGCGCCTTCGCCAGGGCAATGATATTTTTTGACTTCGTCTTATACATGCCGATCGTCTTTATTATATCTATCACGTCCTGCTGCTCGGCTGCCGCAAGATCAGCGGGCGTCGGATATCTTTCGAACAGCGTTCCCGTCACCTTATTGACGCTCTTATCCGTAGTCTGCGCCGACAACACTACGGCTATCAGCAGCTGATACGTATCCTGGTGCACGAGCGCACATCCCGCCTCCGGATATCTGTCTCGCAGCGCATCGAGTATCTGCGTTATCTGAGCTTCCGTAAAAGCCATGTTCGATCCTCCTCATGAAAAGCAAGAGCCGCGTCCCGGTCCGTATCCGTGACGCAGCTCCGTCATTTCCTGTCAGTATAAATCCTGCGATTAAAGCGTGAGCGACGGCGCAGTATATGTCCTTGACGCCAGCTCATTGTCCAGCATGTAAAGGCCCTTGCTGTCGCTTCCGAAGAGCTCGAATCTCTTCACGAGATCGTCGGCAGTATCCTCTTCCTCGGCCTGCTCCTTGATGAACCAGTCGAGGAACTGCATGGTTCTGAAATCCTTTTCCTCGTAGGCGGCCGCATATATGTTGTTGATGAGACCTGTAACGTATCTCTCGTGCTTTGCGCCCTCCTTGAGCGGATCGATGAACGCCTTGAACTCCTTGTCAGGCTTGTCGATGGCTTCCAGCACCACGGATTCACCGTTCTGCTGTATATAGTCTATGAACAGCAGCGCATGATCCCTCTCCTCCTGAGCCTGCACCTTGTACCAGTTATGGAATCCGTTGAGTCCTTCATCCTTATAGTAATTTGCCATATCGAGATAAAGATATGCAGAATAAAACTCCTTGTTAACCTGTGTATTCAGTAATTCCAGTACTTTCTTAGATAACATCGCGATACCTCCTCAGCTATCTCATCTGTTGTTCCGGTTTGTTTAATATAATCATTATATCACGTTGTCCGAAGATTTTCCTCTTTAAAAACGCACATTTTCATTATGATTTTTATTATTTTACCTGCTTTGCTAAATTGTATGCAGCATCAGCGAACGGGCTCATGCTCATACCCACTTTATATCCGCCCGCTTGAATCTCTGCGGTATGTGTATGTAATCCTCATCCTCAGGATACCCTATCATAAAGGCTCCGTAAAAGCTGCAGCTCTTCGGGATCTTCGGCAGCAGCTCCCGGATCTCAGGAATGGCGTTTGCCATCCTTTTGAGGTAGCCGGCCCAGCACGTTCCCACGCCCTTCGACTGCAGGTAAAGCTCTGCCGTCGTCATGGCGATGGCCGTATCCGTCTCCGGCGAAATAGCGTTATCGTTGGCATATGCGAGCAGCAGCGCCTTCGACGTTCCCATGACCACATTGTTGCCGTTTTCCATTTCTGAGGCGATTTCCGGAGAAATCCCCGTTTCCTTGACGTACTCCAGTATCAGCTCCATGATCTTTTCCATGACCTCATTATCGTCTATAACTATCCATTTGGTCGTGTGCTGATTTTTGGCGCTCGGCGCCCATGACGCCAGCTCCAGCGCCTCCTCGATCGTTGTTCTCGACACCTCCTGCTGACTGAAGTGCCTGTATGATCTTCTCGTCAGTATATGGTTTTTCAGATCCTCATGAAAATTCTCGCTTATTACCGGCATCTCATCCGAAAGTATCGACGGCTCGCCGTTATATGTTATGGCTTCCGTAGGGCATACGGCTCCGCAGTGCATACATGAGATGCACATCTTGCCCTCAGCCATGCGCACGCCCTCCTCCGAGCCCTCCAGTACGGTAAACGGACATACCGAAACACAAGTCATACACTCTATGCAGACGTCTCTGTTGACCTTTATCATTTTATCTGTATCACTCCTTTTCTGCCGGCGATCCGCCGGCCGTGTGTTTATTGATTCAACTTTGCTTTATTACTTCGACCTTACAATACTATACAATGTTTGCCCGTCAGTCAAATCTTTTCGCTTTTTTTGTGAATTATCTCTTGACAGTTGCGTGTGCGTTCAACTATAATTATGGCAACAGGACAGTTGAACATGCGTGCAACCGTTCCTGTGGGCACTGAATCTATTACACCCTGACAACACGAATTCAACAGGAGGCGATAAACAAGATGGGAAAGAGTGAAATGAGCTGCGACTGCGCAGCGATACACGAAGACATACTTCAGCACGTGAGAGCCGAGATCATTCCCGAGCAGCAGATGGCCGACATGGCAAAGCTGTTCAAGGTTTTCGGCGACAGCACCCGCATGAGGATCATGGCGGCGCTGAACTGCCACGAGATGTGCGTCTGCGACATCGCGGTGCTACTGGACATGACAAAATCCGCGGTATCACATCAGCTGAAGGTTCTCAGAGATAATAATCTCGTCAAATTTCAAAAGAAAGGAAAGCACGCCTATTATTCCCTCGCTGACGATCACGTCAGGGAAATACTGGACGTTGCGCTGGAACATATCAATGAATAGAGATCTAGGAAAACAAATGCACAAAGAACATATACATCACGAACACGATCACTGCGAGCATGAACATGAACACTCGCACGACCACAATCACGGGCACTCGCACGATCACTGCGAGCACGAGCACTCGCACGAAGACGGCTGCGGCTGCGGTCACGACCATGCAGACGAATGTGCGCACGGCCACAGCCACGATCACGATTTCGACTGCATATCAGCTGCTCAGCAGGAAACATATATCATAGAGGGGCTCGACTGCGCTAACTGCGCGGCCAAGATGGAACGCAGGATACAGGCCATGCCTGAAGTGACCGCCGCCTCCATAACCTTTGCCACCAAACAGCTGCGAGTAGCCGCCGAGGATCCCGCCTCACTGCTGCCAAAGCTGGAGGAGGCCTGCCGCGCGATCGACGACGTACACCTCGTGAAGAAGAGCACTGCTGCTGATGTGCAGAAAACGCCTAAGAAGAGTCTTTTCAGGGAGCATCTTGCCGACTTCATATCGCTGATAGCCGGCGCTGTTCTGTTTGCCGCCGGAGTGATATTCCATCACGCCGGTATATTCGAGCCGGCCGTATTCCCAATATTCGTGGCAGCATACCTCGCACTCGGCTGGGAGGTGCTGCTGACTGCCGGCCGCAACATTACCAAGGGGCAGGTGTTCGACGAGAACTTTCTCATGTCCATCGCGACCATAGCAGCCTTTTGCATCGGCGAATTCACAGAGGGCGCCGGCGTGATGCTGTTTTACAAGGTGGGAGAGCTGTTTGAGCACATAGCCGTAGACAAGAGCAGATCTCAGATAATGGACGCTGTCGATATGCGCCCCGAGACCGTTTCCCTTGTAGACGGCGACGACGTCAGGACCATACCTGCAGGCGAAGCCGTGACAGGAGACATACTGCTCGTCCGCCCCGGAGACAGGATCCCTCTGGATGCAGTGGTGACGGAAGGCGAAAGTCGCATAGACACATCTCCGATAACAGGTGAACCCGTTCCTGTAAGGGCCACGGTCGGTACCGAGGTCATATCCGGATGCGTGAACCAGCAGGGGCTGATAAGGATAAAGGTGACCCGTCCTCTCGAGGAATCCATGGTCACCAAGATACTCAATTCCGTGGAAAACGCCGCGGCCGGGAAGCCTAAGATGGACAGGTTCATCACCAGGTTCGCCAAGATATATACGCCGATAGTAGTGGCTCTGGCGCTCCTCACCGCAGTGGTACCGTCGCTTATAACCGGACAGTGGAGCCAGTGGATAACAACGGCCATAACCTTCCTCGTAATAAGCTGTCCGTGCGCACTCGTGATAAGCGTACCGCTGGCGTTCTTCTCAGGCATAGGCTCAGCTTCCAAGCTGGGCGTGCTCTTCAAGGGCGGCCTTGCCATCGAAGCGCTCAAGGGCATTAAGGCCGTGATCATGGACAAGACCGGCACCATCACCGAAGGCAGCTTTACCGTGCAGCGGATACTGCCGGCAAACGGTATGAGCGAACGCGAGCTTCTGGCCGTTGCCGCCGCCTGTGAACGCCGCTCTACCCACCCTATCGCCGTCAGCATAGTAGAAAAGGCAGGCGCAGAGGGTATCGACATCGAGTCTCCAGCTTCTCTTGATGAAATTTCGGGAAGAGGTATAAGAGCGCGCCTTGCATGCGGCGAGGTTTTGTGCGGCAACAGGACTCTGATGGCAGAAAACAGCGTATCCGTCAATGATGCCGATAAGAGTGAAGGCACTGAGGTCCTCATCGCGATAAACGGTATTTACGCGGGTCTCTTAAGCATAGCGGATACTCTGAAAGCCGACGCTCCGACCGCCATCGCACAGCTTAAGTCTTACGGTCTCGTACCCGTAATGCTAACGGGAGACAACGCCGAAAGCGCCGCCGCTATAGCATCAAAGACCGGCATCGACGACGTACGTGCACAGCTGCTGCCGGAGGACAAGCTGTCCGCACTCCAAGAAATCCGTGAACAGATCGGCCCTGCCATGTTCGTAGGCGACGGCATAAACGACGCTCCCGTACTCGCCGGAGCTGATGTCGGCGCAGCCATGGGCAGCGGTGCCGACGCCGCCATAGAAGCTGCGGATGTGGTGTTCATGAATTCCTCCGTGGAATCGATACCGCAGTCGATCTCCATAGCCAGGAATACCAACAGGATAGCGGTGCAGAACATAGTCATCGCTCTGTTCGTCAAGCTCGTCGTGCTTTGTCTGGGCTTCTTCGGTTTTGCCAACATCTGGGCGGCCGTCTTCGCAGACACCGGCGTAGCCATGATCTGCATCCTCAATTCCCTGCGGATACTTTGGAAAAAGTACGAAAAATAGCATACGATATGTCAACTGCGCTCCGCTTCCGCCTCCGGTAAGCGGAGCGTTTTGCTGCCCGCTCTGCTGCGTATGTGTCGCGTTCACCTGAGATACATATCTATGCAGTCGCTGATGTTTTCAAACCACAGCGGTCTGCTTCTCGTTTCCCACGTTATTATAAGCTCGTCGCCCGCTCTGATACCGTTATCCGCATAATAGCAGATCTTATTCATCGCGGCCGCGGCATACTCGGGATCATCCATCATACCAAAATGCTCCCAGTACATTACGCGTCTCTGCCGCGGATGCAGCACGGAAAAATCAGGACACAGCCTTCTTCCGCCGATATATATGACCTCTTCATATCTGAACGCGATACCGTTCTGCTCCAGCTTGGTCGCGATAACAGCCTCGGATTTTGAACGCGTCCGCAGTCCTCCCTCAGATTTATATATTTTCCTCTCCGGATATGCTTCATTGCACTCATAATTCTCCGACGCCCACCTCTGCGGATCGATATCTCCCTGCAGACACACTCCGCCGAGATCATATTCATTATATGCTCGCGGCAGTCGCGCCCTTATCTCCTGCGGGTCATAGATGCGAAAATCCCTTTGCAGCCGCTTCAGGCACTGCAGATTTTTCTTCAGTACGGGCATTGCGGCGGAAATATAGCGCCTTTCGCACAGCTCGTCGATCAGCTCCTGTCTGCCGTCGTACCAGTCGGGAATGATGATATCTCTCTTCTGCTTGCCCTCATAATATACGCGATAGTAATATTCTCCCTTCTTATTCAGACTGCCCGTCGGCAATTCACTATATCGCGCCTCCATCCGCGTAAGCAGCTTTTCGATCCGTGCGCTCTCCCGGCGCGCCATGTCCGTAAATTGCATCTGATTTTTCATTTTTCACTCCTTTCTTATTTCCATTTTTTTCTATTTTAGTATTTTTTTATGATGGTTCTGTGTTGTTATGCATATTTGAATGTATTCTCCATGGATGTAGATATTATTATTGCCTACATTTTCCGATTCCCATGAAATATAGGTAATTTCCAATGGGCTAGACCATTTCCAACTTTCTTAATAAAGCTTTTCACTCGCCATGCCCGCTTTTCACATAAGCAACCGTTGAAATTTTTGCCTATAATCATCAAAAAAACCGAAATATAGATATTCTTTAAATATTTTCAATACCTTGCCACGTCTGCTGTTAGCTGATAAAATAACTATCAAAAGGAGCGTAAAGAAAATGGATCATAACAAACTGGCGGAGCTGCTGTTTCCGCATATAGACAAGACACCTGCTGATTACGAGGCGATATATCCCGCAAGGGATCTCCCCGACGGAGCCATGGTGACAAGGCTCGGCCCGAGCCCGACAGGCTTCATACATCTGGGGAACCTTTACGGCGCTTTTGTGGACGAGCGTCTCGCGCATCAGTCAGGCGGCACATTTTACCTGAGGATAGAGGACACTGACGACAAGCGTTACGTCGAGGGCGCAGTGGAGACGATCATAACATCTCTGGAATTCTTCGATATAAAGTTCGACGAAGGAGCGCTGCTCAACGGCGAAAAGGGAAATTACGGCCCGTACTATCAGAGCGAGCGCGGCGAGATATACAGATGCTTCGCCAAGGAGCTGGTAAAAAAAGGCCTCGCATACCCGTGCTTTCTCACTGAAGACGAGCTGGCCGATATAAGAGCGCAGCAGGAGGCCGCCAAGGAGACCACAGGCATATACGGCAAATACGCCGAAAAGAGCCGCGGCCTTTCATACGAAGAGATAGAGGCCAATATTGCCGCCGGCAAGCCTTACGTAGTCAGGCTGAAGTCGAGCGGCGATCACGACAAGCCTGCGGAGGAGATAAGGCACATACAGGTCGATGACGCTATCAGAGGCACGCTTTCCATGCCGGAAAACGATCAGGACATAGTGATACTGAAGGCCAACGGAATACCGACATACCACTTCGCACATGTCATCGATGACCACTTCATGCGCACCACACACGTTATCAGGGGCGAGGAATGGCTCATGTCGCTGCCGATACACGTGGAGCTGTTTGAAAAGCTGGGCTTTGACATGCCTGTTTACTGCCATACGGCTCAGCTGCTCAAGCTCGACAACGGCAATAAGCGCAAGCTCAGCAAGAGGAAGGATCCTGAGCTTTCACTGGACTATTACAGACAGGAGGGATACCATCCGCAGGCCGTCAAGGAATATCTGCTGACGATACTCAATTCCAATTTCGAGGAATGGCGCATCGCCAACCCTGAAGCGCCGATAGACGAATTCAGATTCACCACGGAGAAGATGAGCAGCGGCGGCGCGCTCTTTGATCTCGATAAGCTGAATGATATTTCAAAGGACGTGCTGGTGAAGATCCCGGCGAATGAGCTCTACGATTTCCTGCTCGGCTGGGCCGAGGAATTTAAGCCGGAGGTCGCTCCGCTCCTCAAAGCTGACAGGAGCTACGTCGAGAAGATCCTCGATCTTGGCAGGACGGGCAATAAGCCGCGAAAGGATCTCATCTGCGCCAGACAGATATTTGAATTCATCAGCTACTTTTTCGACGATTATTTCGTAATAGAGGACACTATCCCGGAAGAGGTCAGCGACGAAGACGCTGCTGAGATCCTCACAAGATATCTGGACTCATACGACCACAGCGATGATCAGAGCGCATGGTTCGACAAGATCCGCGCTATAGCCTCCGATATGGGCTATGCCGCAAAGCCTAAGGATTACAAGAAAAACCCGGATCAGTACAAGGGTCACGTCGGCCACGTCAGCACGGTGATCAGGATAGCCGTCATGGGCAGGAGCCAGTCACCTGACGTCTGGGAAATACAGCAGATCCTGGGCGAGGAAAGAACGAGAGACAGGATCAAAACGCTGATAGTATAGTCAGCTGTAAAGCTCTCGTGCATTCGTGCACACATCACAAAATTTGCATTATCAAAGGACTCGGAACCGCATTCAGGCGGTTTCCGGGTCTTTTTTACGCTGTAAATTCGGACGCGATATTCTTTTTTGACATATCAGTGTTGACAAACAATATTATACGCTATATAATATCAAACATAAAATAATATTAAACATTGAATTGCATACACAGGAAGGAGGACGGTATGGGCTTCAAGATCGAATCAGGACTGCTCGACGCCTGCGCGCTGGCAATCCTGTCTGAAGGCGATACTTACGGATACGAGATAACGCAATCCATGAAACAGGCCATAGCCGTTTCAGAATCAACGCTTTATCCCGTGCTGCGCAGACTGCAAAAGGAAAATCTGTGCAGGACGTACGATATGCCATACCAGGGCAGAAACAGGAGATACTATTCCATAACGGAGGAGGGGCTGAAAAAGCTCGATGAATACAGAGCGCAATGGCTGGATTACAAAAATGCCATCGATGCATTTCTGGGTACAGAGCACAGAGGAAAGGATGTGAAACAGCATGAACAGGAATGAATTCATACATGAACTGAAAAAGGAGCTTGCCAGGCTGCCTGAAGAAGAAATAGATGCCGCCGTCGAATATTATGAGGAATACTTTGATGAGGCAGGCCCGGAAAACGAGCAGGACGTCATCGAGCATCTGGGAGGTCCTAAACAGGCAGCATCACAGATAAAGGCCGAATATGCCGTAAGACTGTTCGATGAAGACGAAAAGCCGTTCATGAAAAAAGGCCTCTCGGCAGCATGGTGCGTGGTGCTGGCGATATGCTCAGCCCCTGTTTCCGTGCCTCTCGCAGCCGCGCTGGCCGCTTTGGTCATAGCTATATTCGTCGCCCTGGCCGGATGCGTGATCGGCATCTTCGCCGGTCTGCTGGGATGCGCCCTAGCTTCTTTAGCATGCATCGTCATAGGCGTCATGGCCATACCGTTATCAGGCGCCGCCGCTGCACTCCTGGTCGGCATCGGGCTCGCCGCAATGGGCTTCACGTCAGCCATGGGCATGCTGCTGATAATGGGCGTAAAGAGCGGCATCAGATGCATGGTCGAATGGGCCCGCAAAAAGAATGCGAGAAGGCACGCCAGAGATATCCTCAATGCCGGCAAGCGAAAAAAGCGTCACAGCAGCAGAGAAACGACTTTTGAAAACACAGAAAGCGAGGCGAGATAGATGAGCAGAGGACTTAAACGTTTTTTCATTATATGTGCAGTCGTTACATGCCTGGGGCTCATAGCTGCTACGATCGGCTATGCCGCAGGCGGTGTTTCGGGAATGGAAAAAATAAGCGATCGCTACAGCTGGATAAGAGCCGGCGCTCCTGAGATGACAGACATCACCCTGGCGGAGACTATGGACAGCGAGAATGTTTCCTTTGATTCCGTAAGCATCAAGGGAGACGGAGATATTTCATTCATAAGCGGAAACGCCGGCGATACGAGACTGATATACGACGAAAAAGCCGAAGCGCCTGAGTTTGCGGTCAAGGACGGCGTTCTCACAGTCGATGTCAGGGATGCGAACGACGGCGTACTGATAAACCTCGGTGCTGCAGATTCCACGCCGCAGCTTATCGTATGCATACCTCAGGGAGCAACACTTGAAAATATCGACATTTCCTCTGATTACGGCGACATCGAGCTGCACGATCTGACAGCAAACACACTTTCCATACGCAGCAATTATGGCGACATCGATATCGCTGACATCACATACAATACTGCCGATATCGAGTCTGATTGCGGTAACATAACCCTGGACGGCGTTGACAGCGAAAAGCTCAGTATCGCCAGCGATCAGGGCGATGTGAAAATCAGCGGCAGACTTTCCGGATCTACGGATATAACAGCCGACTACGGAAATACGGACATCCTGACATCGCTGCCCGAATCGTCATATTCCATTGATGTAAAGGCTGATTTCGGCCGCATCAAAATCGGCTCGCACGACTACGGCGATACGGAGCACATCTCCTTCGGCAGCGGCGCAGACATGATAAATATCGCAGCCGACATGGGCGATGTCAGCATAGGGTTTACAGACAGCAGCCTCGAATAGACCTCAGAACACATATCGCCGGAGTACGCAGCTCCAGAAGCGCTGCAAAACAAATAATTGAGACGGGTACACAAGCAAAGTCAGCACGGTATTTTGATCCCCTGCTAAAAGGCATTGCTGCCCCGTCTCAATTTGTTTCAAGCGTCTGGTTTTATTAACTTTCAATAATAAAAGTCAATTTCTCTTTATCTTTGCTACAATTAATTTGAACATCTGTAAGATGTGTCATTATTCCAGTCCTGTTTTTTATCATACTCACGATATCACTGCTTATATGCTTATAATACAATTTGCGCCCCTCTTCAACATGTCCAAAATTCCTTATATCATTTAGCAATGATCGTTCTAAAACAGTAAAGCTGCCGTATATATTTATATCTATACGATCTTCATTTATAAACACTACCATATCGCGCGGCCCGCGTCCCGAAGTTTTCTTTACTAACGCAACTATTTCTTTGCGCAGCTCTTCCTCAATCGTTTTCTTTTTCTCCAACTTCAAGAACAAATTTACTTTATTTCCGCTATTGCGCTCCTTCAGTATGTTATCAGAAACCGCCTTGAGCTTTTCCTCTAATTCTGTCGTGTCTAATGGCTTTATTATGTAACTTTCTATTTTTAAATCTACAGCTGCAAGAATTGTCTGTATGTCCTTAACGGTGGAAGTAATGATATATTTGCACTTAGGGTTTATTTCTTGCATCTTTTTTATCATGTCAAGTCCATTTATTCCAGGCAATAATATATCAACTATACAGATATCCGGATTTTGATCTTCAAATATCTCAAGCCCCTGCTCCCCATCAGTGGCAGTAAATGTTTTTCCGAAGCGCCTGCGCAAAAATCTTTCCAGACTATTTCTGGTATTCTCATCATCTTCTACATATAAAACTTTAATCTCTTCCCATTTTTCCATCATCTTCCTCCGGCAATTCAATAATAAAAGTTACACCTTTTTCCGTATTTAAAAAGTAAATTTCACCATTAAAATGGTCTTCTATAATTTGTTTGGTGAGATAAAGACCTAGACCTGTCCCGCGTGTTTCCCCCTTTGTTGAAAAATATGCTTCGAAAATTTTAGAACCTGTCTCTTCTGATATCTGCTCACCAATATTAAATATATTTATTTTTATAATAGATTTTTCTCCCCGGCAACATCTTTCCGCCCATATCTTTATATATTTTTTTCTGCTATCCCCTGCAATTACAGCATCTCTCGCGTTTTCTATTATATTAAAAATGCATTGAATAAATTCATTAAAGTACCCTTTTATCATAAATGTATCATCTATATCATTGACGATATCTATTTTATTTATTCTTAGGCTTTCATTCAGCATTGCCAATGCTTTCTCTATGCTATTGCGAAGAGAAAATTCCGTTTTCTTTTTATCCGGTTTGAGAAATTCTGCAAAATCTCCTATTGTCTCGGACATGCCACGTATTGTCTCTTTCATTTTATTTGTATAATAATTAAAATTTTCAGAATTTAATTCGTTATAATTAAAATCATCGGTCATATTTTGAATGTCTATGCTCATGCTATTCAGCGGTTGTTTACACTGATGCGAAATGTTCCCTATCATTTCACCCAGCTTCGCCTGCCTTGCTTGGTTTATTACTATAATCTCATTTTGCTCTGCTCTCGTTGCAATTTCCCTATGATATCTTCTCACCATCATAAACACAAACCCCATGATTAAAGTTATGGTCAATATGATTGCTACTATAAGAGCATCACGTATATCCGAGGCTTCAGTTACCACTCCGTTTACCGGCTGTGAACTGGCAAATATCCATCCGTTATCAAGTGTCATATATGCTGCAGCATAATCAACGCCTTTATTTCCCTCATAAATAAAAGCGCCTTCTTTTCTTTTGTCTTTTGTTATCATTTGAGCAAGCTGTTCGAAGTAAGCATTTGGCTTTTTATCATCTGTGGTAGATGCATATAACTCCATTTCGGAACTAAACAGTGCTACACTACCATTTTTATCAACTTGCATTGATTCAACCAATTCAGCTATATCATCCATATAAATATCAGCACCAACTATTCCTATGAGTTCTCCATTCACATCGTACGCCGGTCTTGTATGCGTAAGCATATATATTCCTAATGTATTATCGAAATCCATACCACTCCAAAAATCCCCATCACTGACAGCGTCATAATAGTAATCCGGTTCATAATCACTATCATCCGGCAACCATACCGGCGTTATTTCTTCAGGCGACGAATCTATAAATTCTATACCACCATTCTCATCATACATATACCAGATCTCTTGACGATTTTTATATATTTCAGGATTAAAGGTGATATATAATCCCGATAAATAATCTGTATTCTCTAGTGTATTTTCCATTATTTCGCTGCATTCTTGTTTTGATTCAAGGTATTGCTCATAATTATTTCTATATTCCTCTCCGCTGAATTTTGAATATGCTATTGCCTGCATCATGTTAATGAGATTATCCATGCTGTTGAAAATCATATTCAATTTAGCGCCAGAGCTTTCTACTGAATATTCCAGATTGCTTTGCGCTTCTTCTTCTACTATTTTCTGATTATGAATAATCGCCAAAATTTCTACAGGCAAGGCTATAGCAAAAATGCCTATGATGATCATTATTACAGTTTTATTAAATAACTTTTTCATGCTATTCACCGTTTAAATAATTTTTGATAATTTAAAAAAATCAAAAATTTATTGTTCATATATTGACCATATGAATTAATTATGGTACATTAACGATAAGTAAAGTAGTTGCTATACATTATAATTATGATGCAATGGTTTGTAAACCGAATCTTCGGGTGACAACGCCCTTGCTGTTTAACCAATTTGAAGGTTGAGAAATTAAAAAGAAAGCTTTTTATTTGTAGTATGCTTTTTATTGATCAACGCGGATTTTCGCGTTGATCTTTTTATTTTTCACCAACACATTATTTAATATTTTATAAGGAGGGACGATATGAAGAAAAAATGTTTTTTAGGAACACTTATCATCATTTTCACCATGGCTCTATGTTCATGCGGAACAAATGATGAAGATTCATCGGGTATTGAAGTACAAGCCAATACCGGCACTTACATCGGCCATGATAATGACGGTGTACAGGAGTTTTTAGGAATATCCTATTCTGCACCGATCGATAAGTGGAAAGCGCCAAGCGCTCCAGAAACCACATCTGATGATATCATAGAATGTGATGAATGGGGCCCGTCATGTTATCAAATAGATGACGATGTTGAAGTGGCTTCAAGCTGGAAGCAGGATTATGACTGCCTTGATCTCAACGTATGGACGAAAGATGTAACATCCGAAGGCAAGCCTGTCATTGTATTTATACATGGTGGCGGCGGCTGGCAGGGCGGCACATATGACCCTTGTTATGATGGTGAATTTTTCGTACGCAATCTTGCCGAAAATGAAGACTGCGTTATGGTAAGCCTCAATTATAGGCTGGGTATTTTCGGTTCTCTTAATCTTTCCAGTCTTGAAGGCTATAGTGACGAAGAATACGGCGACGCCATAAATCTCGCCACACTTGATCAAATGCAGGCATTGAAGTGGGTAAACGAAAACATATCCGCTTTTGGCGGTGACCCTGACAATGTTACCCTCATGGGACAATCTTTCGGTGCAGGATCTGCATGTACATTATTGACTATTCCTGAAGCTAATCAATATTTCCAGCATATAATCCTGGAAAGCGGCAACATATTCAACAGGCAAATCAGCATGGAAAAATCACAGGAAAACTCTGAAAAAGTTTTTGAAATCTTAGGCGTTTCATCTGTAGACGAGCTGTTGGCTGTTTCTGAAGAGGAAATGAAAGAAAAATACGAACAGATAGATGAAGAGCTTCATCACCCACACAGAGTAGCAGACGGTAATGTAATTCCTCTCGACGGATATCAAGCCCTTAAAGACGGGGTTGCTTCCGGGATTGATGTTATGATAGGAACCGTAAGCGGTGAATACGACTTCGAAGCCATTGATTGGGACAACAGTATTTCCGAACCTATAGATGATCCTCAACCTATCATCGATTATCTCACTACTATGCAGGAAAGAGCAGGAGAGGCTATAGTTAAATGGTCTCCACTCGGTCATGACGATATAATAAATGAATATCTTGCACAGGATGAAGACCAGGTAAAGAGATGGATGGATCTCTTCAATGATTCACATTATCGACAGACTTCTATCTTTATTGCAGAAGCGCTCGCTAGCGCCGGTTCAGACGTTTATATGTATTATTGGGAGTGGGCGCCTGATAAAGAAGCTGTACTTGAAGCTGAAGGCGATTCGGCAGAGGTTTCACCTTGGGGCAGACCGATGCACTGTATGGAACAAATTCTTGTATTCGGTTGCACGGAAGAAGGCTACCCTGAATTGGCCGGCCCTGCAGAAGGCATCCCTGATGAACTTGTAGCTTCGACACAGCTCACCTGGTTCTCCTTCGCAAAAAACGGCAACCCTAATAACGAGCTCATCACACAATGGGATAAATATGATACGGAGTCACGCCAAACAATGGTAATAGGTACGGACGCATCTTGGAATCAGCAAAGCGATCCTCGCAGTGAGGACAGAAAAATACTCGATCAGATCAGACCATAACAAAAACTTATATTTCATCTTATACCTAGTAAACTCTGCAAAAACAGTCCTCTATGATCACCACAGAGGACTGTTTTAAATTGTAATGCATATGTATTCGCGGAGCTGTTAGTCTACACCTGCCAGCTGTCCAGATATTTTTTCTGTTCTTCGGTCAGGTTGTCGATCTCGATGCCCCAGGCGGCAAGACGCTTGCGGGCGATGACATCGTCTATTTCTTCTGATACGTCGATGACCCTGTTTTCAAGCTCCCGATGATTTTCCTTTATGTAAAGCGCGGACATGATCTGTACCGCGAAGCTGAGATCCATGATCTCCGCCGGATGTCCGTCGGCGGCCGCGATATTGACGAGCTTGCCCTCGCCGATGACGTTGACTATCCTGCCGTTCGGCAGAGAGTATCCGGTGATGTTATTTCTGGCTTCAAAGCTGCCGGTCGCCGCAGCCTCAAGACCCGCCATGTCTATCTCGACGTTAAAATGTCCGGCGTTGGCAAGTATAGCCCTGTCCTTCATATTCATCATGTGCTCCACGGTGATCGTGTGCATGCACCCTGTAGCGGTCACGAACACGTCTCCCAGCGGAGCGGCATCATCCATCTTCATCACATCGTAGCCGTCCATCCTCGCTTCCATGGCTTTGACGGGGTCGATCTCCGTCACGATGACACGCGCTCCCAGCGCAGCCGCTCTCATGGCGATGCCTCTGCCGCACCATCCGTAGCCTACTACGACTACCGTCTTTGAGGCCACGATAAGATTGGTGTTGCGCATGATGCTGTCCCACACCGACTGACCGGTACCGTACCTGTTATCGAAGAGATGCTTGCACCTGGCGTCGTTGACGGCCACCATAGGAAAAGCCAGCACGCCCTCCCTTTCCATGGCCTTGAGCCTGATGACGCCCGTAGTCGTTTCCTCACATCCGCCAAGCACCTCGCTCATCAGATCCGGTCGTTTTTCGTGCAGCATGCTCACGAGATCCCCGCCGTCATCGATGATGATGTTCGGCCCGTGCTCCAGGCACATCTCTATATGGCGCATGTACTCCTCATCGCTTGCTCCGTGGCGGGCAAACACCTTCAGACCATCATCCGCCAGAGCCGCAGCCACGTCATCCTGAGTCGACAGACTGTTGCTGCCGGTCACCGACATCTGTGCGCCGCCCGCAGCCAGCACGAGGCAGAGATACGCCGTCTTCGCTTCCAGATGAACGGAAAGGCTTATCTTCAGACCCTCAAACGGCCGCGTCCGTCTGAATTCCTCCTCGAAGGCCGCCAGCAGCGGCATGTTGTTCCTGACCCACTCTATCTTCCTGTGTCCGGAAGGAGCCAGCGATATATCCTTTATATCGTATTCCTTCATCATCATTCCACCGTTACCGACTTGGCAAGATTCTTAGGCTTATCTATGTTGCAGCCGCGCTCCTTAGCCACATAGTAGGCGAATATCTGCAGCGGTATGACCGCCAGCACAGGAGACACCTCATCGGCGCAGTACGGAATGTAGATCACCTCATCAGCCACCGACTCTATCTCCGTTTTGCCTTCCTTGGCTACGCCTATGACGTGAGCGCCTCTCGCCTTTATCTCCTCGACATTCGACACCATCTTTTCATAGAGGAAGTCCTGAGTCGCCAGCGCGAACACCAGTGTCTCCTCCTCCATCAGCGCGATAGTTCCGTGTTTCAGCTCTCCTGCCGCGATGGCAAAGGAGTTGATGTACGAGATCTCCTTGAGCTTCAGCGAGCCCTCGTACGATACGCCTGAATCCAGACCTCTTCCTATAAAGAAGACCTGTTCGCGCCTGTAGTATCTTCTGGCCAGAGCCGCGATGGACTCTTCGTTCTTCAGGAGTTCCTCGACCTTGTCCGGCAAAGCCTTGAGCTCTTCAAGTATCCTGTCGTAGTACGCTTTTTCGACCGTGCCCTTGGTGCTGCCCATGTAAAGCCCTATCAGATACATGCAGATGAGCTGCGTCGTGTACGCCTTGGTAGACGCGACGGCAATCTCCGGACCGGCCCACGTATAAAACACATCGTCCGATTCTCTGGCTACCGAGCTGCCGACCACATTGACAACGGAAAGGATGCGCGCGCCCTTTCTCTTGGCCTCTCTGAGCGCCGCCAGAGTGTCAAGCGTCTCGCCAGACTGGCTGATAGCTATGAAAAGCGTATTCTCGTCGACGAACGGATCTCTGTATCTGAACTCCGATGCCACGTCGACCTCTACAGGCACCCGGGCCATCTTCTCGATGACCATCTTGCCTACAAGCCCTGCGTGGTACGCCGTACCGCAGGCGACGATATACACCTTGTTGAAGCTCTCGATATCCTCCTTCGTCATGGAAATACCGTCGAGATTGATGCTGCCGTCGTCATTGAGCCTTCTCATGAGCGTCTCATATATGCCCTTCGGCTGCTCGTGTATCTCCTTGAGCATGAAGTGCTCATAGCCTTCCTTTTCGGCGGCATCGGCATCCCACGTCACATGGAACACATCGCGTCGCACCTTTTCACCGCGCTCGTTGTATATTACTATATCATCCTTTGTCAGAACTACTGTCTCGTTGTTTTCGATGAGGTATACCTCTCTGACATATTTGAGCAAAGCCGGGATGTCCGAGGCGATGAAATTAAAGCCCTTGCCGATACCTGCCACCAGCGGCGCGTCCTTTCTGACCGCCACTATCTTGTCAGGCTCCGCCGCCGCGATCGCACACACCGCGTATGCGCCTCTCATCTCCGCCACGGCTTTGTTGACAGCCTCCAGCAGATCGCCTTTGTAAAACACGCCTATCAGATGCGCGATCACCTCCGAATCAGTCTCAGACCGGAAGCTGACTCCCTTTTCGTTGGCGAGCCACTCCTTCAGCTCCTGATAATTTTCTATGATGCCGTTATGCACTATGGCTATGGTGTTATCCCCGTTGGCGTGAGGATGCGCGTTGACATCGGACGGCACGCCGTGAGTTGCCCATCGCGTATGACCGATGCCGACGGAGCTGTCGAACTCCGGATCACCGATGATCTTCTCCAGGTTCTTTATCTCTCCTACGTGCTTCCTTATCTCTATCCTGCCGTTTATCGGCAGGGCGATACCGGCGGAGTCGTATCCTCTGTACTCCAGCCTTTTCAGTCCGTCTATTATCTTTTCCTTAGCGTGATCGCTTCCTACGAAGCCCACTATTCCGCACATGTATTGTCCTCCTTATCCAAATTTCCTCGAAAGCATGTCCGCCAGCTTCTCCGCCAGCTCCGTTATATGCTCGACATCCTGCCCCTCCAACATGACTCTCACGAGAGGTTCGGTGCCTGACGGCCTTATCAGCAGTCTGCCGCTTCCGGCCACATCCTTTTCCACCGCGTCTATGGCCGCCTTTATTTCATCGTCCTCCATGAACCTGCTCTTGTTCTCGTTCTTCACCTTGGCGTTTCTCAGCACCTGCGGGAATATCTCGATCCCGTCCGAAAGCTCCGACGGCTTTTTACCAGATCTCAGCACGGCCTGTACGAGCTGGAGCGAGGACAGTATGCCATCTCCCGTAGTCGTATGGTTGAGGAATATTATATGTCCCGACTGCTCGCCGCCTATCAGGCTGCCCGTCTTGAGCATGCTTTCCAGCACGTATCTGTCTCCTACCGAGGTCACCTCCACCGAGCAGCCGATGCTCTCCATATGCTTGTGGAAGCCGAGATTGCTCATCACCGTAGCGGTCACTATCCCGTCGCCCAGAGCTCCGGCGTCCTTCATCATCTCGGCGCAGATGCATATCAGCTTGTCTCCGTCTATTATTCTGCCCTTTTCATCGACCGCTATCAGCCTGTCGGCGTCTCCGTCGTAAGCCAGTCCCAGCAAAGCGCCCTGCTTTACGACCTCCTTCTGCAGCCTTTCCGGATGCGTGGAGCCGTAGCCGTCGTTTATGTTCATGCCGTCCGGCCTGTTGCCGATGACTGTCACATCGGCTCCCAGCTCGCGGTAAACCTTTTCGGCCACCTGATAAGCCGCGCCGTTGGCACAGTCGAGCACCAGCCTGACGCCCTTTATATCGACATCTATGGTGGACTTGAGGAATTCGGCGTACTTGGAGATGGCGTCGTCGTCAGCCTCCAGACTCCTGCCCAGCAGATCGCCGGTAATGTGACTGTTGACGTCGATATCTCTGAGGATTATATCCTCGATCTCGTCTTCGATCCTGTCGTCGAGCTTGAAACCCTCGCCGTTGAAAAACTTTATGCCGTTATACTCAAACGGGTTGTGCGAGGCGGAGATCACCACTCCCGCGTCGGCCTGATACGCCCGCACCAGATATGCCAGCGCCGGCGTCGGCAGTACGCCTACCTTGAGCACATTGCCGCCGACCGCAAGTATGCCTGCGCTCAGCGCATCCTCCAGCATATCGCCGGAAAGCCTGGTGTCCTTGCCTATCAGTATCACCGGTCTGCTGCTGTCGCGGCTCAGTACGTGCGCTCCGGCCTTACCCAGCTTAAAAGCCAGCTCAGGCGTGAGCTCGGAATTCGCTATCCCTCTCACTCCGTCAGTTCCAAACAATCTTCCCATAAACTCTCTTCCTCTCCTGATCTGTTATCATCTATTCCGCCGCTGTCAGCGTTACTCTGACAGCAGGTGCATCCTCATCATAAAGATATATGCCGTACGGCAGCTCTACATCCACGTCGATCTTGTGCGGCTCCGTGTCGTCTATATCCGACAGGTCTACCGTACCGCTCAGCTCTTCGATATTTCTCAAAGCAGCGGCTGTTCCTGCTATGCCGATTTTGATATCTCTGTCAAGTCCCTCGACCTCAAAGCCCTCCGGCGTGCCGACCGCACTTACCGTCAGCGACACGGTCTTCACATCCAGGAGTCTGATCTCGACGCTTATGCTCTCGTCGTTCTGCACCGTGATGCCTTCGACCTCTCTGCCCTCGCTGTCAACGGCCCTGACATCCGCATTTACCCAGATACTGCGATTTGCCGATATCCCGTCGGCAGACACCTCGCCTGTGACTTCGGAGACCTTGTTCACCAGGCTTTTCGCTCCCGAAACTGTGACCTGCTCATATTCCGTGGATATTATCC
>CASESB010000088.1 GCA_949290475.1 uncultured Bacillota bacterium
TGTTTCATAATGGATTCCTTTCTAGGCAGGATACACGTTTATTGTATTAAAAAATCGTGAAGTTGTAGACGCACTTTTTTACTTCACGATTCTTGTATATTTTATTGCACGCTTTGAGGCATTTACTTTTTCAGTCAACCTATTTTTTCAAGGTCTTCCGGCAATAAAAAAGACCTCCTGTTTCAGAGGTCTGTGTCGCTGCCGTCTATGATCGCTCTCAGCTCCTCAAAGCGGCCGCATAAATATTGAAATTTCAATGTTTATAGCGCTTATATGCCTGTGTTCGTCCTTGCTGCGGCCGCAAGCCGGTGAGAATTCTCCCCAATTCGCCAGCAAGCTGCTTTCACGTTAAAACGAAGCGCTCGCCTCACGCTCCGGCTTCCCCCTTGATGAGAAGATAGACGCGATGCACGATCATATCTATGTTCTCCGTATCATCGGCAGTCCAGTCGTTCAATATGCCCACAAGCGCATACGTATGATAACGCATCACCGTCCTGCGCTCAGCAGCCTCAAGTCCGCCGTACAGGCCGTCGCTGCCGATCAGCCTTTCGAGCAGGATCGTGATCTCTTTTTCTATTATCCTGCATATCTCGTCTCTGTAGCCGGCCTTGAACGCTCTCCTGACATAAGGTATGCCGTCTATCACTGCTTCAAAAAATCCCTTTATCGTCCTCTCCGGATCTGCAGCGCAATCGCTTTCCGTCAGGAACTTCTCCACATCGCGCTCTATGATCCACTGTGTCATCTCCGTTATGTCGCTGAAATGATAGTAAAATGTCTGCCTCGTTATGCCGCATTCATTCACGATATCCTTGATCGTCAGCTTCCTGCCGCCGTTTTTGCGCAGACATTCTTTCGCCGCTTCAGCGATCGCACCCTTCATATCCGCCATCTCCAATACCACCTTTCTCTGATTTCACTTCCCCTTCTTTTTTAGCTTATTTGCAATATATCTTACAGCCGGTCCTGCCGGCTCTCTCTGAGCAGCTTTATCTCTCTGCCGTAGCCGTCAAGATCGTTCGGCGTTTCCAGTATGCACGGCAGCCCTGCGAGCTGCGGATGAGATATCACCCTGACTATGGCCTCCAGCCCCAGGGTTCCCTCGCCTATCCTGGCGTGCCTGTCCTTGTGCGCGCCAAGCGGGTTGAGGCTGTCGTTTATATGCAGAGCCCTGAGTCTGGACAGTCCGATGACCTTATCGAACTCCTCCAGGACTCCGTCGAGATCCCCGGCGATATCATATCCCGCGTCGCTGACGTGGCACGTATCGAGGCATACGCCCAGCTTTTCATCCAGCTCGACGCCGTCTATGATCGCTCTCAGCTCCTCAAAGCGGCCGCCGATCTCGCTGCCCTTGCCGGCCATGGTCTCCAGCAGCACCGTCGTGGTCTGCTCCGGCCTCATGACGCGGTTCAACAGCTCCGTTATGAGCTCTATGCCTTTTTCCGTCCCCTGACCCACGTGACTTCCGGGATGAAAATTGTAGTAATTGCCGGGAATGAACTCCATGCGCTTCAGATCGTCTTCCATCGCTGTATATGCAAAGGCTCTGACCTTCTCCGTCGCCGAGCACGGGTTCAGCGTATACGGCGCGTGCGCCACCAGTTTGCCGAAGCCGTTTTCACGCGCCAGCGCCAGGAACCGCTCCGCGTCTTCAGGGTCTATGTCCTTAGCTCTGCCGCCCCTGGGGTTTCTGGTAAAAAACTGTAACGTGTTTGCGCCTATGGAAAGCGCCTCCCGGCCCATGTGCTCGAAGCCCTTCACTGACGACAGATGACAGCCTATGAACAGTTTATCCGTCATTTCCGCCGCCTTTGCCTACTTCACAGGCTCGAAAACGTCCGCGCTCTGTCTGCAGACAGGGCACACGTAGTCGTCAGGCAGCGTCTCGCCCTCGTATACGTATCCGCATATCGTGCAGACGAAGCCCTTGATGCCGGCAGCTTCCATTTCCTTCTCGTTTTCTTCTCTTGCGGCTTCCTCGACATCGGCCGTCTTTTCCTCGGAGGCCATCCTGTCGGCCGCCAGCTCCGCTGCCAGAGCCTTTATCTGCTGTCTCGTTTCGTCGTTCACCGCCGACATTATGGAGACGCTGTTCTCCGCCAACGTGATGTCCTTCGCATCCTCGAACGATTTTTTCATGATCTTGAGCGCCATCGGAGCCCAGGAGCCGTTTTCGATGAAGCCTACGGTCCTGTTCTGGAAATTTCTCTCTCTGAGATGATCTATGAACTCTCTCATGAACGGGAATATATCTGAATTGTACGTGGTGGTCGCCAGTACGAGTCTGTCGTATCTGAATGCGTCCTCCACAGCTTCCGCCATGTCGCATCTGGCAAGATCGTTGACTACCACGGTCTCTACGCCCTGAGCCTTGAGCTCCTGCGCCAGCAGCTCCACCGCCTGCTTCGTATTGCCGTATACCGATGTGTAGCATATGCACACGCCCGGATCCTCCGGTCTGTAGCTCGACCACGTATCGTAGAGGCCGATGTAATATCCCAGATCCTTATCGAGTACCGGTCCGTGGAGCGGGCAGATCACGCTTATATCGAGCTGCGCCGCCTTTCTGAGCACGTTCTGCACCTGCTGTCCGTATTTGCCGACTATACCGATATAATATCTCCTGGCTTCACACGCCCAGTCCTCGTCCACGTCGAGCGCACCGAACTTGCCAAATCCGTCGGCTGAAAACAGTACCTTTTCGCTGGATTCGTACGTCATCATGACCTCAGGCCAGTGAACCATCGGCGCGAACACGAACGTCAGCTGGTGACTGCCCAGGCTCAGAGTGTCGCCGTCCTTTACCTCCAGCGTGTTCGCAAGCTCCATGCCCGGGAAGAACTGTCCTATCATCTTGAATGTCTTCTTGTTGCCTACGATAGCCGTATCGGGATACTTCTCCGCAAAAGCTCTTATCGAAGCCGAGTGGTCGGGCTCCATGTGCTGTATTATCAGGTAATCCGGGTTGCCGTCGCCAAGAGCCTCCTCCAGGTTGACCAGCCACTCCGCCGTCTTCCTCTTATCTATGGTATCGAAGACTGCCGTCTTCTCATCTTTTATCACGTATGAATTGTAGGCCATGCCGTTCGGCACGTCGTACTGCCCCTCGAAGAGGTCTATCTCGTGGTCGTTTGCTCCTACATATATGATGCTGTCAGTAACGTTGCTTATCATTTTATCCTCCTTTTTATAAACTCTCTGCAATGCCGGCGCTGTCAGCTCTCCAGCACTCTTATCTCGTCGCCCGTCTTTACGGCGCCGCTCTTAGTAACCTTGATGAATATCCCTTCTCTCGGCATCACGCAGTCGCCGGCCAGCTCTCTGATGGCGCAGCCGTGATGGCACTCCTTGCCAATCTGCGTGACCTCGCCTTCGGCCTCGCCTATCTGCAGCTTCGTTCCTACAGGAAGGGTGAAGAGCTCTATGCCCTCAGTCAGTATGTTTTCGGCGAAATCGCCGCTCTTGAGCTCGAAGTTCAGCGCCTTCTGCACCTTGGCCACGCTCTCCGCCGCCAGCAGACTCACCTGTCTGTGCCATTTGCCGGCATGGGCGTCTCCCTCTATGCCGTGATCCGCCTTCAGGAAGGCCTCGCCTATATCGTGCTTCTGTATGCCCTTCTTCTCGCTGATGCACACGGCTTTGACCCTGCCGTGCGGAAGGTGGATGGCAGCGCAGTCTCCGGCTTCTCCCAGCAGCACCTCTACGCCGTGCTTTATCGGCTTGATGACTGCTTCCAGACACTCCGTCGCCGCTTTTCTGCTGCCCGGCAGATTTATTATCAGCGTCTGCTTCCTGAGTCCTGCCGCCGCCCGCGAGAGCATCCCCATAGGCGTTATCTTCATGCTATCGGCTCTCATGGCCTCCGGGATCCCTCTGACTTCTCTGTCCACGACGGCCAGCGTAGCCTCCGGAGTCACGTCCCTCATGGAAAATCCGGTCCCGCCCGTCGTCACCGTCAGCGTCACTTTGAGATCATCGGCGCACTTTATCAGCTCCGACTTTATCTGTTCCATATCGTCAGGGATAAGCGTCCTGTACTTCACCGTCCAGCCGTTTTCCTCGAGGATCCTCACGACGGCGTCGCCCGCCGTATCCTCTCTCAATCCCTGCGACCCCTTGTCGCTCATGGTTATTACCGCTGCTCTGTATTCCATAAATCCTCCTGATCTATATCGCCGCTCTTGCCGCCCCGCTTGGAAAGCAGGCACACGCGCTCTATCACCATATCCTTCTGCACAGCCTTGCACATGTCGTACACCGTCAACGCCGCCGCCGACACGGCTGTCAGTGCTTCCATCTCCACGCCCGTAACGCCGCGGCACTTCACCTCGGCTCTTATCTCCACCGCCGGAAGCTCGGCGTTGAGATTGAAGCTGATATCTATGCCGTTGAGCATCAGCGGATGACACATTGGCACGATATCCGAGGTTCTCTTGGCAGCCATGATGCCGGCGATCTGCGCCGTGCCCAGCACGTCGCCCTTCTTCATGCCGCCGCTCTCTATCAGTGCGAACGTCTCGCGGTTCACCAGCACCCTGCCCGCCGCCACCGCGACGCGTTCAGTCTCGGATTTGGCTCCCACGTCGACCATCTTCGCGCGGCCCTCATCGTTAAAATGCGTAAAGTCTGCCATCCGTCATCCTCCTATGCTGTTCATGTTTCTTCCCGCATGGCTCGGATTCTCAGCGTCCAGCGTATCTCTCATCTGCGGCTTGCTGAGTATCGCGTTCCTGATTATCTCTTCCATCTCGCTGCGCGTCTTTCCCTTGACCGAGATCTCGGCATCCGAATGCAGACACGGCTTCAGCATCCCGTCGGCTGTCAGCCTGATCTTGTTGCAGCCCTCGCAGAAATCGCAGCTGATCGGCCTTATCAGTCCTACGCGGCCCTTTGCGCCCGGCAGAGCGTACATGACGGCCACGCCGTCTACCATATCCTCGCCGTCAGCGCCCAGAGGCTCCAGCCCCGGTACGCTTTCCAGCACTCTGACACAGCTGATGAATCCGGCTCGGTCAAAGTCCATCCCGCCGCCTATAGGCATCAGCTCTATGAACCTGACCTCGAGCGGCCTGTCTATCGTCAGCTTCACGAAGTCCTCTATCTCATCGTCATTGAATCCGCCCATGAGGACGGTGTTTATCTTTATCTTGTCGAATCCGGCCTCAAAAGCTGCCTCGATCCCGGCCAGCGCGTCATTGAGCTCGCCGATCCTGGTGATATAACCATAGCGGTCCTCGCGCAGTGTATCCAGGCTGATGTTGACCCTGTCGACGCCAGCCGCTCTGAGCTCTCCGGCATATTGCGGCAGCAGCGTGCCGTTAGTCGTGATGCACAGCTCCTCCACGCCGTCTATCGCCGCTATGCTTCTGCAAAGCTCGACGATACCGCGCTTGACGAGCGGTTCGCCTCCCGTCACCCTTATCTTCCTGATGCCCAGGGCGACGGCCGCCTTGACCGCATCGAGAGTCTCCTCGGCAGTCATCATTTCCTCATGACTGCGCTTCACGATCCCCTCTTCCGGCATGCAGTACCGGCACCTGAGATTGCACAGCTCGGTGACGGATATCCTCATATAATCTATTTCTCTGCCGTATTTATCTTTCATTTGAACGCACTTCTCCAATTTAACCCCATTATACCAGAAAAGAGTTTTTTCGTCAGCAACTGTTTTGTCAGTTTTTTAACTATCCGTCCGCGCTGTCCACGCTGCAGCCTTGACTTTTGACCGCCTTCCCACCATAATTATATCCGGAAAGGAGGCCCGCAGTGTCAGACAACACCCGCGATACGAAAAACACGGCGCCCGCCCCCTGCGTCTACATGCTGAGATGCGGAGACGGCAGCCTGTATACCGGCTGGACTAACGACTTTGAAAAGCGGCTGGCCGCGCACAGGAGCGGCAAGGGTGCGAAATATACGAGGGGGCGCGGCCCGCTGGAGCCCGTATACCTGGAATTCATGCCCGACAAGGCCTCCGCTGTCAGAAGGGAAGCCGCCATCAAGAAGCTGCCGCCTCAGAAGAAGCGTCTGCTTGTGCAGTCGCCGCTGAACGCACTCAGGCGATAAATAGCCCTGCAGCTGCGATAGTATCCGGCATGTTGAAGCCGTCACTCGCAGGAGGCTATCCATCCGCTTGCTTGATGCACCTGCTTGCGCCCGCATGTTCACGAAGCATACTCGCGGCGCACTTGCTAAAAATGATCAATAAGGTTGAGATCTTAACAATTATCGGCTCTGTAGACACTCTGTGCGAGGGGGCAGTTGATAATAAATTGATGATATCAGTCTGTTTTAACACTAATCAGACTCCGATAGGGCTGAAACTTGTTAAGATCTCAAGGAAAATAAAAAATATTAACAAATCGTCGCTGTAGTGAAGCCTGAAAAGACGCTATTTTGTTAAAAATCGCAGTAAATCAGAAAATATTAGTAAACGGCGCGCCGTGGGAATCGGCGCGCCGCTTTTATCGCTTTTATCGCTATTCAGATCAGTTTTTCTTTTCTTAATTTGCCGCCGGAGCAAGCTGTCTGCCGGCGCGTTTCTTACCGTACCAGATTATTGCGACGAGATATGCCACGGCAGCCGCGATACCGATGATGTAGGCTCCTGTCCACGGAACGTGGAAGCCGATCTCCGCATTGGCGATGTATGTCACGGTGACGAACATGTACCACACGCCCGGTATGAGCGGCATCCAGGCAAATTTCTCCTTGCCGTTCTCAAACATCCATATGGTGATGGCCAGGAATGCGAACAGCGACAGCGTCTGGTTCGACCAGGCGAAATATCTCCAGAGGACGTTGAAGCCGTCGGCGTTGCTCTTGGCGAATACGAGGATCACCGCCACCAGTGCGAATATCACCGCCGCCAGGCTCAGTCTCTTCGCCACTGACTTCTGATCGAGATGGAAGGATTCGGCGATAGCCATCCTCAGCGCTCTGAGCGCCGTATCTCCGGAGGTGATAGGCAGTATGATAACGCCCAGCAGAGCGATGATGCCGCCTACGTTGCCGAGTATATCCTTGCACACCACGCCGATGGTCGCCGTAGCCAGCGAAGCGTTGGCCTCCTGCAGTCCCAGGTTGTATACGCCCATGGCGCCTGCAGCCCAGGCCATGGCGATGAAGCCCTCGGCTACCATCATGTTGTAGAAGGTCATCCTTCCCTGACGTTCGCTCTTCATGGTTCTCGATATGATCGCTGTCTGAGTGGAGTGGAATCCCGAAAGGATACCGCAGGCCACGGTGATGAAGAATATAGGGATGAAATGGTTGGCGCTGAAATAGTCTCCGTACAGCACGCCGCCGGAATTCCAGTCGTCCCACACCTCTACGAGCGGATAGCCCTTCACGAAAAGTCCTATGAATACTCCGATAGCCGAAAACAGCAGTATGGCTCCGAAGATCGGGTATATCCTGCCTATTATCTTATCTATAGGGAAGACCGTGGCGATGAGATAATAGAGGAATATGGCTCCGTATATCACCCACGTAGAGACTGACGAAACGGATCCGTCAAAGCCGAAAACCTGAGTGGCCGCGATATCTCCCGGCGTGTAGATGAACACAGCTCCCACCAGCAGCAGCAGGCTGCAGAATATCTGATAGAAGGTGTATATGCCCTTGTTGCTGTATCTGCGGATCATGTCCGGCATCTGGCTGCCGCCGTCGCGCAGACAGATCATACCCGAGAAATAGTCGTGCATGGCTCCGCCGATGATATTGCCGATAGGAATTGTTATAAAGGCTATCGGTCCGAACAGTATGCCCTGTATAGGTCCCAGTATCGGGCCTGTACCCGCTATATTGAGCAGGTTGATGAGGCTGTTCTTCCACTCCCTCATGGGTACGAAGTCAACGCCGTCCTGCTTGGTATACGCCGGCGTTTTGCGGTCGTCCGGTCCGAAGACCCTTTCGCAGAACTTGCCGTAGATGGCAGCGCCGACAAAAAGTATTACGATTCCGATAATAAATGTGATCAAACTAATCTCTCCTTTCCTTTGCTGTCATTCACAACTTGAATATTATACCATCAAAGCGAAGAATTGGTAAAGAGCTTTTTGCGACTCGCGCATTACGTGCTTGTCAGCGCGTAAAAAAAGCTATGCCAGCGCGAAACGCGGGGCTTCACAGCAAAAAACATACCCGCGTGAAATGCAGGGCTTTTCACAATACAAAAAGCCGCCTCCGAGAGCTTACTCCCGAAGACGACCGCCTTGTATATATAATATGCGCTTTTTCGCCCGGCTGCGACAGCTGCGTCTTGCACATCAGGCTCATCCTGCGTATCTGCTGTGCCGGCTCTGTCAAGTGCGGCATCTGCGCTGCGCGCGCAGCCCGCGCTGCACATACCCCTGATCGTTATTTGCCTGACTGCTCTGCGAGCAGCTCCTTTACAGCGTCAGCCGACTTGCCGTATTTGTCGATCTCCTTGTCGAGACCCTTGGCAACGCTCTTCTTATCGAACGATACCGTCACCGCCTCGTCCGCATCGCCGGCAGTCATAAGCGGATACGTCCACTGCACCTTATCCAGCGAAGGCATCAGTGCCATGATCTGCTGTGCGCAGAGCTTCATATTGTCATCCAGCGCCGCCTTATCCGCCTTCTGCACGGCATCCGTCAGGGAAACGGTCAGCACCTGTGCGTCATCCTCGGTGCTGACGGTAGTCTCCGCCTTGCCGATCACATCTCCGATGCCTATGGCATCGAGCAGCTTCACCACCGCCGCGCTGTCAGCCGCATCCTCGACACGACTGTCGTAAAGGTCTTCGGCACGGCTGTCCGACGCATCTATCTCCATCTGCTGAGGCGCTACGGTATCAACGCTGTCCTGCGCCGAAGCCTCTCCCCGGTCGCCGGTGCTCATGTATGCCATCAACGCCGCACATCCCACTATCACGACAACGAGTCCCGCAAGCGTCAGTCCCATGACCCGCCTGTTTTCGATAATCTTACCCATAATACAGTACCTCGCTTTCAAGATAGTTTCCAGATTAACATCATTTTATGACGATATTGTGACGGGGATGTATCTATTCTGCAAACTGACTGTTGTAGAGGCTGGTATAAAAGCCGTTCTGCGCCAGCAGCTCCTCGTGGCTGCCCTGCTCTATTATATCGCCGTGATTCATGACCAGGATGTGATCCGCATCCTTGATGGTCGAGAGCCTGTGAGCGATGACGAAGCTCGTCCTGCCCTCCATCAGCCTTTCCATGGCCTTCTGTATGAGCGCTTCCGTTCTCGTATCCACGGAGCTCGTCGCCTCGTCGAGGATCAGTATCGGCGCGTCTGCCAGGAAGGCTCTGGCGATAGTCAGCAGCTGCTTCTGTCCCTGGGATATGTTGCTGGCCTCCTCGTTGACCTCCATGTCGTATCCCCTGCTCTGCGTCTTGATGAAGTGGTCTATGTGCGCCGCTTTGGCCGCCGCCTCCACTTCCTCGTCCGTCGCCTCATGGTTGCCGTACTTGATATTCTCGCGGATGGTGCCGTTATTGAGCCAGGTGTCCTGGAGCACCATGCCGAACATCTCTCTCAGATTTGCCCTGGAAAGCTCCGTGATATCGTGTCCGTCGATGGTTATCCTGCCGCCGTCAAGCTCATAAAAGCGCATCAGCAGCTTGACGATGGGAGTCTTGCCCGCACCGGTCGGACCGACTATGGCTACGCGCTGGCCCGGCTGCGCTGTGAATGAAAAGTCATTTATTACCGGCTCTCCCGGCACGTACCCGAATTTCACGTGTTCGAACGCTACCCGGCCCTCCACGCGATCGGCGTCGATCACGCACTTAGGCTCTGCGTCGATATCGACAGCTTCCTCTTCCTGTATGAGCTCGAATATCCTCTCAGCGGCGGCTGCGGTCGACTGCAGCTGGTTGGCGACGTTCGCCACCTGTGAGATCGGCTGGTTGAAGCTCCTGACGTACTGTATGAAGGCCTGTATATTACCGATAGACACTCTGCCGTTTATCGCCAGATATCCTCCCAGCAGACACACCGCCACGTAGGCCGCGTTGCCGATGAAATTGGTGAGCGGCATCATGGTTCCTGACAGGAACTGAGCTTTCCACGCCGATTCGCAGAGCTTTTCATTATATTCCTCGAACACCTCAGACGAGGCTTCTTCCCTGTTAAAGGCCTTGATCACATCGTGGCCCGTATACATTTCCTCTACGTGCCCGTTGACGTATCCCAGGTACTTCTGCTGGTTCCTGAAATGCCCCTGGGACTTTGAGACGATGAGCCTGATCACCAGCATCGACAGCGGCAGCACCACCAGAGCCGTCACCGTCATCAGCAGGCTTATGCGCAGCATCATTATCAATATCCCGATGATGGTCACGAAGCTGGTTATTATCTGCGTGAGGCTGACCGACAGCGTCTGATTGACCGTCTCGATATCGTTTATCATCCTGCTCTGGATCTCGCCGTGCGTCTTGCCGTCAAAATATCTGAGCGGCAGCCTGTCCAGCTTCTTCGACATCTCATCACGCAGCCTGTATATGACCTTCTGCGATACGTCCGCCATGATCCAGCCCTGCGCAGCGCCGAAAACGAGGCTCATGCCGTACAGCGCCAGCAGCAGGAGCAGTATCGACAGCAAACCGCTGAAATCTATACCCATGCCGCTCATGATCCCTTCCACGACCTTATCGGTAGCTTCGCCCAGTATCGTCGGCGAAATGATCGTGAAGACCGTGCTGGCGACGGCAAATATGAACACTGCCGTCAGCCTGAACTTGTACGGGGCCAGATAACCTGCAAGCGTCCTCATGGTCTTGCCGAAATCCCTGGCCTTTTCACCCGGCATCATGTGCGCATGCGCGCCCGCGCCCCTGCCCGGCCTTTTCATCCCGTGCCTTCTGTGGTCTGCCATTATCCGCGCCTCCTTTCCAGCTCCTCTTCGCTCAGCTGCGACAGCGCGATCTCCCTGTAGACCTCGCAGCCCTCCAGCAGCTGCCCATGAGTTCCTATTCCTGCCACTCTGCCGTCATCGAGCACCACGATCTGATCGGCGTCCATGATCGTATTGATCCTCTGGGCGACGATGATCACCGTGCTGTCGCCGACCTTTTCCTTCAGCGCCCCGCGCAGCGCCCTGTCAGTCCTGAAATCGAGCGCCGAAAAGCTGTCGTCGAAGATATATATCCTCGGCTTCTTTATGAGCGCCCGCGCTATGGAAAGCCTCTGCTTCTGGCCGCCGGAGACATTGGTGCCTCCCTGCGAGACCTCCTCGTCGAAGCCGTCCTCCTTCTCCCTTATGAACTCCATGGCCTGTGCGATCTCCGCCGCTTCGATCATATCCGTTTCACCGGCGTCCTCGCGCCCGTACCTGAGGTTTGAGGCTATGGTGCCGGAGAACAGCAGTCCTTTCTGCGGCACGTAGCCGATCTGTTCTCTGAGCTCGTGCTGGGTCATGCTCCTGACATCTACGCCGTCGACCATGATCTGACCCCCGGTAACGTCGTAAAACCTCGGAATCAGGCTCACCAGCGTGCTCTTGCCGCTGCCGGTGCCGCCGATGATCGCCGTCGTTTTACCGGGCTGTGCGATAAAGCTTATGTTCTCCAGAGCCTGCTCCTCGGCATCAGGATAAGCGAACGACACGTCCCTGAACTCCACCAGTCCTCTGTGCGCTGACGGCGATACGGGCTGCTGCGGGTCCTCTATCGTCGGCTCGGTATCCAGCACCTGCCCTATCCTCTGCGCCGACACCGCCGCTCGCGGTATCATGATAAAGATCATGGTTATGAACAGGAACGACATGATCACGTGCATCGCGTATTGCAGATAAGCCAGCATATCTCCTATCATCAGCTTGTCCGCCTCGATCAGATGCGCGCCGGCCCACACGATCAGTATGCTCACGGCGTTCATCACGAACATCAGCGCCGGCATCATGAAGGACATGGCTCTGTTAGTGAACATGTTTATCTTCGTGAGGTCGATATTCGCCAGATCAAAACGTTCCTCCTCCGTCTTCTGCGTATTGAACGCCCTGATGACCAGCACGCCCGAAAGTCTTTCCTTGATTATCAGGTTCAGATTGTCGAGCTTGCTCTGCAGCACCCTGAACTTCGGGAACACGAGAAAAAACGATACCGCCATGATGCCGATTATCGCCAGCAGTGCCAGCCCTATGGTCCACGACAGTGAAACGCTGGTGCCCAGCGCCCTCACTACCGCTCCCGCGCCCATCATCGGGGCGAAGCACGCCAGTCTCAGGATCATTACTGTGGCCTGCTGCACCATCTGCACGTCGTTTGTGGATCTCGTTATGAGCGATGCTGTGGAAAACTCCTCCAGCTCCGCCTCCGAAAAATCCGTCACCCTCGTGAACAGCGCCCGTCTTATATCGCGTGATGATCTGGCGGATACTCTGGCGGCGATAAAGCTGCCGGCCAGCGAAAAGAGCACCGTCGCCGCCGAAACAGCGATCATGATGATGCCCACCTTCTTTATGTAATCCATATCCTGCGCCACTATGCCGTTGTTGATTATATCCGACATATACCCCGGCAGCGCCAGCTCGCACATGGCCTGCCCGAAGAGAAAGGCCAGGTTCAGCAGTATCAGCCACACGTACGGCCTGTAGTATTTCAATACGGTCTTCACAGATTTCCTCCTTCCGTCATCCTCACTATGTTATCCGTTATCCTGCCCAGCAGACGCTCGAACGTCTCCAGCTCCTGATCGCTGAGACCCTCCGTCACCCGGCGGTTGAATTCTTCGATGTACGCCTTTCCCTCCCGGACCGTCTCCTCCGCCCGGAGCGTAGGATACAGGCAGTACGCTCTTCTGTCGTCGCTGTTGCGCCGCTTCTCGATGAAGCCTTCCTCCGTCAGATGTCTGACGGCCTTGGCCACCGCCCCCTTGTCTATCTGCAGACGCCTGGCCAGCTCCTCCTGAGATACGCCCGGATTCCTGCATACATACCCTGCATACACGACCTGCTGACCCGATATCCCGAACCGCTTCATCAGCCTGTCATGCAGGACCTTGCCCTGCCGATATATTATGGAAAAGCACACCTGCATGGGCCTGCGTTCCCCTGCCGCGTCCTGCCGCATTTCTTTCATACGTTCCGCTCCTTCCGCATTTTTTCACGCAACGACTATTGTAACGGCGCGCAAATTGGTTGTCAAGGCAACTAATTATTTCTTTACACGATCTTCACTTGCGTACTGACAAGTGTTGACAATCTATGAATTGTGGTTTACAATCTAGTTCCGACGGTTTACAAACTGCAATTTTCGCGGCATCCGCGACGCTCGCGCCTGGCATGACGCGTCTTACGCGCCTGGCACGACTGACGCACCTGACGCGCCTGGCATGACTGACGTGTCTGCCCTGACGCGCCTGATAAGAAAAGGGGGATATTATGACTTCAGGTACTTACTCGAAAACTGCGATGCTGATCCTTTGCGGCATATTCGCGGCCATAACCGCCATATGCTCGCTGATAACCATACCGCTCGGCTTCACACCCGTACCGATCAACCTCGGCACGCTGGCCGTATTCCTCACCGGAGGTCTCCTGGGCAAAAAGTACGGCGCCGTAAGCATAACGGTCTACGTACTCCTGGGAGCGACCGGCATCCCTGTATTTTCCGGGGCCCGCGGCGGAATAGGAGTCTTGGCAGGACCCACCGGAGGATATATAATGGGTTATATAGCGGCTGTTCTGGTCATCGGGCTGACGACGGAAGCGCTGATGAAACGGCACGCATCACAGGGCAAGGCTGCGCCCGCAGGGCTGATGGCGATCTCCATGACGGCGGGGCTTCTCGTATGCTACGCCCTGGGAACAGCATGGTTCATGATCAGCACAGCCTCACCGCTATGGACGTCGCTCGTATCGTGCGTCATTCCTTTTCTGCCCGGCGACGCCGTTAAAATAGCGATAGCCGCACTCCTGACATCAAAGCTCAGACCCTTGCTGACGGCAGGTAATTCATGAGGTAAATCAATGAAACGACGACGAGTCATAACCCTGATCATTTTCATAGTCATGCTCTGCGCCGCCTTCTCGGCGGCCTTTGTCCTGCGCAGCAGCTCTGAAAAGCTCACGCTTTCCTCCGTCCTGGCCTCCCAGCGCGATGAAAAGACGGAAGCGATCCTCGACTCCATGACGCTTGAGGAAAAGGTAGGACAGATGTTCATGGGCTGTTTTTACAGCGGCACTCCGTCTGCCGACAAGGTACAGGGATATGGCCTCGGCGGCGTGCTGCTCTTTCAGAGCAGCTTCACAGACACCAGCCGGAAAGCTCTTGCCGCTAAGCTCAACGCCATAGACGAGGCATGCGAGATCGATCCGGCGATCGCTGTCGATGAAGAGGGCGGCACGGTCAATAGAGTCAGCAGTTCTCCAGCCTTTCGCAGTGAGCCGTTCAGCTCGCCGAGAAAGCTTTACGATGCCGGCGGTCTTGAAGCCGTCGTCGCAGACGTTCACGAAAAAAACGAACTGCTTACAGATCTGGGCATAGATCTTAACCTCGCTCCCGTATGCGATATCTCGACCGACCCCAAAGACTTCATGTATGCCAGAAGTCTGGGACGCGACGCAAAGACTACGGCCGAATACACGGCTGCCGTAGTCGCAGCCTGCGAGGAGGACGGCATCGGCTGCTGTCTCAAGCATTTCCCGGGCTACGGCAATACGGCCGACACTCACAACGGAGCCGCCGTTGACAACAGGACTCTCAGACAACTTGAAAGCAGCGATCTGCTGCCGTTCAAGGCCGGTATAGCGGCCGGCGCGCCTTTTGTCCTCGTTTCTCATAACATCGTATCGGCGATCGACGCCGACGTCCCGGCGTCGCTTTCATCCGCAGTACACGCCCTGCTCAGATACGATCTGGATTTTGACGGCATCATCATCACCGACGATCTTTCGATGGGCGCCGTTTCCGTATTTTCACCCGACGCCGACAGCGCTGTCACCGCCGTGCTCGCCGGCAACGATATGCTCTGCACCGGGAATTACGCACAGCAGTACGACGCCGTTCTCGAGGCCGTGCGCAGCGGCATCATCAGCGAGGAGCGGATAGATTCGTCGGTAAGACGCATACTGACGTGGAAATCGCACATGTCATTGATCTGACACGTTTGTTTCAACAAATCTTCACAGGAGTAACCTAAAAACTGCATATTTTCTTGCTACTATATGATCACAGCAAGAGATAATATTGCTGAGCAAAGCCGGAAGGGCAGCCACAAAAAAATAAACACTTCTTCTTCTCAATCCCTAAAACACGGCTGTCCCTTCTGAATTTTGGGAAATACACCTCCTAGTAAAGATAATGATGATAACAATGCGACGAAAGAGGATCCGCAAGCCGGATCCTCTTTTACTTATGTCTGCATTTTTGAGCGCCTGAGATATTTCAGGCGTTCAATGATCTTTGTACGTTCTGTGCTATAATCCTATAACCCCGCATTCTGCATTTCGTGCGATTTGCAGTCATTTTTAAAATTCTGTGTATATGACTGCAAAATTTTGTGCGTTTGCAGGTTTAAAGCCTAGAATGAGGCCACTCAAGCCCTATGCAAAAGCAGTTCACATCATTCAAAATCCTTCAAGCCCATTGATTTATGCAGTCATTCAGGCCCAAAACTCAAAACAACTGCAAAGAGTAGAAAAAACTGGTTTATGTACTCAGTTTAAGAGGATCCGCTTTTACTTTTTAGAAAACGCTTTTATTTTTTGCCATTGTGTGTATAATGTAGTAAAACCCAGCTATGCTGGACAAATTACGGAGGTGCTGCCATGATGATTTCCACAAGAGGCCGCTACGCTCTACGCGTGATGCTGGAGCTTGCCCTTAACAACGACGGCCGTTACACCCCTCTCAGAAAGATATCAGAGGATCAGGGGATATCCGAAAAGTACCTTGAATCAATCACAAAAATACTCGTAAACGACGGCATGATCGTAGGTCTCCGCGGCAAGGGCGGCGGATACAAACTCGCCGGCGCGCCGTCAGACTACACGGTCGGCAGCATATTGAAGCTCACAGAGGGCACTCTGGCGCCGGTCGCATGTCTCAAGGGTGAACACGACAAATGCCCGCGAGCCGCGGACTGTCTCACTCTGCCGATGTGGACGAAAGTGTACGGCATCATCGACAACTATTTTGAAAACATTACGCTCGAGGATCTGATAAACCGATCCGTCTGAGCGTTTGACATGCGACTGTCCGACCGCAGGACATTAGTCTGCATACATTCGCCCGAAGACATTCGACTGAAAGGATATGACAGATGAAAACCGATTACCATTTTGAAACGCTGCAGCTTCACGCAGG
>CASESB010000089.1 GCA_949290475.1 uncultured Bacillota bacterium
CCGGGCAGCGCGTCCCTTGCGTCACGCACTTACGCCGCGCACTTGCGCCGCGCAGCCCTTTAACGTATAATCATAGGAGGGGTTTGAGCGGACGTGCATTACGCATTGCACATACTAAAGGCACACGCATTACAGGAGGGCATCATGGATCTTACCAAGCTGACTATCGGCCAAATGGCCGGATTGAACCGCGTTTCCACCCAGACGCTTCGCCTCTACGACAGAGACGGTCTGCTTACACCGATGATAACGGATCCCGATACGGGATATCGCTACTACCATATCAGCCAGTCCGCGCGGCTGGACATGATTCAGTACATGAAGGACTGCGGTATGACGCTGAGACAGATCCGCGACACGCTGGACAGCGAGGATACCGCCGCCATCAAAGCCTTCCTCAGTCAGCAGCGCCACACGATCAATCAGCAGATCGAAGCTCTCACCAGCCGCAGGCGCGGCATCACCAGGCTGCTCGAAAACTACAGGAAATACGAAACTCTGCCCAAGGATCAGCAGATTTTCATGGAATACATCCCCGACAGATACATATACAGCTACACCACCGACACGGACTACTTCAACCAGGACCATCTCCATCTGGGCTATGAATACATGCTCCGGGAGCTGAAGATACACCTTTCGGACGAGGAATTCGACATGAGCTACTTCTGCAACGTCGGCACCATCATGCGCCGCGAGGCTCTGCTCAGCGGTGATTTTTCCGCCAACGAGGTCTTTCTCTTCGTCGATCCGGGAGAAAAGGAGATGGAGCCCGAGGTGCTGCCGGCCTCGATGTACTGCTGCATATGCTCCGACGACTTTTACACGGAGACGGAAAACGCCCGCAGGATGCTCGATTACATAGAATCCCACGGACTCAGGGTCTGCGGCGATTATCTCTGCGAGGTGCTGGTGGACTTCCCCGTGTTCAGAGACGGTCCGCGTAACATGTTCTACAAGCTGGAGATTCCGGTCGATACGGAAAGATAAGCATTTGAACGTAAAAATATTTTCTCAAAAGGCCTTGACTTTATACCTGCTTCAAGGTCTATTCTTTTTATACGGAAGAAAACCCCCGATCTGCGAACTTCATGAGAGGAGGGATCACCATGAAGAGAAAGATAAGAGTAGCACAGTACGGATGCGGCAAGATGAGCAAATACCTGATGCGTTACGTCCTGGAAAAGGGCGGCGAGCTCGTTGCGGCCTTCGATATGAATCCTGATGTGATCGGCAAAGACGTCGGCTTTGTCATCGGCGGCGGCGACGTCGGCGTGACCATTTCGCCGGCAGCGGAAGCCGACAGCGTGATAAAGGCCACGAAGCCGGATGTATGCGTGATCGCCACGCGCAGCACGATGGCGGAGCTTAAGGAAGCCTTCACCATATGCGCGACTAACGGCGTCAACGCTATCACGACCTGCGAAGAAGCCCTGTATCCGTGGAACTCTTCACCTGATATAACGAAGGAGCTTGACGCTCTGGCCAAGGAGCACGGCTGTACGCTCTGCGGCAGCGGTTACCCTGATCTCTACTGGGGAACCATGATAACGAACGTTGCCGCCTCGATGGCTAACATCACTAAAATAAAGGGCAGCAGCAGCTACAACGTTGAGGACTACGGCATCGCCCTGGCTCAGGGCCATGGAGCCGGACTCACCATAGATGAGTTTGAAAAGGAAATCGGCTGCTACAACAGCCTGTCGTCCGATGAGATCGGAGCTCTCGTAGAAAAGGGCGAATATATACCGTCATATATGTGGAACCAGAACGGCTGGCTCTGCAGCAGACTCGGGCTCACGGTGACATCCCAGACGCAGAAATGCGTGCCCCATACTTACGAAAAGGATCTCAGATCCGAAACTCTGGGTATGACCATAAAGGCCGGAGACGCTACGGGGATGTCAGCCATCGTTACGACGGAGACTGCCGAAGGTATCACGCTGGAAACCGAATGCATCGGCAAGGTATATTCACCTGATGAGTTCGACAAGAACGAATGGACCTTCTACGGAGAACCGGAAACTACCGTCATCGTCAATAAGCCGGCCACAGTAGAGCTGACATGCGCCGACATCGTTAACAGGATACCGCAGCTTATAGATGCGGAAGCCGGATATGTCAGCACAGACAGGCTGCCTTACAGCAGCTACATGGTAAAGCCGATGAACGAGTACGTTACTACCATCTAAAACATGTTACCACCCTTTTTTAGCCGTAAATACAACAGCACGAATAAGCCGGAAAGCTCACACTTTCCGGCTTCTTCGCATTTATCACCATTCGTTCCTTTCACCTAGAGCAATGTTCCCATGTGCTTCAGCGTCTTGATGAGCTGCGACGTATAGCTCATCTCGTTGTCGTACCAGGCAACTACTCTGACTTCATATATATGCGTGCCGCACTTCTCAGCCAGCGTCTGGGTCGCATCGAAAAGCGAGCCGTACGACATGCCGATGATATCGCTCGATACCAGCTGTTCCTCTGTATAACCGAAGGAGTCATTGGATTCGGCCTTCATGGCCGCATTGATGCCTTCTACTGATACGCTGTCCGTCATGTCCTTAAGCGTGGCGTCGAGTATCGTTATCGAGCCCGACGGCACAGGAACTCTCTGCGCCGAGCCTATCAGCTTGCCGGCCAGCTCCGGGATGACGAGACCTATCGCCTTGGCCGCTCCCGTGCTGTTAGGCACGATATTGACGGCTCCCGCTCTCGCCCTTCTGAAATCTCCCTTTCTGTGAGGTCCGTCCAGGATCATCTGATCGCCCGTATATGCGTGTATCGTAGTCATGAAGCCGGTTCTAAGCTCTCTGTAATCATTGAGCGCCTTGGCCATAGGCGCCAGACAGTTGGTCGTGCAGCTGGCTCCCGATACTATTTTATCTTCCTTTGTCAGTATGTCGTGGTTGACGCCATAAACTATCGTCGGCAAATCATTGCCTGCAGGGGCTGAGATCAGCACCTTCTTTGCTCCGGCGTCTATATGGGCCTGGGATTTAGCCTTGGAGGCGAAGAAGCCGGTACATTCCAGAACGATGTCTACGCCGAGCTTACCCCACGGCAGCTCAGACGGATCAGGCGATGCAAAGACAGGTATCGTCTTGCCGTCAACGGTGATGCTGTCGTCCGAATTCTCGACTACATGTCCGCTGTATGCACCCTGTACGCTGTCGTATTTCAAAAGGTAGGCCAGCATCTCCGGCTTCGTCAGATCGTTGATCGCTACCACCTCGAAATCACTGTCGCCGAATATCCTTCTGAAGGCCAGCCTTCCTATCCTTCCGAATCCGTTGATCGCTACTTTGATACTCATTTTAATACCCTCCTTATAGCACTTCTATCACTTCAGCGTACCCCCTGTACGCCTCGTCTGCCAATTTATCCGTTATGATACAGGCGCCCGCAAGCCCTGCGAATGTGGCCGATGATATGCGGCCGAACTTTGAGGAATCAGCGAGAACGTAGACCTTCCTCGACAGCCTGACCGCCTCTTCCTTGACCATGGCCTCGTCGAGGTCGGGCGTCGTGAAGCCCTTTTCCTCGTTTATCCCGTTAGTGCCCATGAAGCACTTGGTGAAGTTGTAGCTGGCCATCGACTTGACGGCTCTCGAGCCTATGACAGAAAGCCGCCCGCCCTTTACCCTGCCGCTGACCACGCTGACGTCCAGACCCTTGCGGGCCAGCTTCTGCGCGTGGATCAGTCCGTTTGTCATGTACGAAGCCTTGCTGTTGTCTATGTGCTCCACCAGCTTTTCCGTCGTCGAGCCGGCGTCGATGAAGACGAGATCTCCGTCCTCTATCAGTCCTGCAGCATATCGCGCTATGGCTTCTTTTTCCTCTACATGCCCCTCATGGTCGGTCACGAAGCTGTTCACGCCGCCGCCCTTAATGGCGTCCTTCACCGGCACAGCGCCGCCGAACACCTTTCGCAATTTGCCGCTGCGTTCCAGCTCGTTTATGTCTCTGCGAACCGTAGATTCGCTGACGTCCAGCATCTCTGCAAGGTTGATGCTCTTTACAGCCCCCCTGAGCGATAATTCTTCCAGTATTCTGTTGAATCTCTCTTCCTGTAACATAGCACCCGCCTCCATACTTAAATGATAGCACTTTCTCACGCAAAGTCAATCATTTTCTTTCATTTTACATCAATTTAACGCAAATTCGATCATCTGAGGGAGATGATTCTTTTCTGTTATGTGGCAGGATCTCCCATCAGCGGCGAGTTTGCAGTTGTTTCGTATGTATGAATTGGATTCTTTCCAGATGGCGGCAGCCCCATGATGCGAGATTACAGTTGTTTCGTATGTATCCGCTCTGTGACTGCAAAATTTCCAACGTTTGCGGTATCTCGCACCCTGTCGTGCCCATTAAATGTCTTTACAAAAAAGGTGAAGTATTGTGAAATACTCTCTATCCCATTGACTTTTGCAGTTGCCTGATGTGAAAGGCTGCAACAACTGCAAATGCTCATAAATTCCTATGCAAACACCCATGAACCCTATGCAAATGTCCATAAATTTCATGCAAGCATCCATAAATTGCATGAAAT